>VBDY01000039.1 GCA_005882775.1 Chloroflexota bacterium | reverse complement strand
TTCTGATCGTATCGTGGATCAGCCAGACATTCCTCCAGCTGGTCTTGCTCAGCATCATCATCGTCGGGCAGAACGTGCTCGCCGCCGCATCCGACAAGAGGGCGCAGGCGACCTATGAAGACGCGGACGCGGTCCTGCACACCGCCCTCCAGATCCAGTCCCACCTGGGGGCACAGGACGCCGAAATCGAACGGATCATGGCGACCCTCAAGTCCCTCAAGCCCGCATCGGCTGGATGACGACGCTGCGGATCGGGATGCACGTGCGGACCGGCCGCGGGCTGGATAGGGTGGTCGAGGAAATCCGAACCCTGGGCCTGAACGCCGTCCAGATCTTCACCGGCAACCCGAGCGCGTGGCGGTCGGCGCCGGTCGATGCGCAGGCGACGGCGGCCTTCAAAGCGTCCATGAAAGCGCTCGACGTGAACCCCGTTCTCTCTCACGCGATGTACCTGATCAACCTGGCCGGGCCCAACCCGAGCTTCTATCGCAAATCCAAGGATGCCCTGGTCAGCGAGATGACAAGGGCGGAGTCATATGGCTGCCGTTACGTGGTCACCCACGTGGGCAGCCACATGGGCGATGGTGCACAGCTGGGCATCGATCGGGTTGTAGCAGCCCTCGACTACGCCCTGAGCACGGTCAGGAACTCGATCACCTGCCTGCTGGAAATCTCGGCCGGAGGAGGGGCCTACGTGGGCGCCCGCTTCGATGACCTGGCACAGATCCTGGGGCGGCTGCCCCAGCACGCGGAGCGGCTAGGGGTTGCCTTCGACACCGCCCACGCCTACGCCTCCGGCTATGACGTCCGGGGCGCTGAGGGCATGCGCCGGATCCTCGAGGAGATGGTGGCGATCATCCCGCCTCAGCGGATCCACGCCTGCCATTGCAACGACACGACCGTGGCCTTCGGCGGCAAGGCTGACCGGCATCATCACATCGGCAAGGGCTTCATCGGCCTGGAGGGCTTTCGGGCGCTGCTGCAGTTCGAGCCGCTGCGTCACTGCGCTTTCATCCTGGAAACGCCCGGCGAGGAGCTGCTCGAGGGGCGCGAAAACCTGGAAACCCTGCGCTCCCTGGCATGAGTCAGCCGCTGCGCGCCGTGCTCTTCGACTATGGACATACCCTGATCCATTTCGACGAGCGGCCTCATGCCGCCCTGCTCGCTGCTTACCAACGTGTGAATGACCTGCTCCGGACGCAGCTCGAGCGAGAGGTACCGGAGGCCCAGGTCCTGATAGAGAGGGTGTCCCTGATCGTCGACCAGGAGATCCAGCGCGACTACGAGACCGGGCGCGAGGAGGAGGTTGAGATCGCCACCCTATACGACGCCAGCCTTCGGCAGATCGGCCTGGAGCTCAAACCGGAGCTGATCGAGAGGGTGATGGAGCTCGAGCAGGAGGGCTGGATCGGGAGCGTTCACGTCGGTCCGGACGTGGTGCCGACCCTGGAGGTTATTCGGGGCGAGGGTCTCAAGCTCGGGCTGGTCTCGAATGCTGCTTACCTGCCGAGCCTGATGCTGGGACAGCTTCGGGCGCTAGGCCTGGAGCAGTATTTCGACGGCATCACCTTCTCCTCAGGAATCGGGTGGCGCAAGCCGCATCCAGCCATCTACCGTGATGCCCTCAAGAAGATCGGGGTCGAAGCCGCCGCGGCAGTGTTCGTGGGCGACCGCCTCAAAGAGGATGTGCGGGGACCCCAGCGGCTCGGAATGCGGGCCGGCCTGCTTCGGGAATGGCGCCAGGAGGAGGATCCCGAGGGCTTGGCCGACTTCGTCATCGACCGCCTGGGCGAGCTGCCCGAGGTACTCGCCCGGCTGCGCACCGGTCGAAGCCTGCCCGCGGATACCTATAATTAGCTGGTCTTAGCCGGGTCGCGTGACCCGCAAAGCGGCACCCTGGCAGGAGGGCTACGACCAGAGTTGGATTTCCGCGAGTATCTCAAGCGCAAGTGCCGCGAACAGAATATTTCCCTTCACAGGCTGGCTGTGCGTTGCGACCTCAACCAGATTTACTTCTACCAGGCGGTCAACAAGAACAAGGAGAACCCGCCGCCCTGGGTGTTGCGGCGGGCCGCGCCGCATCTGGGGGTCACCTACGTCGAACTGATGATCGCTGCCGGCCACCTCACCGAGGAGGACCTGCGCGAATACTCTGGCCGGACCCCAGCCCGTGAGCGGGAACGCGAGCCGGCGAAGGTCGGCGTCTGAAGCTTAGGCGGATCCTCCCGAAGACCGCCTGACGAAGCTGGAATACGTATAGGCCATATCCCAGCGGATGTCTTTCGTGGTGACCGCGATTTTCATCTGGTGGACATAGTCGTCGCTGGCTCCGATCCAGATATCCACCTGGATCGCCGCATTGATGAGCTCGGCTTCCGCCTGGGGGGAGAGCGAACTCTGGGGGTCCGCCTTTAGCTGCTCGACGTACTTCGTCGGGCTGACCTCCAGGGAGAAGTGATGCACGTCGACGCCGTCGAGCTGGACGTCCCCCTGGTCGTCCGCCGCCCTGAAGGCATGCGAAAAGGCGAGGTTGGCGACCGGGTCCATGCCCGGGACGATCTGGGCGCTCTGCTCGTTTGTCACGTCCTTGTAGGAGGGCCCCTGGGACGGGATCTGAATCAGGACCCTACCCTTGGTGATCCGCTCGTTGACGGCCACGATCGTGTCCAGGTCGCCGGCGACTTTGGCCGGGATCCGGAGCTGGAGTGACAAGGTCTCCTCGTGCGGGTAAACCAGCTTGCCCGTCCCCGTGATCTGAACGCTGGTGTCGCCCGCCCCCAGGCTGCCGTTGATCACCACGTTCATGCTCTGAAGCTGCCGCATGGCGTCGCCGCTTCGCGAAATCGCCGGACCGGGGTCGATCGGGGTGGGGGTTACGGTGCCGCTACCCGACCCGAAACCCCCGTGACCCAGGAACAGGAAGCCGGCGACGCTGACCCCAAAGATGCCTGCCACGATCGACACCCACTTGCCGACCATGAAGATGTCCTCGAAGGCACCGATCCACTTGGCCACGCCCCGGCGCAACGAGCCACCAGCCGGGATCTTTCAGGCGGGGGAGTAGCCGCGCCGCAGGCGCGGCCTTTAGCGGCGGGCGGGCGCGGAATAGGCCCGAATCAGGCATCGGAGCGCATCGAATTTGGCGCGACGGCCGCGGTGAGGGCCGGAATGGAGCACAACCGCCCGATCAGTTTCTTTGAGTAGGAAGAGCGGCGGCCCGCCGGAAGGAGGGGATAGCGTTGGAGCAGAGAGGGGACGGAGGTCAGGGACGCCGGCGGGCCTTGCCAGCCCCGGCATCATATCGCCGCTGCAAGCGCGTGACTCAGCGTTTTCTGGGCTGTTACGCCCCCGTTACAGGCGTCTCCCCGCTTCGCCTCAGGCCGTAGGAGCCGGGCTCGACGCCCGAAGGGAGCGGCTGGCCAGAGCAAGCACGACGCCGACAAGCATGAGAACCGCCCAGACCGGACGGAGCCAGCTGGCGTAGTTGATGCCGAAGGCCGAGTCCAGGGACCAGCGACCGTACCCGGCGAAGATCAGGGCCACGCCGGCTCCAGATATCAGAGACACGAACTCGATGCCTCCATCGGTCACCCAGAAGCCCTTCGGCCAGTGGACAACTATGGCGGCGACGGCCAGGTCCGCTGCGATCAGACCGGGAACGATCGGACCCCCAAGGCCGAGAATCATCAGGGCGCTGCCGGCGGTCTCGACCACGGCGATCAGCGGCGCCCAGAACTCGGCGGGCCAGAACCCCATGCTCTTGAAACCCTGGGTGATCCCCTTCAGCCCGTAGCCTTTGAGAAACCCGAACTTCTGCAGGCCATGGGCCGCCACCACCACGCCCAGGACGACGCGTAGAACGAACAGACCGAAATCAGCGCTCATTGATAAAACCCCCGATTGCCCCGACCGGGCCGGATATGCCGGATATATTGACCACCTCAGCCTACGGCCTTATGCTTTAAAAAAGCAAGTAGTTACCAAAAGTAAAGTGTCAGAAGAAGGGAAATGAGGAGAGCAAGTACCGGCAACGGTCAGATGCGAGCCCTGGCCGCGGTCAGCGCCGGACACGAGTGTCCGGTCGAGCGGGCGCTGGCGATCGTCGGCGCCAAGTGGACGCTCCTGATCCTCCACAACCTGATGGACGGCCCGCAGCGCTTCGGCGAGCTCGCTCGGATGCTTCCCGGATCAACCCCGAAGATTCTGAGCGCCCGGCTGCGAGAGCTCGAACAGCTGGGGCTGCTGACCCGCACCGCCTATCCCGAGGTGCCGCCTCGGGTCGAGTACAAGCTCACCCGGCAGGGCCGGACGCTGCGGCCAATCATCGATTCGCTGGAGCGCTGGGGGGAGGATCTCAAGCCCGTACGGGCTCTCTAGGGCTCCAGAATCGCCCTCCGGATACGGGAAGCGACACTCTCACACTCGGCGTCGGAATACTCGGCCGGAAAGACCGCGTCGACATAGACAGTCCGGCCGTGGCTGTCGGCAATTTCGAGGTGCCGGTGCTTGCGGGTTCCAACTGTGCCCGGTCGAATCCTGTCCGTGACACCCTTATCCCTGAGCCGGCCGATCTCCAACCTCACCCGTTCGACAGTCACGCCGCGGTCCACCAGCACATGGGCCGCAACTCCCTGTCCCTCAACCAGCAACGCGGCAAGCACGTTGTCTGTTCCGACGAGCGTTTGATGCTGGAGCCTGGCGTCGTCGAAGGCCATCTCGATGATGCGTTTGACACGCGAGGTGGGAATCATCTCTTTCTGCACGGTCCGCTCGCCTCCGGACACAACCTGCTCGATCTCGGCCCGGGTGGCGGCCAGATCCAGGCCAGAACCCCGCAACACCTGGCCACCCAGACCATCCGCCTCAGCGATCAGACCAAGCAGAAGGTGCTCTGTCCCGATGTAGGAATGGCCCGCCCGTTCGGCTTCTGACTGGGCGAGGGTCAGTACCTCCTTGGCGCTCTCGCTGAAGCGTTCGAATGGATACAAGCTCGATTGCCCCGCTCCACTATAGGAGCGAGCGCAAAGGCGGCGCATAAGATACGAACATGGCGCGCGTCGTCATGCACGTCGACCTGGATGCGTTCTACGCCTCGGTCGAGCAGCTGCGCCGGCCCGAGCTGCGCGGCAAGCCGGTCATCGTGGGCGGGAGCGGGGTTCCTGGTGAGCGAGGAGTGGTGGCGGCCGCTTCGTACGAAGCGCGCGTGTTCGGAGTTCGCTCCGCGATGCCGCTCGCTCGGGCGCGGCGGCTCTGCCGCGAGGGGATCTTCGTCCCCTGTGATTTCAAGGCGTACCGCGACGCCTCGGAGCAGGTCTTCCAGATCCTGCATGGCTACTCACCCCTGGTAGAGCCAATGTCCCTGGACGAGGCCTACCTCGACCTGACCGGGTCCCAGGCGCTCATGGGCCAGCCGGAACCCGTCGCCGTGCGGCTGCGGGACGAGGTCAAGCGCAGCTGCGGACTCGACCTGAGCATCGGGATCGCCACCTGCAAGCTGGTGGCGAAAGTGGCGTCGGAGCTGCGCAAGCCACGCGGCCTGGTGGTCGTCAACGCGGGCGGGGAGGCGGCGTTCCTGCGGCCATTGCCGATATCGAAGCTGCCCGGGTGCGGCCCCAGCACGATAAGGCGGCTCGAGCCCCTGGGGGTGGGCACCATCGGAGATCTGGCTGCGCTCCCGGAGCTGCTGTTGGGAGAGCTGTTCGGCCAGTACGGACGGCTGCTGCACGCCCATGCGCGCGGCATCGATCCCAGCCCGGTGATGCCGCCCGGCGACCCGAAGAGCATCTCCCGGGAGGTCACATTCGACCAGGACGTCCTGGATCCGCCCAGGCTTCGCGAAACCGCTCTGGCCCTGCTCCAGGATGTCGGCCACAGCCTCCGCGGGCATGGCCTGGCCGCGCGCACGGTCGCCATGAAAATTCGCTACTACCCGTTTGAGACTCATTCCTGTCAGGCAACCCTTACCTACCCCAGCGACCGTGACGACGAGCTCACCCAGGCCTTCACGCGGCTTCTCGATGAGCATCTGGACCAATCGCGGCCGGTTCGGCTGATCGGCGCCGGGGTCAGCAACCTGGAGGCGCGAGCCGTACAGCTGAGCCTGCTCGAAAGCCGAGCCGCGGAGCGGGCTGCGCTCGATGATCGGCTGGACGCGTTGCGCGAGCGCTACGGGGAGCAGGCGATCTTTCGAGGGACATCGAACCGGCCACAGCAGAAAGACTTCCGGCGCGATGACATCGATCACCTGGCGGCTGAACGCAAATGACCGACTCACCGCTGGCACACACCGACCGATCCGGCCATGCGCGCATGGTCGACGTATCGCAGAAAGCGGTCACCCTGAGGGAAGCGGTGGCGCGTGCCAGGGTGCGGATGACGAACGAAGCCATGCATGCCATCCAGGCGGGCGACCTGCCGAAGGGCGAGGTGCTGGCGACCGCCCGGATCGCCGGCATCCAGGCGGCCAAGCGGACCAGCGAGCTGATTCCGATGTGCCACCCCTTGCCCCTGACCCTGGTGGAGGTCAGCGTTGAGACCGACTCTCAGCTGCCGGGGGTCCGGATCGAGGCGCTCGTCCGTTGCGAAGCCCGCACCGGCGTGGAGATGGAGGCGCTGACCGCGGCCTCGGTGGCGGCTTTGACCGTGGTCGACATGGCAAAGAGCGCCGACCGCTGGATGACAGTCGAAGGGGTGGAGCTGGTCAGGAAGGAGGGTGGTAAGAGCGGGGCGCTAGAGCGGCCCGCAGGCCGTTAGGACGCTGAGGTAAGCGACTTCATCGCCGCGTGGTAGGCGTCCTGCATCGGCTGGAAGTTCTTGGTGTTGTAGTCGGACGGAATCGTGTTTGCGGCGGCGGTCATGGCCTTCAGGGCTGACTGAATCATCGCGGCGTACTTCTGGGTTCCTGCTGAGTCCTTCGACTGGATCGCCTGGACCATCTGCTCGGTGTCGTTCAACACGTCGTCGAAGGCCTTGAGCTCCTTGTCGAGACCGGTCGGGATACCCGGGCCAGAATCGAGCGAGAGCGCCAGCTGCATCTTCTCGTGCGCGTCCGGGTACGGGGCACCGGCGCCGGTCAGATCGTGGCGAGTGACGGCGGCGGCCATCTTCGTGTAATCGACCAGCGCACCGAACAGGGCTTCGATCACCTTGCCCTGGTTCACGCCGGCGGTGAGCGCCTGGTCAGCCTGCTGCAAACCCTTGAGAGCGGTCGCCAGCCGGGCACGCTCCTTGACGATCGCGCCATGTTTTGGCAGCGCCAGCCAGGACATGATGGCGAGCCGCTGGTCAGCGGATTTGAGTGCCGCCTCGTCTGCCTGAACCAGGCTGAGCGCATCGGCAACGTTCTGCACTTCCTTGTGGAGCTCTGCGGTCTGAGCCGTCAGGTCGGCTGAGGATGACCCGGTTTTGAAGAAGTCATTGAAAGCGGAGTCGACCTTCTTCTCGTGGGAAATGGCCTGGGTGATCGCCGTGTCCGCTCCGCTGATCTGGCTGGATGCGAGCAGGGGCAGCGCACCCAGCACAACCAGGAGAAGCACGATACCCGCCCCAACCAGCACCATGGCGTTCTGAAGGCGCAGCCGCGCAAGCGTGGCGGGCAGGTTGATAGGCAGTGCGACCTGCTGGCCGAACAGGGTCAGCGTGTTGGTGGGCGCAGCCGCGGCCGGCGCCGGAGGATACCCGGGGTAGGACGTCTGACCCGGATAGCCGGGTGGGTAGGGCGCGCCGGGCTGGTACCCGGGATAGCCTTGCCCCGCCTGGGCCTGGGCGTAAGGGTCCTGCCCGTATCCCTGCGGGTATCCTTGCGGAGCCTGCCCCGGGTACGGCGCCTGGGGCGGATATCCCGGCTGCGGCGGGTAGGCCGCCGGCGGATACGGATAGCCCGGCTGCTGGTCGGGCGGAGGCCCGGATTGGGGAGCCTGTCCCGGCTGCCCGTAGCCAGGCGGGGCGTAGGTCGGTTGCGCCGGCGGCAGCGCGTTGTGGCAGTTGACGCAC
The DNA here is from genome assembly GCA_005882775.1 of Chloroflexota bacterium. Lineage (GTDB taxonomy): Bacteria > Chloroflexota > Dormibacteria > CF-121 > CF-121 > VBDY01. The sequence continues at coordinate 4,071 of VBDY01000039.1, read as the reverse complement.
GCCTGGGCCCCCGGTGGATTCCAGGTGGCACCGCAATACGGGCACGGGGCCGATTGATAGGCTTGCATCTGGGCGCCGCTGAGGGCTACCAGTTCAACTCCCTACCTACCCGATTCCTTGCCGCAGCCGGCCGGCAGCCGGCGCCGCCTCAGGCCAGCAGCTCGCTCAGGTCTGCCGCGTTGCGGACGGCGTAGTCCGAATAACAGTTGTTCATGACTGCATGGACCTCGGTCGCGTCGGCAGCCATCTTCCGCAGGTTCGGCACCCATGCCTTCAGCTCCGGGCGGTCGTACAGGTATCGAAATTTCTCAGCGGTGCTGATGCCCTTCTTCTCCCAGGTCTCCTGGTTACGTCCATGGAACCTGACCATGGCCAGCGGCGCGGTGACCGCGATCACCGGAGGGACACTCGAGGAGAAGCCCTGGGGTTCGTCGACCGCCACGTAAGTGAATCCGTGGCCCTTGAGGAACTGGAAGACCCGCTCACGGCGCTCCTCCTTCATCCAGGCGACCTGCCGAAACTCGATGGCGATCGCGAAATCCGGAAGCCACTCGCGCAGGTCCTCCATGAAGCGATACGAAGCGGGGTTGGGCAGGAACCATTTTGGAAACTGAAAGACGACCGCCCCCAGCTTGCCCGCGTCCTGGAGGGGCTGCAGGCCCTCGCGGAACCGGTCCCAGACACTCTCTTTGTCCTTAGGAGCCAGGTCCTTGAAGTACAGGTTTGCCTTCGAATCGCCCAGCTTTTCTCGAAGGTCCTTGGGGAGGCGGGCTGCCGGCGTGGGGTGCTGCGTGAGCAAGGCATATGCCTTGGCGTCGAAGACAAAATCCTTGGGGGTCCGCTCGACCCAGAGCTGCGCCGTTTTCGGGTTGGGGATGGCGTAGAAGGTGCTGTCCACCTCGACAATCGGAAACTTCGTCGCGTAAAAGCGCAGTCGATCCTCGGCGGTGGTGGCGTCAGGCGGATAGAACGTCCCCGCCTTTATCAGGGTCGGTTCGGTCCAGGAGGAGATGCCAACACGGATCCGGCCGGGCATGCGGTAAGGCTATCGCCGGCCGCGACTAGGAAGGACGGTGGGCAGCCGGGCTGTCAGCAACCTCGCCGCGCAGCGTGCGGAGCCCGTGCGGCAGGGCTTCGAGTAAAGCCTCGAGACTATCCGCGGCGCCACGCGGGCTTCCGGGGACCGCCAGGATGATGGTGCGGCCGGACACGCCGGCGAGGGAGCGAGAAAGCATGGCGTGGGGCGTCTTCTTCAACCCGGCCGCCCGCATCGCCTCCGCCATGCCGGGCACGCTATAGGAAAGCAGCGGCTCCACCGCCTGCGGGGTGACATCGCGGGGACCGAGACCGGTGCCGCCGGTGAGCACGATCAAGTCTGGATCGACCCTGCGCAGCCAGCCCCTCAACTGTTCCTGGATGTCATGGACCTCGTCACTGACAACCGCCCGGCCGACCACCTCGGCGGGAAGGCGTCCGAGCAGCTCGGCGACCTTCTCCCCGCTCTCGTCGACGCGCTCGCCCCGCGATCCCTTGGTGCTGACAGTGAGGACGCAGGCGCGGAAGGCCACCCCAGCAGTCTACGTGCCGGTTAGTCAGCCCTCGGCGCGAATTGCCACGTGCGCGGCGATGGTGCGACAGAAGTCGGTGACCGCGGCCCTGATCTCCATCAGGTCGCTGTAGCCGACCGAGAGGCAGTGGTCAAAGGGTGGATGGCGGACCACGGCCGATGCCGGGGGCGCGTCCGTGTCGTAGAGAGCCAGCACCGGCCGGCCGCGTCCGAGAAGCCAGCCGGCCTCGAAGCCCACACCGGTGCTTTTACCGGTCATCTCGAGACACCCTGCATCGGCCTGGTCCAACTCTCGGCGCATCATCTCCGCGATCAGCTCTGGTCTGTCCAGCCCAGGCCGGTAGTCGGGGTCCGCCACGCGCTCGCAGAGCACCTCAGCCCCAAACTCCAGGAGCGCCCGATGCGCGAGCTGGACGGCCTCCAGGCTCCGCGGGCCCAGCTCTCCGCTCACAGCGCGCCCGAGATAGACCCTCAGGATTCGACGGCCTCCGAACCGTGAACGACCGCCGGCCGCGATGAGCGCCCGTACAGACCAACCACCAGCAATACCATGCCGAGGAGCGGATCGAACGGCAGAACCAGACCGCCGAGCAGGGCACTGATCCAGCGCGGCTTTCTTAAGCCTCGCATCGCTCTCGGATTATGCGACATCGGGCGGGGATGTGACCGGCTCGTTTTCGACGTCGATCCCCTCGTCGTCGGCGGTTGTCCCACCCGCGCCCTTATCGTCGCGCCGCTTGCGGGCCGGCCGCTCGGCTGACAGAGATCGGACGTCCAGCCCCTGGCGCAGAAGGTGAATGCTCTCGAGATAGCTCAGCCGCTCGACCAGCCAGCCGACCCGGTAGTGGATCGCGAACCAGGTCTCGTTCGGCGGCGGGTGGCGGTGCCGCCGCCGCCAGCGCCCGACGGCTTCCTTGAACGTGGGGGCAAAGCCGCCGTCCTGTGCTTGCACGAAACGAGACGATAGCGCAACCGAGCGGCGGCGGCTCCGCGGACGCTGCCATAATCGCGGCAATGCGCCTGACAGAGGTGATGGCGCTGGCCGACCGGCTGGCCGGCTGCGAACGAACTCCCGAGGATTCGCAGGTCTATCTGGACGGAGAGGTTCGCCGGGTGCTGTTCGGCATCGATATCGACGTGGGCGAGCTGTTGCTCGCCCGACAGCTGGGGCTCGACGGCGTGATTGCGCACCATCCCATCGGATCACGCGCCGCTCTCAACTTCCCGCGGATGATCGACCGGCACGAGGAGCAGATGTTGGCTGCCGGCATCCCGCGGCCCCGCGCCCATCAGGCCATGCTCGAACGCAAGGGCCCCGTGGAAAAGGCGGGACACTCGAGGAACTACGACCGGGTGATCGATGCGGCGAGGCTGCTGCGCATGCCGCTTATGAACATTCACCTGGCGGCCGACCTGATCGGCCGGCAGTACTTCATCGACTTCGTAGAGCGGCACGTCGACGGTCGGGCGCCGACGGCGGGTGCCCTGGTCGAGGAGCTGAAAACCATCCCTGAAATGGAAGCCGCCCTGGTCCAGCCGCAGCTGTGGCTGGGAAAAGGCGATAATCCCGTGGGTCGATGGGTGGTCCAGATGGCGGCCGGCACCAACGGTGGTGCCCCGGTCTTCTCCACCTACTATGAGCACGGCATCAACACCATACTGGCGATGCACGTCGACCCGGCGGATCTGCGCACGCTCGAGGCCATGCGGCTGCCGGCGGCCAACCTGATCATCACCGGGCACATGCCAAGCGACTCGATCGGCATCAACCGCGTGATCGACGCCCTGCAGGAGCAGGGGGTCGAAGTAATAGCCGGATCCGGAGTTATACGCGTTTAGTACCAGGCTAGGAGGACCGATTGGAATCGACACCGCGAGCGTACGGTAACGAGGCGGAGCGCCGGTATCACCTGCGCAGGCTCGACGACCTGCTGGAGGCGCTAGAGCGCCTGAACCTGGCCGAGGCGAAGGACCTCCCGGTGGCGGTCAAGGAACGCCTGGAAAAGGACGGGATCGCGGTCGAGCCGGGAATTGCCTTCAGCCGCCTGATCGAGCTGGTCTGGGCGCAACAGGAGAAATACCTGATCGACCTCAAGGCCGATCGCCGGAAGGGAAGCCGCCGGATGGGAGACGGCGTGGTGGCTTCGCACCGGGTGCTCGACGCCTTCATCCTGGGCCGCCTGAACCTCTCGGGCAGGCGACGCCGGCGCGGGCTGGGAAACTAGGCACTCCCGCCCTGGGCTGAGAGGCACAAAAAAACCGCCTCGCTGGCGGAACCTCTATACCATACCACGGCTGAGCCATTCTGTCCAGACGGAACGTGCGTACTGGATCAGGCGTCGACCAATACGCGCACCAGCTCGGGATCAAACTGCCGGCCGGCATGGCGCCGCAGCTCTGAGGTGGCGGCTCTGAGGGAGAGAGCCGGCCGGTAAGGCCGCGGCTGGGTCATGGCGAAGTAGGCGTCGACCACGTGGATGATCCGGGCCAGCACTGGGATCTCC
>VBDY01000038.1 GCA_005882775.1 Chloroflexota bacterium | reverse complement strand
GTCGAGCTTGACGAGGGCAGAGAGGTTGACCTACCGCCCGCGGTGCTGGCCTTGCGGATTGCTCACGAGATCGAGGCGACCCTGCAGGCGGGCTTCACCACGGTGCGCGATGCGGGCGGGCTCGACTGGGGATTCAAGGAGGCGGTCCGGCTGGGACTCATCCGCGGGCCTCGATTGCTGATCAGCGGACCGTTCATCTCCCAGACGGGAGGCCACGGCGACCCGCGCCCACGGAGCTCGCGACGGCCTTTTCCCTGGCTGAGCGGACTCTCGAGTGAAAGCATCCTGGCGGACGGGGCCGACGAGGTGCGACGCGCCGCCCGGGAGGTGCTCCGGCGTGGGGCCGACCAGGTCAAGGTGATGGCCAGTGGGGGCGCCGCCTCCGAGAGCGACGAGCTCGACCAGGCGCAGTTCTCCATAGAGGAGCTGTCCGCCGCGGTCGACGTCGCCCGCGGAGTCTCCACATACGTGCTTGCGCACGCCTACGGGCCCCGGGCGATCCAGAACTGCCTCAAGGCAGGCGTCCGCTCGATCGAGCACGGCAATTTCCTCGATGAGGAGACCGCAGACCAGATGCTGGCGACCAAGGACACCTTCCTGGTCCCCACCGTGATCACCTATGAATTGCTCTCCCGGCGAGAAGCGGGGAACGGCTGGTCGGAGGCAAACGTCCGGAAGATCCGGCAAGGCCTGACGGGCGCCTATGACTCCCTCGGGCTGGCCTATGAGAAGGGCTTGAAGATCGGCTCCGGCTCGGACGTCCTGGCCGACATGCAGAAAGACAAGGGCCGGGAGATCGCCTGCCAGGCGCGGGTGATGGGGTCGATGGCGGCCATCATCGCTGCCACCCGGACGAATGCGGAGCTGATGCGCATAGAGAAAGAGGTCGGGACGGTCGAAGAGGGAAAGCGGGCGGACCTGATCCTGGTCGACGGCGACCCGACAGGCGACGCCACCATCCTCGGCGACCCCGAGCGGGTCCGGCTGGTGATGCTGGGTGGCGACTTGGTCAAAGACCTCGACCAGGCGGCGGCGACGGACCGGTGATCAGCCGCACCGGCCGGTCGTAAAAGAGGTAGTCCACCGCCCAGGCGATCAGGATCACCAAACGGTTTCGGAAGCTGACCACCTTGAGCAGGTGAAACCCGAGCCAGATCACCCAGCCGATGAACCCCGAGAACCGGAACGGGCCCACCTGAGCCACACCCGAGTTGCGGCCGATGGTGGCCATCATCCCCGGGTCCCTGTAGCGAAAAGGCAGCAGCGGTTCCTGGCGGATCAGCCGCTTGATGTTCTTCGCGACGTGCCGGCCCTCCTGCTGGGCGGCCGGGATCATCATGGGAAGCGGCTGGCCGTCCTGGACCATTCCGGCGAGGTCCCCGACCACGAAGACCTGGGGATGACCATCTAGCTGCAGGGTGGGTTGCACCCGCAGGCGGTCCTGCCGCACGCTCAAGGCGCCGAGCCCGGGGTCGAGGGGCGCTGCCCGAACCCCCGCCGTCCAGACGATGGTGTCCACGGCAAGGTCCTGGCCGTTCGAGAGGCGGAGGACGCCGCCGGTGTAGTCCTTAGCCGCCACGCCGAGCATGAGCTCGATCCCCTTGCGTCGCAGCGTCCTGACCGCCGCCTTCGAAAGCCGCGGCGCGAATCCGGCGAGGAGGCCATCGGTCAGCTCGACCAGGACGACCCGGACCTCGGCCATATCCAGGTAGGGAAAGTCCTTGCGTAGTACTAGCGCGACCAGCTCGGAGAGGGCGCCGGCATACTCGACGCCGGTCGGGCCGCCACCGACGATGACGAAGGTGAGCAAACGCCGGCGCTCCTGGGGGTCGCCACTCCAGGAGGCGCGCTCGAACTGCCATAACACCTGGTTGCGCAAGGCCAGCGCCTGGCCCAGGTCCTTCAGTCCAAAGGCGGCCTGCGAAAGCTGGTCGTTTCCAAAGAAGTTGTTGATGCTCCCGGAGGCGAGGACAAGGTAGTCGTACTCGAGCGGACCGTTTTCCGTTTGGACCTGCTGCGTATCAAGGTCAACCCGAGTCACGCTCCCCACCCGAACGTCGACGTTCGCAATCCGGCGAAGCATGGTGCGGGCCGGACGCGCGATCTCGGACGGATCGAGCAGCGACGAGGCGACCTGGTAGAGCAAGGGCGTGAAGAGGTGGTAATTGTGCCGGTCTACGAGGACGGTATCGACGTCCGCGCGCTTGAGGCCGCGCACCACCTCGAGACCGCCGAAACCCGCGCCCACCACCAGGACGCGCCGTCTCGCGAGTCGTTTCGCTGTGCTCAGAGCGTGAAGTCTCGCAGATGCTTGAGCACGGGCGACTGATTTGCTACGCTCGCGCCCGGATGCCGCCGATACCTCCGATCGAGGTTGTGAGCCTGACCAAGCGATACGGTCGCCATCGCGGCGTCGAGGACCTAACCTTCCAGGTCGGCGTCGGAGAGATCTTCGGATTCCTCGGTCCGAACGGAGCGGGAAAGACGACCACCATCCGTGTCCTGGTGGGACTGCTGCGGTCGAACGGCGGCACCGCCCGGATCTTCGGGCGCGACTGCTGGACCGGGACCGAACGCGTCCACCGCGACCTGGCTTTCATCCCGGGTGACCTTCGGCTGTACGAGAGCATGGGGGTTCTCGAGTTTCTCCAGTTCATGGCCCGGCTCCATGGCGGGGTCCGACCCCGCCGGATCGAGGCTCTGGCCGACAGGCTCGACCTGGATTTGGGGCGAACGATCAAACACCTATCGAAGGGGAACCGCCAGAAGGTCGGCCTGGTCCAGGCCCTGATGCACGAGGCGCCTCTGCTCGTCCTGGACGAACCGAGCGTGGGTCTCGACCCACTGATGGAGGTCATCTTCATGGACTTGATGCGCGAGGAACGCGCCGCAGGACGGACCATCTTCCTCTCGTCCCACAACCTGAGTGAGGTGGAGCGACTCTGCGATCGGGTGGCCATCATCCGCGAGGGACGGCTGGTCGCTCTCGAGCACATCGATGCGCTCAAGGCCAAGCGGGTGCGGCAGATGTCGGTCCTCTTCAACCAGCCGGTCGACCCGCGCGCCTTCGAGCGGGATGGGATTGTCGTGCTCGACCGAGGCGAGCGCCGGGTTCGTCTCGCGGTCCGGGGCGACATCAATCCCCTGATCAGGACCCTGGCCGCCTACGACGTTGCCGACCTGACCTTCAGCGAGCCGGACCTCGAGGACGTGTTCCTCCATTACTACAAGGAGGAGCCGGCAGAAAAGGTGGACGCGTGAACCCGACCCTGACCATCAAGGTCCTGAAGATGCAGGCGCAAACCATCGCCTCCTACGCCCTGGGCTCGGCTTTCTACAGCGCCCTGGTGGTGTTCCTCTTCCACAGCTTCATCGTGCAGCACACCGCCTTCTTTCAGCAATACCTGACCATCCTCCCGAAGGCCCTTCTGCAGGCGTTCAATATCAGCGGCTCCAACATCTTTACTTTTGGCGGCTTCCTGGGAGCCGAGTACCTGAGCTTCATCTGGGTGGTGATCGTGGCCGCCTTCATCATCAGCTTCACCAGCGGGGCGATCGCCCGCGAGATCGAGCAGGGCACCATCGAGCTCGTGCTCGCCTATCCGGTCGGCCGCATCCGGTTCTTCCTGAGTAAAGTCGCGGCGTTGGTCCTGGCCCTGCTGGCCATCGTGGCGGCCACACTCGGCGGTATCTGGGTGGGCGCGCTCAGCCAGCACATCCAGGTAGCCCCGGCCTCGTTCTTCGCGATCGGGGTGCTGGCCACCGCCTTCGGCCTGGCGGTCGCCGGCTACAGCTTCTTTTTCTCGGCGGTGGCATCGGAGCGGGCCGCCGCCGCCGGGGCGGCCGCCGCAGTCACCGTCCTCTTTTATGCCGTCAATTTCGCCAGCTCGCTCTGGAGCCAGCTCAGCGGTCTGGGGCGGCTCTCGATCTTCCACTATTACTCGCCCCAGGATGCGATAAACCTGGGTCGGGTGGACAGCGGCTCGTTCCTCGTTCTTTTCGGACTGGCGCTGCTGACCACGATCGCCGGGGCCGCTCTCTTCCGGCTGCGCGATCTCAGTCCCTGAACGAGTACGGTGAACCGGCTTTTATAATGGCCGCGGGATGGGCGTGAGCACGGAGGGGGAAATCCTTCGACGCGGTCCCGACCGCATGATCGGCGGGGTGTGCTCGGGGCTCGCCCATTATTTCCAGGTCGATCCGGTCTTCATCCGCGTCGCATTCGTCGCGATGGCGTTCCTGCCGCCTGGAGTCGGCTTCTGGCTGTACCTGGTCCTCTGGGTTGTCATGCCTCCTCCGCAGGGAGCCCCGCAGCCAGGCGACTTCCGTGGCCGGCTCCGCATGGTGAGCCAGGAGATGCGACAGGACTGGCGCAACTGGTTTTCTCCGGCAAGCAGCTCCGGGCCTTCCGGGACACCACCGCCGCCGGAGACGCCACCACCGCCAACATCTGGCGGCGCCCCGCCAGTCGGCCCCTCGCCGGGCCCGTCTCACGGGTCGCCCAACTGGTGGGGACCCGGCTACGGCCACCGGCCGGGTGCCGTCTGGGGCGGCGTCATCCTGGTCGCAATCGGCATCTACTTCCTTCTGCTCAACCTCGGCTACCTCACCTGGTGGCGGTGGGACATCTTCTGGCCGATTGTCCTGATCGCCCTCGGTCTGCTCGTGCTCGCCCGGCGAATGCGTTAGGTCCGGCCTTGAACCGCTACCGCGGTTACCTGCTCCCGGCGGTACTGATCGTGGTGGGGGTGTTGTTCCTGCTCGACAATCTCGGCTGGCTGTCGAGCGATGCCCTGCTCAGGCTGGCATCGCTGTGGCCTCTTCTGCTGGTGATCGCCGGCGTCCAGGTGATTCTCAATCACACCGTCGACCGGAGAACCGCTGCTACCGCGGGAATGGCGGTCGCAATTGTCGCCCTGTTGGGAGCAGTCGCATACGCTGCCCTGGGCCCGAGCCAGCTGGTAGGAAGCCAGAGTGCGCACGCGTCGGAGAGTCTGAACGGGCTAACCTCGGGAACCCTGAGCCTGGAGTTCGGTGGCACCGTTCGCATAACCGAGTCTGCGCTGGGGAACACCCTGTTCAGGGCGGACGCCGACTATCCGACTGGCGAACCCGCTCCCGAGGTCAGCCTCGATCGGGACAGCGGGACGGTCCGCATCCAGGAATCACACGGGCCGTTCATCCCCTTTTTCGGTGCCGCTCGCAGCCAGATCACGGTCACGCTGAATGATCGAATCCCCTGGGCGCTGGACCTCACCGGAGGGTCGGCCGACGTCCGCCTGGATATCGCCGAATTGCGCCTGATCAGGCTGGACCTGTCCGGGGGGGCCCGGAACGTGGACGCCGCGCTGCCCGCGCCGTCGGGCACTATCCCGATCGAGATCTCAGGCGGAGCGCGCGACATCTCCATCCACGGACCCAAGACCGCCTGGCGGATCCAGGTCAGTGGCGGCGCCAGGGCGACACGGATCGGGGGGAACAGCTTCGCGGGTTCCCAGGACCTCAGCCAGCAGAGCAGCGACTATGACCAGGCAGTGAACCGCTACGCGATCCAGGTGCTCGGCGGGGCGAGGGACGTCAGTTTCAGCTTCCAGTAAGGCTTTGCGACAGCAGGTCGTACTGGTCCGTCATGGCGAGACGGAATGGACCCTCAATGGGAGGCACACGGGCCGTTCGGACATTCCGCTGACGGCGCATGGTCGCGAGCAGGCCCAGGACCTGGTCAGACGGCTCCAGGACTGGCACTTCACGATGGTTATGACGAGCCCGTTGCAGCGGGCAGTCGAAACCTGCCGGCTGGCCGGTTTTTCGGCTGGCTCGCGGATCGAAAACGACCTGGCCGAGTGGGACTACGGCGACTACGACGGCCAGACCTCGGCGCAGATCCGGGCCAACAACCCCGAGTGGGACCTTTGGCGCGATGGCGGGCCGGGAGGAGAGACTCCCGACCAGGTGGGGAGGCGAGCAGACCGGGTGATCGAGAAAGTCCTGGCGGTGGACGGCGGAGTGCTCCTGGTTTCGCACGGCCACCTGCTCAGGGTCCTCGCCGCCCGCTGGATCGAGGACGCTGCCGGAGAGGGGCGCCGCCTGGCCATGAGTCCGGCCGCCATCAGCATCCTTGGGTACGAGCACCAGGACCGCGTGATCCACCTGTGGAACGACACCGGCCGGCCGGAGCCTCGCGACTCCTAGATATTGGGCATCACGCCGGGTTGACTTTTTGGTTCCGGCAAAAGTAACGTAGGTCCAGCCCGGCCGGCGCCAAGAGCGCCCCGGCCAGGCCCCGGGAAGGAAGCGGCACCAGGGGAAGGAGGAAGCCGTTTTGGGTTTGTTCAGTTCGCCCCATCGACTCGCGCGGCACGTGACCGTCGGCCTGCCGGGACCAGGGGCCTACGCGGAGGCCTGGCGCTGGTTCATCAACAGCCGGGTAGCCACGTTCGCCGCCCTCGTGCTTTCGATCGTGGCCCTGCTCGGCGGCCTAATGCTCAGCTCCCGCTTCGGCCTCTAGGCCGAGCGGAACGCGGGGCTCTGGCGCGCCAGATATCAATCTGTCCTATAACAAACATCGCCACAAACGATTGGACGTGATGACGCAAATACTGATAGAGTCGATTGCATGATCCAGCAAGACGAGACCCGGCAGGGGCGAGCCGATTCGGCCGCGGAAGTGTATTGCGCCGCGGAGATGACGGAGTGCAACTGCCCCGATAGCTGCGAGCGTGACCACGGGAACGAGTAAGGCCTCCAAGACCCGGTCGCCAGTGGGCGGGACCCGCGAGCCGGCCCTGGTGGGCAGCCCGCTCCTGCCGGACGGGTTCAAGGTGCCGGTGTCCAGGTTCGTTAACCCGAGCACCCGGATGCGACAGCTCCTGGACGAGGAGCCATTCCTGTTTGGCCCGGGCGTCTACGACCCGTTCGGCGCGCAGCTGGTCATGTACTACGGGTTCAAGGCTGTCTACTTCAGCGGCTATTCCTTCGCCATCGGGCACCTGGGGACCACCGACATGGACCTCTACGGCGGCGTCGAGATTGCGGATGCGGCCCGGCGGACGGTCAGCGCCCTGCGCAAATTCCAGCTGACCATGGCGGTGGGTGACCCTGAGAAAGGCATCGCTCCACGACATCTCGACATTCCCCCTGTGATCGTCGATATGGACGGCGGCTACGGAAATATCTTCAACGTCCAGCGGACGACCGAGCTGTACGTCAACGCCGGGGTGGCGGCGGCGCACATCGAGGACCAGGTGCTGCCCAAGCGATGCGGGCACATCGGCGGAAAGGCCCTGATCCCGGTGAGCGAGATGCTGGGGAAGCTGCGGATGGCCCGCAGCGTTGCCGACGACCTGGGTAACCGAGACTTTGTGGTGATCGCCCGGACCGACGGGTTGAGCGCGGTCGACGCTCCCGAATCAGCCCGAGGCATCGAGCTGGCCATCGACCGCGGCCTGCGCTACCTGGACAGCGGCATCCCGGATCTACTCTGGTGCGAGTTCCCGACCTCCGAGCGGGAGCCGGTCGAGCGCTTCAGCCAGGAGATCCACAAGCGTTTCCCGGAGGCCCGCTTCGCCTTCAACTGGTCGTCTTCTTTTAAGTGGTACAAGGACCCCAACCCGATCACCTTCGAGGAGCTGGGTCGGATGGGCGTGAAATTCATCTTCATCACCCTCGGGGCCCAGCACGCCAACGGTTATGGGCTGAGCCAGCTGCTCCAGGCGATGTCCGCCGGGCAGCAGCAGGGCTACATCGAGCTGCAGCGTAAGGAGTTCGAAACCGGTACCGACCTCCCCACCAGGAGCCATCACCACTTCTCGGGCGTCCCCTATCACCACCTTGTAGGAAAGATGTACGACGCCGCGCGCCTGGGCCGGGAATTCGTGGAGGAGCTGCCCGAAGACCGCGTCGTCTGAACCGGAGCCAGGGGTCTAGCGGGCAGCCGCACTGACGGGCAGCTCGAAAACCAGCTCGGTGCCGTCGACCTCGTCTTCCTGAACCCCGACCTGGTGGAAACCGAGCCGCTGCGCGAGGGCTAGCGAGGGAGCATTGCCCGGGCTGATGCTGATGAACACCGACGGGCTCCCGCGCCGGGCGGCAAACTCGAGCAAGGCCCTGATGGCCTCGATGGCGAAACCCTGACGGCGCCATGGCTGGTAAACGGTATAGCCCAGCTCAGCCCGGCCGATGACGGCGGGCGGCCCATGAAAACCGATGTTGCCGATCGCGGTTGTCGTGCCCTTCAACACCATCAGCCGCGCCATCCAGTCCCGCTCCTGCGGGGACTCCTCCATCCGGTCGAGCTGAATTTGAAAGAAGCCATCATCAGATCGCGTGGCGAACTCATCCGGAAGGATCACACCGAGCACCGACTGCGCCTGCTCACGTTGCCGCTCCAGCAGGAACCGCAGCGCGGCCGGAGGAATCGGAACCAGGGTGAGCCGTTCGGTGGAAATGGTGGCCGGACCGGTTGGCTGGCCTACCGCGTTAGCCAATCGCCCCTGCCGTATCCTCGCGCCGGACCAGTTCCAGAAAGGCGGCCACCGGTCCGCGGGGCGGACCAAGGTCACGCCGGCGAATGGCGACAATCTGCTGGGCGACCGCGGGACCGTCGCTGACGGCTACCTGGCGCAACGTCTTCGCCGCGAGCTCGCCGGCTACCGCCGTACGAGGCAGGAGAGCCACGCCGAGCTGCCGTTCCACCATCTTCTTCGCCGCCTCGATGTTGTCCAGCTCCATCACCTCGCGGGGTGTCACCCCCAGACCCAGGAAGAATGACTGGGTGAGCTCGTAGTAGCTCGAGGTCCGGTCAAAAAGAATCAGCCGCTCGCCCGCCAGCTCCGAGATACCGACCGAGCCTCTCTCGGCGAAGGGATGGTCGGGTGCAACCACCAGCACCAGGCCCTCCTCGTATAGAGGGGTCGACTCGATATCCGGGTGGCGCAGCGCCCGGACCATGGCGAGCTGGACCTCCTCCCGAAGCAGCATCTGAAGCACATCCTCGGAGTGGCCGGTGCGGACCGCGACCTCGACCCGCGGGTAGGCCTCGGCGAACTTCTGAAGCAACCCGGGCAGGACGTAAGTGCTGATCGCAGGAGCGGCGCCCAGCACCAGCCGGCCAGCCGTGGCTGAGCGAGCGTCGGTGAGCGCCTGCTTGCCGTCGCGCACCGCCCGGATGGCGCGCTCCGCATAGGGGAGAAAGGCACGGCCCGCATCTGTGAGCCTCATCCCACGACGGGTGCGGGCAAAGAGAGGTTCACCGAGCTCGCGCTCGAGTGCGTGCAGACGCGCGGTGAGGCTGGGCTGGGTGACGAACATCGCCTCGGCCGCCCGGCTCACATTCCCACGGCGCGCCACCTCCAGAAAGCCCTCGATTTGCGCAAGCAACATGCCCGACTAATAAAAGTCTTCTATGGCTCGAAGTCAATGGCGGGCCGTGACAGAATGGGCCAACATGCAGCTGGGAAGGGTCGGAATCTGGACGACGGCCCTCGACCACCAGCCCGCGGCTGAGGCGCGGCGGGCGGCCGCCGAGCTGGAAGAGATGGGGTTTGGGGCGATCTGGATCGGCGAAGCGGTCCGGCGGGAAGCATTCTCAAACGCAACCCTCCTCCTGACAGCCACCCGCCATATAGTGGTGGCCACCGGCATCGCCAACATCTACGCCCGGGATCCGACCACCATGGCCGCCGGTCAGAAGACGCTTGCCGAAGCCTTTCCGGACCGGTTTCTGCTCGGAATAGGCGTTAGCCACGCACCCCTGGTGAGCCGCCGCGGACATGCATACGGCAAGCCTCTCGAGACCATGCGCGCCTACCTTGACGCAATGGACGTGGCCCGTTTCGACGCAGCCGCTCCGCCCCAGGAACCGCCACGTGTCCTGGCGGCCCTTGGACCCCGGATGCTGGAGCTGGCCAGGGACCGTTCCTGGGGGGCGCATCCGTATTTCGTGCCTGTCGATCACACGACCCGAGCTCGGGCGATCCTCGGGCCGGACCGCCTGCTGGCGCCCGAGCAAGCGGTGGTGCTTGAGGCCGATCCGGATCGTGCGCGAAAGATCGCCAGGCTGCATACGTCCGCCTACCTCAAGCTGCCTAACTACGCCAACAACCTCCGCCGGCTCGGATTCGATGAGGACGAGCTCTCGAACGGGGGCAGCGACCGCCTGGTGGATGCCATCGTGGCATGGGGCACAACCGATTCGGTGGGACGCCGGGTGGAAGAGCACCTCAATGCCGGAGCGAACCACGTCTGCATCCAGGTCCTGACCGAGAACCCAAAGGCTCTCCCGCGTGCCGAATGGCAGCAGCTGGCCGGGTCCCTCCTCGCCCGCGCCACTCCCCCGGCCCGATGATCGCCGGCAGCCCGGGATCTACCGCAGCGGGCAGGCCCGTGGTCTGGGCGTCGTCCTGGGCCGCGGTTCGGTGGAACCGATTCCTGGCCCTGATCGCCGACATCCTGATCCTTTCGATCCTGGATGCCATCGTGAACGGTACCTTCGGGGTTACCCGCGTCACCAGCGGTTTCACCAGTGTCACGGACCCCATGACGAGCGGTGGCTATTCCTCGTTCACCACAGCGACCGAGATCGACGGCTTCTTTCTGCTGCTGATCTGGATCGGGTATTACACCCTCTTCGAGACCCTGTTCGGTGCATCTCCCGGGAAGGCGCTCCGAGGCCTGCGGGTGGTCGATCTACAGGGCCAGCCTGCGACGTTCGGCCGGATCCTGCTGCGCAACCTGATCCGCCCGATCGATGCCTTGCCTTTCGCTTATCTTCTGGGCGGCGCCCTGGTCCTCTTCACCCGGGACCATCAACGACTTGGCGATCGGGTGGCGGGCACGCTGGTCGTGCGAGCTGAAGAAGTCACGGGACCTTCCCTCGTCACCGGGCTGCGGCGCCGGGTCGTGGCCGTCCTGGCTGGACTCGCGGTCTTCCTGGTCGTCTGCGCCGCCTTCCAGTACTGGGGCCGGCCGCCGCTGGTGATCGATGGCCTCCAGCATACGGGTGAGCTGTTCAGCCAGCCGATCAGCAGCTACACGCTGGGATCGGCGCGCTGGGGTCCTGGCAGCGTGACCTACCCGATCACCTTTACTTCCCAGCGAACCAACCAAACGTGCACCGGAGAGATCGAGCTCCACTGGACGTTCCTCGGCGGGTGGAACGAGCAGAGCGGGCAGTACAACTGCCCGGGGAGCAGCTTCCCTTAGGGCGCCGCCTGCCAGGAGGAGCTTGATCCCGCGCCTGCTCACCGAGCCGGGCGCGTTTCGCGTCTTCTGGGCCGGGCAGACGATCTCCCTGCTCGGCGACCAGGTGACCCTGATCGCGGTGCCGCTGGTAGCCGTCCAGCTGCTGCACGCCGGGCCATCGGCGATGGGCTACCTGACGGCGGCGGGCTGGCTGCCCTATCTTCTGTTCGCGCTCCACGCGGGAGCCTGGGTGGATCGACGCCGGCGGCGACGGCGGGTCATGATCGCGGCCGACCTCGGGCGCGCCCTGGTGCTGGCGTCGGTTGCGGCGGCCTACGCCTTAGGCGCGCTCACCCTGGCGCAGCTCTTTGTAGTCGCCATCCTGGCAGGGACCTTGAGCGTTTTCTTCAACGTCAGCACCAGCGCGCTCTTCGTATCGATGGTGCCTCGCGAGAGCTATCCGCAGGGATATTCACTGCTCAACGGCAGCCGGGCCTTTGCCTTCGTCAGTGGCCCCGCGCTCGGCGGTTTCCTGGTCCAGGTGTTTTCCGGTCCGGTGGCGCTGCTGGTAGACGCGGCTTCGTTCCTGCTCTCTGCCTTCTCAATGACACGAATCGGTCCCCAAGAGCCACCGCCTGCGCCC
>VBDY01000088.1 GCA_005882775.1 Chloroflexota bacterium | reverse complement strand
CCTTCGATCAGGCCGAAGACGACGGCGAAGAGCGCGGCGCTGGAGAGAAGGACGCCGACCACATCAACTCGGTGGCGACGACCGGGCCTCAGGTCCGGGATGACCAAAAAGGTGCCAGCCAGCGCCAGGATGCCAATCGGTAGGTTCAGATAGAAGATCCAGCGCCAGTCCCAGTTGGTCACGATCAGGCCGCCCAGCGTCGGGCCAGCAACCGTGGAGATCCCGATCACGGCGCCCACCACGCCGAACGCCGCCCCTCGCCTCTCGGAGGGGAAGATCGACATCAGGATGGAAAGCGTTTGCGGAGCGATCAGGGCGCCCCCGACACCCTGGATGACCCGGGCCGCGATCAGCTGGTTGGCATCCTGCGAGAGCCCGCACGCGGCGGAAGCGGCGGTGAAGACCACCAGTCCGGCGGCAAATAACTGGCGCGGGCCGAAGATGTCGCCGATCCGGCCGGCCGTAATCAGCAACACGGCGTACGTCAGGAGGTATCCGTTGAACACCCAGAGGATCTGGTCCAGCGACGCATGCAGGTTGGACAGGATGCTCGGCGTCGCCACGTAGACGATGGTGGTGTCGAGCATGATCATGAAAAAGCCGAGCACGGTCACCAGCAGGACCGGCCAGGGGTTGCGGTTTTCTGACATTTCGACCTCCTCCTTCACTGACTGATTACTCAATAACTTCGCGCGCCAAAAAAATATTCCGGTCAGGCAAAACCGATCACCTCGTGTCCCCACTGGTCGGCCGCTTTTACCGGGACCAGCCCGATGGATGCAACCACGTTCATCAACATCCCGCGGGCAAGAAACAGGTTCAGCTCGGGGCGCTCTGCGCCGGTCAGCTCGGTGACGAGTTTGACCATCCCGTCCCATCGCCGGCGAACCAGGCTGCGGACATCTTCATCGGAGCAGGCGGCATAGGCCTGCATCTGGAACAGCACCAGCTCGCGCGCCGTGAGCAGCCGCACATATGCGTGGCCCATAGCATGCAGCTTTGCCCCCACCTGGCCCCGGGCAACCTGGCCGGGATGCGGCTCGACCGAGTCGGTGTGCACGGCCGCCGCCTTGAAGGCCGCCTCGACCCTGTCGAAGCAGCGCTCGATCGCCGCCAGGAACAGATCCTTCTTGGTGGGGAACAGCCTGAAGATGTAGGGCTGGGAGATCTTCGCCCGCTTCGCGATCATCTCGGTTGACGTACCGTGCAGGCCGTGCACGGCGAACTCGGAGACTGCGGCCTTGAGTACCTGCTCCCGGCGCTCGCCGGCCGATTGACGAGAACCAGCCGGCTTGCGGCCGAGGGTCGCGGTTGACATGTTAGTGATTGAACACTAACTAGGCCGGCCCTGTCAACTGGCCGGCCGAACCTAATCGGGCAGGGTGGCTCCGAACATCTCCGCCACGATGGGAAGCCCTTGCGGAGTCGCGCGCATCACCAGGTCAACGGTCTGGTCGCGCTCCGCGATCTCGAAATCGATCCAGGCGCAGCACTCCCGCTCCTGGTCGACCAGCCGCTCCAGGCGCGCGACCGCGTCGGGCTCGCGAGCGAAGGTGAGCACGACCGAGTCTGGACGGCGGCTCGAGCCGCGACCCCAGCGAGAGGTCAGTTCAGACCAGGCAACACCGCGTTCTCCCAGCTCCGCAGCCGATAAGGTGCACGCGATGGGAGCGTCAGGCATGTTGCTCGACCGCCGTCGCAATCGGCTTGACGGCTCGGATGTAGGCGCTTGCGATCTTTCCCGTCCCCTCCGGGAGCCCGGCTTCGCCCGGGCCGTACTGCTGGGTGATCTCGAGGTCGACCTGGGTGAAGCCGGCCTGGCGGAGCATGGCGGAGTACTCGTCGACCGGGATCGTTCCGGCGACGCATCCCGCCCAGGCATCCATCCTGGCCTTGACGCTCGGCGGGAGCGGCTCGACCTCCACCATGTCAGCCACCGCCAGCCGGCCCGCCGGCTTGAGCAGGCGAAACGCCTCCGCCAGCACGGCCTGCTTGTCGGCGGCCAGGTTGATGACGCAATTCGAGATGATCACATCGACCGAGGCCTCGGGGAGCGGCACGGCCTCGATGGTCCCCTTCAGGAAGGTGACATTGTCGACCCCCGCCTTGGCCTTGTTCTCGTTTGCCAGGCTGAGCATCTCATCGGTCATGTCGACGCCGTAGGCGTGGCCGCCAGGGCTGACTCGCCGGGCAGAGAGAAGCACGTCAAGGCCGGCGCCGCTGCCCAGGTCAAGCACGGTCTCGCCCGGCCGGAGCTGCGCGAGCGCAGTCGGGTTCCCGCACCCGAGGCTGGCTCCCAGGGTCAGGCCCAGCTGGGCCAGCTCATCGCTCGGGTAGTCCGCCTCGCCGATGGGCCCGCATGCGGCGTCGTTTCCGCCGCAGCAGCTGGAGTCGCAACAACCCGCGTCGGCCGTGAGGCGGATGGCGGTCTTCGCGTATTTCTCTCGCACGGCCTCGCGGATATCGTCCATACACACCCTCCCGGCTGATCCATGGTTACAATCGATAACGGTCGATTGAAGCTTAGCTGTTCAATAGACGCTTGTCAATGGCTTTGATATGATGAGCTCGTGAAGTCGTTTCCCGTCCCGGTAAGGGTCAAGGGCGAGTGTTCGCCGATGGCGATCCCCCTTCCGGAGGGCCGCGTTGACGGCACGGTCGAGGTCCTCAAGTCGCTGGCCGATCCGACCCGGCTGCAGATCGTCGGCATCCTGCGTCGGGCCTCAGAGCCGGTGTGCATCTGCGACCTCACAGCCACCTTCAACCTATCGCAGCCGACCATCTCGCACCACATGGCCAGGCTGCGCGAGGCCGGCCTGATCGAGGTCCTGCGCCGCGGAATCTGGGCCTATTACCGGCTGGCAACCCTCGATTCGAAAACCCGGTCCCTGCTCGACCTGCTGGCCTGACCTTCAGGTGGCGCACGTCCTCTTCGTCTGCCTCCACAACGCCGGCCGCTCCCAGATGAGCCAGGCCCTGTTCGAGCGCGCCGCGCACGGAGGCCACGAGGCCCGCTCCGCCGGCACCCGGCCGGCCACGCGCATCCATCCGCAAGTGGTCGAGGCGATGCGGGAGGTGGGTTTTGACCTGGAGGGGCGCACGCCCCAGGCCCTGACCGACGAGCTGGCCGCCTGGGCGGAGGTGGTGGTGACCATGGGCTGCGGCGACGAATGCCCGTACATCCCGGGCAAGCGGTATTTGGACTGGGACCTGCCGGACCCCAGCGGCAAGCCGATCGAGGAGGTACGCCGGACGCGGGACGAGATCGCCCGCCGGGTCACCGAGCTGGCTGCGGAACTGTCGCCGCGAGTTCGAAGATAGCGGCATGACCCTCGACGTCATCGACTTCCACCGGCGGACGAACCACACCCACGCCAGCGTCCGCCGGCGGACACGCGGGCTGGACTGGGCGAACCGGCCCCACCCGTTCAAGGAATATCTCGATCTGCCGCTCATCCACCTCCCCAGCCCGCGGCCCGCCGCACCCGTTCTCCATTCCGGTCAAATGACGCTCGAAGCCGTCGGCCACATCCTCCACTTCAGTGCGGGGGTCACCCGGGTTCGGCAGACCGATGGCGAGCCCTTTTACTTTCGCGCTTATGCATGCGCCGGCGCGCTCTATCCGATCGAGGTCTACGTGGTCGCCGGCGAGCTCGAGGACCTGACCGCCGGCGTCTACCACTACCATCCCAAGCACCACGCGCTGCGACCCCTGCGGGACGGCGACTATCGCGGCCATCTGGTGGCCGCAACGGCCGGCGAGGGCGCGATCGCCGCTGCTCAGGTGACGATTGTCCTGACCGGCATCTACTGG
>VBDY01000087.1 GCA_005882775.1 Chloroflexota bacterium | reverse complement strand
GAGCTCAGCTTCGACGCCCCTGACGCAACTGTGTCTGCGGTCGGGACAGCCCGGCTCGTTGCACCTCCGCCACCATTCAAGCCGGGCTTCCGGTTTTTCACGTTCATCCAGTGAGACATGAGTAAGGAGACGATGGCCCGGGCCCAGGAAGGTTTCCGCGCCTGGCAGAGCGGCGACTTCGCCACCATCGAGGCGATGCTTGATCCTCTGGTCGAATGGCGTTGGTTCGAGCCCGGCGATTGGGATTGCCACAGCCGCAAAGACGTCATGAACAGGCTCCGCCAGCGGTCGGCGGAGGGATTCGCCAGGGGCGAACTCGAGTTCCTGGACGCGGGCGATGACCGGGTGATCGTGGTGGCTCACCCGGCTGAGATCGGCGGCGAGGATTGGCCAAGTGAGACCGCGACCCTGATCACATTCAGCCGGGGGAGGGTGACGACGATGCAGGATTATCGAACCAAGCAGGAGGCCCTCGCGGCCGTTTCTTAGAACGTGTTTTGGAATTCATGCGGCAACTGCTCCGATCACGAACTGATGACCTCGACAGGGAGAGAACGATGTCCTTGACTGTGCTGTACATGTCAATGTCCCTCGACGGATTCGTCACGGGACCCAACGAAGGCCCTGACAATGGTCTCGGCGACGGCGGCGAGCGGCTGCATGAATGGATCTTCCAAGGCGTTGGGGACCACCCGAAGGAAGCCGTTGGGGGACAGGGAAGCGTCAACGGCCAGATCGTCGACGAGGCCATGTCCACCGGTGCCGTGATCACCGGACGTGGGACCTTCGACGCCGCCAAGGGCTGGGGAGGCGACCACCACAACGGCGTACCCATCTACGTCCTCAGCCGCAACCCGGCACCCGCGTGGGCGGCCGAATGGCCTGCCGTGCACTATGTGAGCAACCTTGATGCCGCAGTCCGAGATGCCAAGCACGCTGCCGGCGACAAGAACGTGCTCGTCCACGGGGCGAGCGTCATGGTGCAGCGCGCCCTCACCGCAGGGCTCCTCGACGAACTTGAGATCCACCTGATCCCAGTCCTGTTCGGCGACGGGCGGCGGCTGTTCGAGCACATCGGCATCGAACAACGCCAGTTGGAGCGGATCAGAGTTCGCGAAGGCGAGGGTGGCGTCACCCACCTTCGCTACCGCGTCCGCCGCTGAGGTTGTGGTTGCCGGGGGGAGGGAGTTCCCTCCCCCACGGGGGGAGGGATCATCAGGGAGGGTCACATGTTCGGACAGTTCGGGTTCGCCGCCCCCGGGGTAGTCGAGTTAGACGGCGGCGCGGTCGTTGACGGGGATGCGCTGGTCGACGGCGAAGCCGTACTCGAGGGCGAGGCGCCGATGTCAGGCGAGACGCTGGGCGATGGCGACGCCGCCGCGTGGGCGATTACGAACGTGCCGAACCCGCCAGCCAAACCGACGCCTACCGCCAATACCGCCTTGGCGGCGGAGCTGCGGGCCCATCCAAGCGTGCTCAACGCAGGATCACCTCCTCACGGCGATGCGATGACCGACCGCCGCTGAGTCCAGCTTGGGAAACCAGCCTTTCAGTTCGATTACGGCTAGATGAGGGCATCCTTATATACCGGCACGAAAAAGGCCCGAGCCCTGCGGCCCGGGCCTTCTGTACGGTCAGTTGCTCAGCGGACCCCAGCCGTCGATGGCTGGACTGACTGAATCGCTCCCGAGAAGAGACCCATCTGCTTTGTGATGCGATCGCCGATGGCCGCGCCAACCACTCCAAAGTCGTTCACGACCAGGCTGGCCTTGGCAACCAGCCCCTGGAACTCATCGTCCTCGTAGCGCAGCCGGTTCAACTTGCTTTGCGTTCCTCGTAGCAGGGTGAACCCTCCAAGATCTCCCCCGTGGAACTCCAGGAGCACCGTCTCAAAGCTGTCGATCTCGCTGCGCTGCTTCAGCCGCTCGTAGTACTGCTGCACCTCCTGGAAGACCTGAAGCGCCTGCTGCTCACGGCCGGTCTTGACCAAGCCGAAACCTACAAACAACCCAAAGTCAGAAGCCATGCCCAATTCACCTCCAAATACCCTTTCCGCGCCGCCCGCGCGACGCCCCTGGGCAGGAGTCTACAACTCACCGCTAGTTATTGCGCGTGGCCGCCCCTGGAAAGCTCATCAGTGGCTCCGCCGACTCGCGACCAGCTTGCTCCGGCTGATAAGTCAGACCAAGCACGCCGGTGCTGAGAGTGGTTGATTGCACGAGCTTGAGGCCCACCTGATGGGAGATCCCGTCGAAGAGGCGCATGCCTTGCCCGACCACGATCGGGCAGACGTTGAGGCTGAGCTCGTCGAGCATCCCGCCGCCCAGCAGCGACCCGACCAGCGTCGGGCTGCCGGGGATGAGGATGTTCTTGCCGGGCTGCTGTTTGAGCTTTAAGAGCTCTTCGGCGAGGTCGCCGGTGATGAGACTTGAATTGGCCCACGCAAGCGGGGTGTTCAGTGAGGCCGACACCACGTACTTGGGTGAGTTGTTCAGAAAGTCAGCCATCGGCACCCCGCTACCCTGACTCGGCCACAAGTCGGCGAACTCGAGGTACGTGCGCCGGCCCAGCAGCACGGCGTCCGCCTCGGCTATCCCGGCGACAATCCCTTGAGTCATTTCGTCATTCATGTACTTGCCCCAGCCCCACACGTTGGGCGACTCAACCACGCCATCCAGCGATATCAACAGCCCCGCGACGATCTTTCTCATCACAACCTCCTCTGGACAGATTAGACCTCCTGTTACGATCCAGCCCGTGATCAGTGAGAAGGTAGTCATAGACCGCCGCAGGCTGTCGGGCTTGCTCGAACGCGAGCGCGAGACCTACCGATCACGCAACCCGCGTTCGCACGCCGCGTACGCCGCCGCCAGGCACCTTTTTGGGCGGGTCCCGATGACCTGGATGAACAAAAGCGCCGGTGGCTTTCCCCTCTATCTCTCCAAAGCCAGGGGAGCCCATGTCGAGGATATCGATGGGCACGACCTGATCGACTTCTGTCTGGGCGATACCGGCGCCATGGCCGGGCACTCCCCGGCCGCGACGGTCGAAGCGGTTCAGCGACGATTCGCCGAGCTCGGCGGCGCCACCGCGATGATGCCCTCGGAAGACGCTGCCTGGGTCGGCACGGAGCTGGCGCGGCGATTCGGCCTCCCCTACTGGAGCTTCGCGCTGACCGCCACCGACGCAAATCGATGGGCGATCCGGCTGGCTCGGGCGGTGACGGGGCGGCCCAAGATCCTGGTCAACAACTATTGCTATCACGGGAGCGTCGATGAGTCGCTGATCATGATCGGCCCGGACGGGGAGCGGATGGCCCGGTCGGGCAACGTCGGTCCTCCTTCCGACGTCCTGCTCACCAGCCGGGTGGCCGAGTACAACGACCTCGAGGGACTCGAACGTGAACTCGCCCATGGGGACGTGGCCGCCGTCCTAATGGAGCCGGCCCTCACTAACATCGGCATCGTTCTGCCGGAAGACGGTTACCTCGTAGGGGTCCGCGACCTCACTCGCCAGTACGGAACTCTGCTCATCAACGACGAGACGCACACCATCTCAGCAGGCGCGGGCGGTTGCACCCGGGCCTGGGGCCTGCACCCCGACATGCTGACCATCGGGAAGGCGATCGCCGGCGGGATTCCGACAGCCGCGTACGGCCTCTCGGACGAGCTCGCTCAGCGCGTGTCCAGTCATCCGGACCTGGACCTGATCGATGTCGGCGGGATAGGTGGCACGCTGGCTGGAAACGCGCTGTCGGTCGCAGCGACCCGCGCCACCCTGGAACACGTCCTGACCGACGAGGCCTTCGCGGCGATGATCGCGCTCGCGGACCGGCTCGCGGATGGCATTCAGGCGGCCACCGAAGGCCATCAGTTGCCCTGGTCGCTCAGCC
>VBDY01000037.1 GCA_005882775.1 Chloroflexota bacterium | reverse complement strand
CCGGCCTCCACCATCCGGGCCAGCCAGTAGAGCGAGGCATCGGGGTCGCTGTCGCGCAGGCTCTTGTGGAGCGCGGAAATGATGTTGTAATGCTCCTCACCGGCGCGGTCGTATAGGAGATTGCGGCGCTGGACCGCTTCCTCCACCTGCGCCGCGGTGACCAGCCGCCGGCCCTGTCGCGGTCGAGCCAGGGCAGCCGCCGCCTCGAGACCATTGAGGGCGACCCGGGCATCGCCGTTGGCGACCCTGATCAGCGCGACCCGGGCATCCGGCGCTAGCTCGACAGCCATGCTTGCCAGGCCGCGCTCGGAATCCTTCAGGGCACGGTCGACGATCACGCCGATGTCCGTGTCGTCCAGCGCGCCCAGCGTGAAGACGCGGCAGCGCGAGAGGAGGGCTGCGTTGACCTCGAATGACGGGTTCTCGGTGGTGGCGCCGATCAGCGTGATGACCCCTTCCTCGACGTAGGGCAGGACGGCGTCCTGCTGCGCCTTGTTGAACCGGTGGATCTCGTCGATGAACAGGATGGTCCGCTGCCGCGACTGGGCCCGGCGCAGTCGAGCTTCTTCGATGTTCCGGCGGAGGTCGGCCACCCCGGCGCTGACGGCGCTCAGGGGGACAAAGTGAGACGAGGTGACATTGGCGATCAACCGGGCCAGCGTCGTCTTACCGCTGCCGGGCGGTCCCCAGAGGACCATCGACCCCACCCGATCCTCCTCGATGGCGCGGCGCAGCTCGTGCTCGGGACCGACCAGGTGCTGCTGCCCGACGAACTCTTCGAGGGTGCGGGGCCGCAAGCGGGCCGCCAGAGGCTGGTCTTTGGCCGGCGGTGGCTCGGCGGCCGGGAACAGAGATTCCTGCGGCACGCTCTCAAGGTTAAGCGTTCGCCTAGGGCGGAGTGCTCAGGCCACGCTTGACCTGCGGAGTGCGGGCCGGCGTGTCGGGGGGAGCCTGAATCGCCTGGTAGATCTGCTCCCCGAGGGCCGCCTGTACGGCCAGTGGATCGTGGTTGCGGTAGTCGAGCCAGTACCTGACCTCGAGGGCGACGCCCCCGTCGGCGCTCGGCTGGATCCCGACGTACGGCGGGGGATCCTTGGCCAGGTCGGCGCTGGACGCCAGGCGCTCGCGCACTCTCTGCACCAGCCCGTCCAGGCGAACGTCAGCGGGCACCTTGACGGTGAGCGCGAATTGCCTCGCCGGGTAGCGGGTCCGGTTGACGATCGTCTGGCTGAATACGATCGAGTTCGGCACCAGAACTTCCTCACCGTCCATCGTTCGCATCGTGGTCGTCCGGAACTGCACGTCCTCGACGATGCCGGTCCTGCCGTCGACCATGATCTCGTCACCGATACGGAACGGACGCTCGAGCAGGAGAAAGATCCCGGCGAGAAAGTTCTTCAGGATGTCCTGGAAGGCGAGGCCGAACGCCAGGGCAAAGACTCCGAAACTGCCCAACACGAATGTCAGGTTGCTCAGCCAGACGCTGAGGAAAACGATGACCGCCGAGATCATCCAGGCCACATAGATCAGTCGCGACGCAAGCAGGCTGATCGCCGCGTCGAGGTGGGCCCGCTTGAGCTGGTTGCGCGAGAAGGGCTGAACAAAACGGCTCAGGAGGAGCATGACCAGGAAGACGATCAGCCCCTCGAGGAAGTGTGCCCAGGTCGTGTCCCTTTGTGACCAGAGCCAACTCATGGCGACATTGTAGGGTCGCCTGCCGGGATCGCCTGAGGGCTAGCCCTGCGGCTCTGTCTGCTCCGCCGGCGCCTCGGCAGCCGCCTCGGCCTCGCCGATGGTCGGCACCTCGGCCGCGGCCGGCGCCGGGGCCACTTCCTCTACCTCGACCCGGTGCGCCTGCACCTTGACGATCAGGTCGTCAGGATCGTCCAGGATCTCGCAGCCGGGGAGGGCTTTGAGATCCTTGACCCGGATCTCGTCGTCGACCTCCTTGAGCCCGGACACGTCGACCGTGATCACGGGCGGCAGGTCGGTGGGGAGGCACTTGACCTTGAGCTCGTGCAGGCCGTGGAGGAGGTCTGCCTCGCCCTTGCTGACAATTTCGACCTCGCCTTCAAACTCGATCGGCACCTCCGACTCGATCTCCTCGGTGAGGTTGACCTGATAGAAGTCCACATGGAGGAGATCGCCGGTCCGCGGGCTGCGCTGGACCTCGCGCACCAGCGCCTTGCGCACCGGTTCGTCGCCGATCTGGAGGTCGAGCAGCTGGTTGCGCCCGACCTTCTGGAAAGCCCTGAGGAAATCGCGGCCGTCGACGGCCACCGATACGGAATCCACGGCATGGCCGTAGACGATCGCGGGAAGCCGACCCTCACGCCGGAGGGCGCGAGCCTGCTGACCGCTGCCATCCCGAGGCTCCAACTTCAAGCGAACCGGCACCCCTACCGCTGCCACAGTTCCTCCTTTGACTTGAATTTGGGCGGCGCCCATGATATCACAGGGGTCGCCCGGTTCCGCCGTGGACGGGGCGGAACTTTTTGGCCGGTTGGCCGTTACTTCAGGTGCAGAAAGTCTCTAAAATTCAGGTTACATAAGTGCTGACATCAATCGTTAGAGTCATCAAGCGAAACGCGCTGCGGATCGGGGTCGTGGTTGCCAGCTTCGGGCTGGTTTCCGGAGCGATCCTCTTCCAGCAGCAGCGCGAAGCCAGCGCCGAGCAGGGTTACCAGTCCGCCCGGCAGCTGATGCTCGCCGAGCAGCAACGCGCCCAGGCCCTGGGGTTGGAGGCGACTGAGTACTCGGACATTCAGCGACAGGAGCTGACTACTACCGCCGCCACGGCGCCACAGGGCACACCGCCCTTCAACGAGAGCCGGATCGACTTCTATGCGAACGCCGGAGCCCAGGAACGGCAGCTAACCCAGCAGCTCCAAACCCGGGAGCAGCAGCTGCTCTCGCAGGCCAAAAGCTCGGCTCAGCAGGCTCTGGCCAAATTCGTCGGCGACCTTTCCTCGGCCAGGCAGCTTGGCGTCGAAGACCAGCTCCTCACCGGTTTCGCAACCCTGCCGGATACTGCGCAGAGCGCTTTTGACCACTCGGCGACCCTGGCCGACTACCGAAAGGTCAGCGCCGACGTCAAGGACCCCGACGTCAAGCTGGCCCTTCTGATCGCCGATCAGCAGGCAACCAACACCCTGGTCGGCCAGTTTGCTACGCAGATCGCCGCCCAGGACAAGGGCAGTCCCGACGCCGCCCGGACCGCGGCCAGGGGAGCCCTGGCCAAAGTTCAGGGGGACCTCCAGACCGCCGGCATCTTCAAGATGGATGTCTCGTTCATCCAGGCCCGGGTACAGAAGCTCGCCGCTGATCTGGGAACCGCCACCACGCTCAAGGATCTCGAGCAGATCTACGGAGGCCTGG
The DNA here is from genome assembly GCA_005882775.1 of Chloroflexota bacterium. GTDB lineage: Bacteria > Chloroflexota > Dormibacteria > CF-121 > CF-121 > VBDY01. The sequence continues at coordinate 9,266 of VBDY01000037.1, read as the reverse complement.
CCGTACGCGACAAGGTGCTTCAGCAGGCGATGAGCAGCACCCTTCCGGAGAAGGCCATCACCATTTCACTCAAGGACCAGACCCTGCGCGCTTACCTCCACGGGCAGCAGGTTTTCTCGACCTACGTCACCACCGGCCGGCCCGGACTGGAGACGGACCCGGGCAGCTTCCACGTCTACCTGAAGGCCTCACCCTGGATCATGAAGTCGCCCTGGCCGAAGGGCTCCCGGTGGTGGTACCCGGATACGCCGGTAAAAATGACGCTCTGGTTCAACGGCGGCGCCGCCATCCACGACGCATCCTGGCGCGCTTATTACGGGCCCGGCACCGAGTATCCGCATTACGACCCGTTTGGCGCCAACACCGGTACCCACGGCTGTGTGAACGTGCCCTACGGCAACATGGTCTGGCTCTGGAACTGGACGCCGTCCGGCACCCCAGTCGTCGTCTACTAGACGGGGAGTGGGACCGGCGCCCAGGGCACGGGGCCGGTCCCGGGAGGTGAACAGGCTCAACCTGTGGTCGCCCTTCTGTCAAAAAACGGTATAGCGCAACCGAGGCAATAAAGTCCGCAAAATGAAGGGGGAGCTGTCGGCCCCGCGACTACGCTGAACGTGGTAGCAAACTGCGCTCAATGGACCACAGCGGCCTTACCGGCGAGGCGTTCTATTACCAGGAGAACTCGATGGCTCTTGCCCGCGCCAACATGCAGCAGGTCACGCCCCACACCTGGAGCTTCCACGGTCCCCAGGTCCCGATGGCGCCCATGAAGGCGCATTGCCGTGCCTGCAAACAGTCCGTCCCCATCCTGCGGCCGAGCTCGCTCGACCTCAACACGGGCAATTACGTCGTGCGCGGTGAGTGCGGTGTCTGCGGCGCCGAGGTCGTCCTGATCGTCAGTTGACCGGCTCGAACCCTTCGCCCGTCCAATAGCCGAGCATCTGATCGGTCTCGTGGTAGAACCAGAGCAATTGCCGCTCGCGCGCGGCTTCTTCCAGGAAGGTTGCCTTCCGTTGCATGGCCTCGAGGGGGAACAGGTCGAGGGCACTCACCCAGTTGCTCTTTAGCAATGCGCGAACCAGAAGGAAATCGCCGGTGAAGACCACCGTCTGCTCCTGGTCACGCACGTAGACGGCCTGGTGGCCGGCGGTATGGCCACCCGTCACCCGCACCTGGATGCCGGGAGCCACCTGCTGGTCGCCGTCCACCACCAGCAGCCGGCCGGCCCGCTCCAGCAGGCCAAGGTTTTCGGGCTTGTACGATGGGCGGCTCCGCGGGTCGGGATGACGCCAGGCCTCCAGCTCCCGGGCCTGCACCACATGCTTGGCCCGAGGAAACAGGGCTGCCAGTTCCCCGTCCTGTCCCGGAGCTACCAGCGCCCCGCAGTGGTCGAAGTGCAGGTGGCTCAGCACCACCAGGTCGATATCTTCTGGTCGCAGTCCGGCAGCTGAGAGGGCGGCCGGCAGGCCCGGCTCGCGGTCAAACGCAAAGTTATCGCGCTCCTTGTCGCTGAGCTTGGGTCCGATGCCGGCTTCAACCAGGATATTTGCGTCCGGTGTTCGAACCAGCATGCAATTGGTCGCCATCGGGATCCGGTTGTGCGCGTCGGGAACCTTGAGCTTCTCCCAGAGCACCCTGGGGACGACGCCGAAGACCGCGCCGCCGTCCATCCGAAACCGGCCGTCGCTCAGGCAGTAGAGCTGAAAACGGCCGAGCTGGCGCGGCGCGGCGGCGATCACGCCGCCTGCTGGAACCCCCGGTTAACGAACTCAACGATGGCTTGCAGCGAGGTCCCCGGGCCAAAGATCTCGGCTACCCCCAGTCGCTTCAGCTCAAGGGCATCGTCTTCCGGAATGATGCCGCCCCCGAAGACGATGATTTCCGACGCGTCACGCTCTTTGAGCAGCTCCAGGATCCTGGGGATGAGCGTCATGTGGGCGCCGCTGTGCAGGCTGACGCCGATGGCATCGACATCCTCCTGGATGGCCGCCTCCACCACCATCTCAGGCGTCTGCCGCAGACCGGCGTAGATGACCTCGACCCCGGCGTCACGCAGCGCCCTGGAGACCACCTTGACCCCACGGTCGTGTCCGTCCAGGCCCACCTTGCAGGTGAGCACTCGCCACTTCTGGTGCGCCCCTCGCCGCCCGGCGGCGACCTTTTTCTCTACAGCCAACCTCCTGCCTCGCTAAAAGAGAATGGGCTCACGGTAGACGCCGAACACCTCCTTGAGTGCCGCCATGATCTCTCCCTCCGTCGCGTACGCCCGGACGCAGTCGATCAGCGCCGGCATCAGGTTCTGGCTGCCTCGGGCGGCTACCTTCAGCTCGACGAGCCGGTTCTGGACGCTGGTATTGTCGCGCCGCTCTCGAACCGCCTTGACCCTTCGCACCTGCCCTTGCTCGGTTTCCCGTCCGATTTTCAAGGTCGGGACCGGACTGCCTTCCTTTTCCTGGTAGGCATTCACACCCACCACGATCCGCTCGTTTGCCTCGAGCTGGCGCTCGAATTCGAAGGCGGCGTCGGCGATCTCCCGCTGAAAGAACCCGTTCTCGATGCATGCCAGGACCCCGCCCTGCTCGTCCACGCGCTCAAAGTATCTCCTGGCGCCGCGTTCCATCTCGTCGGTCAGGTGTTCGAGATAGTACGACCCGGCCAGCGGGTCAATCGTTTCGGTCACACCGGTCTCGTGGGCCAGCACCTGCTGGGTGCGCAGGGCGATCTGGGCTGCCCGCTCGGTCGGCAGCGCCAGCACCTCGTCCATCGAGTTCGTATGAAGGGACTGGGTGCCACCCAGCACCGCGGCCAGCGCTTCATAGGCGGTCCGGCTGATGTTGTTCTCCACCTGCTGGCGGGTGAGCGAAACGCCGGCGGTCTGGGTGTGGAAGCGAAGGATCCAGGAGCGAGGATCCTTCGCCTGGTAGCGGTCGCGCATGATGTGCGCCCAGAGCCGGCGCGCCGCCCGGAATTTGGCGATCTCCTCGAAGAAGTCGATGTGCGAGTCAAAAAAGAAGGAGAGGCGCGGCGCGAAATCGTCAACCGGCATCCCCGCCTTGATAGTCGCCTCCACATAGGCCATACCGTCGGCCAGCGTGAAGGCGAGCTCCTGGATGGCGGTGGAGCCGGCTTCCCTGATGTGGTAGCCGGATATCGAGACCGGGTTCCAACGGGGCATCTCCCGGGCCGCAAACACGATGGTGTCGACCACCAGACGCATGGACGGCTCTGGCGGGAAGATGTATTCCTTCTGGGCGATGTACTCCTTGAGGATGTCGTTCTGGAGCGTGCCTCCGAGCTGCGCTGGCTTCACCCCGGATTTCTCCCCGACGGCGATGTACATCGCATAGAGGATGGCGGCAGGGGAGTTGATGGTCATCGAGGTGGTGATGGTGTCCAGGCGAATCCCGCCGAATAGAGTCTCCATGTCTTCGAGCGAATCGATGGCGACACCACAATGGCCAACTTCGCCCCGGCTCAAGGGGTCGTCGGAGTCGTAGCCCATCAGGGTCGGCATGTCGAACGCCACGGAGAGCCCCGCCTGGCCCTGGGACAGGAGGAACTTGTAACGGCGGTTTGTTTCCTCGGCCGTGCCGTAGCCGGCGAATTGGCGGATAGTCCAGGGGCGGCCACGATACATCGAGTGGTAGACGCCGCGCGTATACGGGAAGTGGCCGGGATAGCCAAGCTTCTCCTCATAGGACCATCCCCGGAGATCGTCGGGGGTGTAGAGCGGCTCGATCGGCATCCCCGAAATGGTCCGGCCCCGGCCTCGGGCGGGCTGCTTGCCAGCCTGGGACTGCTCCTCCCATTCCTCGCGGGAGGACTTCTTGCGGACCGCCATCAGTTTTCGGCCCCGCGGGCTGGACGCATCGCCCTCACGTCGGCGGCCAGCGAATACGGGTTCAGCCGGCCGTTCCGGTTATCTCGAAGAAGGCGCCCCACCGGAGTATCGCCCTCGACGGCACGCCGCGCATCGTCGCGCGCGCTCTCCGCCACCAGGGCGATGACCTCCTGCTTGAGGCGCTCCCGCCGGCGCTCCTCAAGACCACCGCTCTGGCGGAGAAAGGCCCGGTGGCTTTCGATCGCCTCCCAGACCGGCCCGATACCCTCTTCCTTAACCGCGGAGGCTAGCAGGATGGGTGGCTGCCACGGCTTTTTTGGCGCCATGGCGACCGCGTCCTGAATCAGCCTTCGCGCCTTTTCCGCGCCGCTCAGGTCGGCCTTGTTGACGACATAGACGTCGGCGATCTCGAGGATTCCGGCCTTGATGCTTTGCACGGCGTCGCCAGACTCCGGCATCAACACAAGTACCACTGTGTCGCAAAGGCTCGAAATCTCGAGCTCGGACTGTCCGACCCCGACCGTCTCCACCACGATCACATCCCGACCGGAGGCGTCGAGCAGGTGGATCGCTTCCCGGGTAGCAGCCGCAAGCCCTCCCAGGTGACCCCGGGCGCCCATGCTCCGGATGAACACGCCCTTGTCGAGTGTGTGTCTCGACATCCTCACCCGGTCACCAAGCACGGCGCCTCCAGTAAAGGGGCTGCTTGGATCCACGGCGATCACGCCCACCGTCCTGCCTCGCTCGCGGATCACCCTGACCAGGGCATCGACGAGAGTGCTCTTTCCGCCGCCGGGGGAGCCCGTAACACCGACGAGATGAGCCCTTCCAGTGTGTGCTTGCAGCTCCGCCACCAGGGCCGTCGCCTGCGGGTCTCGATCCTCGGCCAGGCTGATGGCTCTTGCCAGGGCGCGAACGTCCCCAGCCAGGAGATCACCGGCCAGATTCATCTCTGATTCATCGTAGCTGACGCCCGCTGTGTAACCGGGGCCCATACTTTGAGAAGTGCTCGAATCCCTGGCCCGGGCCGAAAGGCCGGCTCTGGCGGTCAGTCGCACCGCCTGCATAACCGGTCTGGCGACGGCCCTTCCCGAACAGCAGACGCCGACGGACGCCATCTGGGACGCCCTGGGCAGAGTCCGAGGGCGACGATTCAAAGGCGCCGGTCTGGCAGCTGATACACCGCGCACCCGGCACCTGGCGGCGCCGCTGGATTGGATCATGCGTCCGCACAGTCAGTCCGAGCGGACCGAGGCCTACCTCGAACACGGGCGGCGGCTTGCGGCCGATGCAGCCGGTGCTGCCATCCGCCAGGCGCGAATCGACCAATCACGAATCGGACAGGTGGTCTGCATCTCCTGCACCGGCTTTGTGCTGCCCTCACTCGATGCAGAGCTGATTCCGCGACTGGGTCTTCGCCCCGACACCACCCGACTCCCAATTGCCGAGCTTGGTTGCGGCGGTGGCGTGAGCGGACTCGCCCGAAGTCACGACTACGTCCGCGCCTACCCTGAGAAAGCCAGCCTGCTGGTCGCAGTCGAGCTACCCTCGCTGACCTTTCAGCCGGACGACTCTTCGGTGGACAACCTGATCGCCGCCCTGGTCTTCGGTGACGGCGCCGGCGCGGCCGTGATCGAGTCGCCCAACGGCACGGCCGGGATCGAGCTTGCCCGGGCCGCGACCTGGCTCGTGCCGGAGGGCGCCGGCGACCTGGGCTATGAGCTCCGGGATGGCGGGATGAAGGTGATCCTGAGCCGGCGCCTGCCCGAAATCATTCGCTCCCAGCTGGGCGGGGTGGTAGAACGCTTCCTCGCGGCTGAAGGCGAATCGCTTGCAGACATCGACGTGGTGGCGGCTCACCCGGGCGGCCATCGCATCCTGGACGCGGTCGAGCGCTCGCTCGAGCTTGCGCCCCACCAGCTCGAAGCCTCGCGCCACGTCTTCAGCAACTACGGCAATGCCTCGAGCGCGGGCATCTTCTTCGTCCTTGCGGCCCTGCGGGAGAGGCGCCGGCCGGGGCAAGCGCTTGCCGTCGCGTTCGGACCGGGCCTCTCGATCGAGCTAGCCCGACTGAGCCTGACCGGGTGAGCTGGCGGCGCCACCTCCTCGTGCTCGCCGCCTTTGGCAGCCAGCGGCTGGTCGAGCTGGGATACTCGGCCCGCAACGAACGGCGGCTGCGACGCACCGACCCTGGTGCGCCGGAGGCCGCCCCCTCTGCTTTCAAGTGGATCGTGCTGGCGAACGCTGCCCTCTTCACGCTGCCTCTGCTGGAGGCGCGCTTGCGCGGCAGCCATCGTGTCCCGAGTGTGGTGGCCCGATGTGGCTGGGTGGGCGCGGTCGGCGCTGCCTGCCTGCGGCTCTGGGTGATCGCGACGCTCCGAGGCCGGTGGACGGTGCGGGCATTGGTGCCCGCGGACCTGAGCGTGGTCGCGGTGGGTCCCTACCGCTGGATCCGCCACCCGAATTACCTGGCACTCATCCTTGAGTTCGCCGCGCTGCCGCTGGTGGGCGGGGCCTATTTCTGCGCCGTCGGCCTCAGCGTCCTCAACGGCGCGCTCTTGTGGAGGCGGATCTGGGCTGAGGAGTCTCTGCTCGACCTACATCCGGACTACCGGCGCCAGATGGCTGGGAAGCCCCGGTTCATCCCTCGAGTCTGTGGCCTAGCGTCCGGTCAGAAGCGCCATCCAGTCGCGAGGCGTTAGCCGGCCGGCGCCCCAGTAACCGAGCGTCATACCCAGCAGTTTGGGCATCACGCCGGGGGCGCGCTGCATGCCGCGAACGGCCCTATCGGCACGGCGAGGGCTGGTTGCCAGGTGCACGAGTAGCGTGGTGGCACGTCGCGGTCCGGCGGTCAGCCGGCGATGACGTCGGCGGTATGAGGACTCCGGGTCGGGCTGCCGGATCGCCTGACTGAACGCCAGGCCCTGCTGCATGCCGGTGGCAAGGCCCTCGCCGCTGATGGGATCGACAAACCCGGAAGCGTCTCCCACCAGGAAGATGCCCCCGCGCGCGACCGTCGAGGCACGGTAGTTGAAGGGCCCGACCGCTACCGCGGTGTCTAAGGGAACCCCCGCCTCGGGCCGGAAACCGGCCACCAGCTCACGATACCGCTGATTCAACCGTCCCGCAAATTCCTTCATGCGGTCGTGAGTGCAGAGGAGAGCGATCAGCCTCTCATGGGGACCGACCGGTCCGTCGTAGGCCTCCATGCCCTGATCGGCGGTGATCCGCACCCAGGGATCGAGTCGCCGGTCGTCGCGCCAGTGGCCGACCACCGCGTACCGATGCGGGCCCCGCGGCCCGATCGTCCAGCCGAGCTGATGACGAAGCCCGGAGCGGAGCCCGTCGGCGACCGCGATGAAGCGCGCCCGGATCTCGCCGTCGCTGGTAACCAGCGCCGGCGCATCACCATCGAGCCGGATCTTGCTCACCATGACCCCCGGGTGGAAGGCGACGTTCGGGTTCTGCTGAAGTCGCTCGACCAGGAACGCGTCGAATCGCAGCCGCCGGACCCCCAGTCCCTCGGCCCCGTCGGGATGTGGCGGAAAATGCACCGACACCTGAGGCCGGCCTAAAAGGCCGAAAGCGATGCCGCGCAGGGTCGGGGCACCGGCATCGCGGACCGCCCCCTCGATCCCAAGCCGGGCCAGGATCGCCCGGCCCGGTGGAAGGAGTCCTTCACCACAGGGCTTGTCTCGAGGAAAATGCGCCTGGTCGACAATCACCACGCGACTGCCGGAGGCTGCGAAAAGAGCTGTCACGGCTCCGACCGGGCCCGCCCCGACCACGGCCACCTCGGCATCCAGGCTGGCCATCGACCCTGATGCTAGGGAGACGGTGCGCCCGAACCGCCTGGCGTACTGCTGGACGTGCTGCTCGGGTGAGGCGTCAAGGGGCGCGGGGTGGCTGGAATGACCGGCGCGGGAAAGGCTTTTGCCGTGAAGTCCGGGCCGAGGACGACGCTGATCGCCGGTCCGGCGCTGGGCGCGGGCTCGACCACCACGACAGCCTTGAAGTACTGCTGGAGCCAGGCGACCGTGCCGGCCGCTGCACCGCCAGAGCCGTCGCGGATCTGTGTTTGCGTCACCAGCGGAGCGCTGGACCCCTGGCTGGCGTTCCAGCCGATCTCCTGCATCAGGCCGGTCATCACCTTCGCCGGCGTCCCCACGTATGGCAGCCAGTATCGGCGGCTCCCGTCCCGGATCTGAAACGGCACCCCCGCCGCCAGGTCTGCCCGATCCGGAAGTGCCATCGCCAGGTAGCGTTGGAGCAAGGCGAGGGTTGGATCTCGGGGTAGGAGCACATACTGCCCGTTGACGAAGGTCGGGCGAAGCAGGTTGTTGCTGTCAATCCCCACGTGCCGGATGTCAGCTTCCTTGATCTGGCCGGCCAGATCCGCGAGCTGTTGCATGTCCTGTGGTCTCAGGTTGGTGCGCACATTGTCCTGCAGCGCCGAGAGCAGCTGGAAGAGGTGCGGCACAGCATTCAGGGACATTGCCTTCTGCCGTACGGCCAGCATGATGGCCTGCTGCCGCCGCGATCGGTCAAAATCCGAGGTGGTTTCGCGCGACCGGGCGTACTCCAACGCGTGCTCCCCATCAAGCTGCTGAGGACCGACGTTGAAGTGGATGTGCATGTAACCCGTCGTCTCCCCCGCCGGGTAATAGGGATCGTCGAGAGGGGTCGGGATGTTCAGCTGCACACCCCCCAGGGCATTCACCATATCGCGGAACGCCTTGAAATCCACGCCCACCCAGTAGTCGACACGCTGGTTGGTCAGCTGCGAGATGGTGGCGGCCGCCAGGTCGCCGCCGCCAGTATCCGTCCTCCATTGGGCGCGCACGTTCGGGTAGTTCCGGTGATCGGTCCCGATCGCGTACGCGTTGTTGAGCTTGCCGGCCATGTAACCGTTGTTCGGCAACGCCGGGATCCGGACCCAGAGGTCGCGCGGGAAGGAGATCATCACCGCCTGCCTGGATCCCCCCCTGATCGAGAGCATCATGATCGAGTCAGTCAGGAAGGCGCCGTCGTGGCCGGGCCCGCCATATCCGAGCAGGAGGATGTTGATTCTCTCGTCGTGCTTGATTTTCCAACCCAACGAACCGGGCTCATCAGTTTGTGCGTGGGCCAGGGTTACGATCAAATCAGTCGGCGACGAGTGCGGCGAGATCGCGTGTAGCACCGTCCAGAGGCGGATGGTGACGAAACCCGCGCCGAGCAGGATGAGCCGCCGAGGCGCGCCGCCGGCGACGCTGAGTACTCAACTGCAGCAGCAAGTCTAGCCAAACCTTCGCGCCTAATATGCTTTGGGCATGGCGTCACCTTATTTCCGAGCTAAGCGCGCTCCATTTCTGATCCCGGCCAGAGTGCTGGTCGTGATCGTCGGCCTGGTCGCTATTACCGCCGCGGTTCTCCGCCTGGTCGA
>VBDY01000086.1 GCA_005882775.1 Chloroflexota bacterium | reverse complement strand
CGACGCCTCAGTCATTGGAAGGGCTGCCTCCGAACGTCGTCGACCAGGAGATGGTCACGTTGTTTGGCCCCGCCCTCAAGATCGGGCCGGACAGCCAATCGACCGTGAGCTCATGTCAGGGCCTCGATTCGGGAGATGGGGTGACGATCGACGCACGCGTGGCCGCCGGTCAGTCGGTGATGCTGAAAACGAGCAACGGAACCCAAGCATCGATTTCGCTCGGCCTCATGGCGCCACCATCGTCGAGCCCGCAGCTGGTGAAGCATTTGCTTGCCGCCGCTCCGGTGTGGGTGCACATGCCGGACACCGGAAGGCCTGTGGTCTGGCGGCTGGCCATCCAGACCGGAGCCGCCGGCCTGGTTCAGGTGTGCGGCGCCGGCAACCTGATGGCTCACCATCAAAACGGCATCTATACGGCTGCCGCGGCGTCTGGACAGCTCGACCAGGGCTGGAAGTCGGTTGCGGACCCCACCGCGTACAGCGGCCTGGCCGCCAGGATCCCCGCTGGAACTGGCACGACGTCTTACCGGAATGCCATCTTTGGCAATCGTGCGGCCATCCCCAGCAGCACCTACGACTTGTGGTATCGGGTCAAGGTCTCAAGTCCAGCCGGGGTCCGACCCGAGATGACTCTTGGGCTGTTCGACATCACCGCCTGGCGCTGGGTCGCCGCGACCAGCTACAGGCCCAGTGAGCTCAGCACGGATTACCGGTGGGTGCGTGTTTCCACTGGGCTCACCACAGACGCCGGGCATCGTGTCGCGTTCATCGCCCAGTTCAACAATCACAACTCAGCGCTGAGCACCGACTGGTCGGTTGACGAGGCAGTCATCCAGGCGGCCGGTGAGCCGGCACCGTCTGACGTCACGCCGGCGAACGGATGAGGCAAACCCTGACCCGCTCGATGCGCGATGGAATCTCGCGGCTTGGCTTGGGGAGCGCGGCGTTTTGGCTCTACGGCAAGGCGGCCCAAGCCAATCCGCGATCGGTCGTGGCCAATGCCCGCTACCGCAGGGAGGGTGCACCGGATGGACTTCCGATTCCTCCCTCAGACCTGATCTTTCTCGTCGCCGGAACGGCAGACATCTCGTGGTTCCTCGATGCGGGCGCCATGGGGGCTGCCACCGTCAAGGACGCCTTGAAGCGACAACGAATCGAGGTTCAAGACCTTGGCGCGGTGCTTGATTTCGGGTGCGGGTGCGGTCGTGTCCTGAGGTACTGGCACTCGCTGCCCAAGACGCGGGTTTGCGGCACCGACTACAACCCGCAGCTGATCGAGTGGTGCCGCGAAAATCTGCCGTTTGGGAATTTCACGGTCAACAGCCTGTCCCCGCCGCTCGAGTATCGCGATGCGGAGTTCGATCTCGTGTACGCCTTTTCGGTATTCACGCATTTGACCGAGGCGCTTCAGGTTGCTTGGATGAAGGAGCTCGCAAGAATCCTCAAGCCGGACGGCCATCTCCTCATCAGCACGCATGGCGAGAGTTACCTTCATCGCCTCAACGCTGAAGAGCGGCAGCGCTTTACCGCGGGGCAGCTCGTGGTCAAGAACAACCTCAGCGCCCCTGGCAGCAACACCTGCTCCGCTTATCATCCGGCGGCGTACGTGCAGGAAAAATTGGCGGACGGCCTCACCGTCGTCGACTTCGTGCCCGAGGGCGCCAAAGGCAACCCATCTCAAGATCTGTACGTGCTTCGTCGACCTTGACGCTCACCAAGCTCACGTCGCTTGCTTTGCCCGCTCTGGCGGTGGCCATGCTTGCTCTCACCGCCCTCCCCGCCGAAACCTGGAAGGCGCCGACCAATGACGCCGTGTACAAGGGATTCGACCCTAACCTCGTGTACACGAGTGGCGAGGTACGGCTGTCGCCAGACCTCGTCAACGCCAGCGCCAGCGGAGCATCTCCTGCCACAGTCAATCTCGCCACCACCCTGCGCCGCAGCCTGGTCGCTTCCCTCGATGTAACCGTCCTTGCCAACGATGGCTTGCAACCCATGCGCGTGGGTTTGTGGTCGCCCTGGACCGCCTCCGGTTATTTCGTGCTGTTCGGACGGGCTCCGCAAAACACGGTGACGGTCATGCGGATCGTCGACGGCAGCCCAGGACCGACCCTGCTTGGTGGCAGTGTCACCCCTACCGCATTGACGCGGCCGTGACGGGGCCAGGACTCGAAGCCAAATCACAAATCACCAACTCTGAGCTGCCGGCGATCTTTGGCAACGTGCAGCTATCCCTGAGCGCCTCTGCCGTGGGCGATTCGGGCGCGTCTGGTTTCACGCTGCGCAATTTCACGCTGACGCTGCCCCATGAGCGATCGTGGGCATCGAAGGTCGACGACCCGGTGGCCAGGATTCTCTTGGTCGCCCTGGCGGCGCTCGGCATCGTCGCGCTCGCTGTCGCTCTCGTTTCCAACCGCCGCCGCCTTACTGCTTCTTTCCCGCGCCCGCGTGGCCGCTGGCACGGGCTCGCCATTGGCAGTGCCATCGTTTTCCTCGCCGGCAATCTCCTTCTGTTTCCGTTGGGCGGGCACCCATTCGACTTCGCCAACGAGCAGCTGTACGCGTATGTGGCTGCCGCCTACGGCCCGTCGCAGCTGTACTTCCTACCCGACGTGGTTTCACTGGCTCGTGTCTGGAATGGGGTCCCGTGGATCCAGGTCGCGTTTCCGTACGAGCCCGGCGTCGCGTACCTCTTCGCCGGGGTCGGCTCCCTGGGAGCTTTGCTCGTGGGCGGCACCGGGACGCTCGCTGCGGACAGTGCCCAGCTCGGTTACCTGGTCAAGGCTGTGAATGTTCTCTTCGGCTTCGCAGACGGGGTGTTGATCTACAGGATCCTTCGCGAACTCAACGTTTCCGAGAAGTGGAGCCGTATCGGCGCGGCCCTGTTTCTCTTCAACCCGGCGGTTTGGTTCAGCATGTCGGTCTGGGGCCAGACCCACGTCGTCAGCATCTTCTTCGTTCTGACGGCGATCCTTTTCGCTCAGAGGCGAAACCCGACCTGGGCTTGGTTGGCCTTGGCCGTGGCATGTCTGACGCGGCCGCAGATGGTGGTGTTCGGCCTGCTCTTGGGAGTGGCATTCATCAGATGGTTCACCTGGCGAGAAACCGTGACCGCCTTGTCATGGACGACCGTCGCAAGCTTCGTGGCGATCACGCCGCTGACGCTCGCGACCAGTCCTTCGCTTCCGGTCGACGTCCTGATCAACAACCTGCGCGTCCAGGAAGGCGGCGGCAATCAAGCTTTGTTGACGACCGTTTCGCAAGATGCCTATTCGATTTGGCCTCTCGTCACATACCTGTTCCATGGAACGTCCGGCCTCGGACGAGCGTTCACGCCGAGCTCTGCAGCGCTGATTGGATCGGTCAGCTACCAGCTAGCGAGCCAGATCTTGATCGCCGTGGCATTGCTGCTCGTGGTTGGCGCTTTGTTCCTCAGACAGCGTTCTGCCATCCAGTCGGGTGGTTACATACCGCTGGTTGCGATCGGCGTGACCAGCTTCTTAATGCTCCTCACCGGTGTCGTCGCCACGCACTTCTTGCTTGCGTTGCCATTGCTGCTTCTTTGTCGCAGGTGGATGGACCCCATCGCGTACTGCTATGTGGCCGCGGTCTGGAGCATCAGCACGTTCGTGCCGATGTTCGGTGACATGGGCGTGGCGACCGCCGCCGCGACACATGGCTATTCTTTGCTCGCGCCCGCCAATAATCCGATCACACACTTCTTCGTCAATCTCTATGCGTGGGATCGATTCATCACGGCCGCGATCCTCGCCAACGTTTGCGCATTGATCTGGCTCATCGTCCTGACCGTCAGATCACCAATTCGCGTGAGCTCGCCCGCGTGATCCGCGCCGCGCGCCTCGCCTTGTTCGCCACTGTGTGCGGGCTGGCTTTGTGGACCACGCTCGCGGCGGCCGGTGTCGCGTCGTCGACTCCGAGCCTCACCCTCAACCCGACTTCCGGGCTACCCAACGCCAAGGTCTCACTTTCGGGGACAGGATTTCCGCCGAATGAAATCGTCGGCTTGTACCTGGACTCACCGAACCTCTTCCTGCAAGCGCCCGGACCGCGAGCCGATGCCCAAGGAGCATTCACCACTTCGATCACAGTCCCCGGGGCGTCCCCTGGCGCGCATCAAGTCTGCGGCGACACGGCTTACCCGGGTGCCCCACCGCAGCAACCGGCCAAGGCTTGCGCCCAGTTCGTTGTCATTGCCGGCCCGTCACCGACCCCTAGCCCGAGTCCCTCCCCCACACCCAGCGCGGGAAGCACAGCGGGGCAGTGGACGTTCACGATCGCGGCCATCGCGATCTTGATCGTGGCTGCGCTCGTCACCGGATGGTGGGCCCGGAGGTCGGGCTAGGCAGGATTTGGGCCGGCCGATAGCGCAAGAAAGCCCTTCGGCGGGCGTCTTTACCCCCGGTGGACACCAGGCTAAAGGCTGTCCTTTCGATTGGGATCTGGGCTTTCGGGTCGATTTCCGTCTCCGTGGCGGCCCTGGCGCCAGTTCCGGCCGTCGCTTCCAGCGCCTGGCTGGATCGCTTCAACGCCTGGCGGGCGGCGGCCAACCTTCCCCCCGTGACCGAGAACACGACCTGGAGCCAGGGCGACTACAACCACTCCCTCTACATGGTCAAGAACGACCAGGTCACGCATTACGAAACCTCGACTCTCCCCTACTACACCGCCGCCGGTGACACCGCGGCGCGGAACGGCAACATCCAGGTCAGCTCCACCACCGCGACGGCTGACGAAACCTCTATCGATTGGTGGATGGGCGCGCCATTTCACGCACTCGGGATGTTGGATCCGCGCCTCACCTCGACCGGATTCGGCTCTTATCGCGAGGTCAAGTCGGGATGGCAGGTGGGTTTCACCCTCGACGTGCTTCGGGGCAACCCTTTCACAGGTGGAACTTATCCCGTCTTCTTCCCCGGTAACGGTTCGAGCGTGCCGCTCAAGACCTACAGCGGCAACGAGACACCGGATCCGCTGCAGGCCTGTCCCGGTTACAGCGTGCCGGTCGGCCTTCCCCTCTTCGTGGAGATTGGCGGCAATGTCGCCACCTCCGCGGGCGTCCACACGTTCACGGGCAATGGATCGCCCCTGGAGCACTGCGTGGTCGACTCGAGCAACGCGGCGGTCGGCAGCAGCCTGACCTCGCGCGGAGCGGTGCTCATCATTCCTCGCCAGCCGCTTCAGGCGGGCGTTCAGTACGTGGTCGCGGTCACGGTCAACGGCGTGCCGTACACGTGGACGTTCAGCGTCTCGTCCAACAACTCGATCCTTCCGCCCATCCCCGCGGGATGGACGCTGGTCGGCGGCGTCGTGACCTCAACCCCCGCTGCTTCTTCGTGGGCCGCCAACCGGCTCGACGCCTTTGTGCGCGGCACCGACAACGGCCTGTGGCACCGGACCTGGGACGGAACCACCTGGGGTGGCTGGGAATCCATGGGCG
>VBDY01000036.1 GCA_005882775.1 Chloroflexota bacterium | reverse complement strand
TCGGGGTGAAGGGCATCGGAGAGGCGGGCACGATCGCGTCGTCGGCGGCGGTTGTGAACGCCATTGTCGACGCCCTGCAACCGTTCGGCGTCAAGGATATCGACATGCCGGCGAGCCCGGAAAAGGTCTGGCATCTGATGCACAAGAACGGAGGGGCAAAGCGATGATCCCGGCAAGCTTCGACTACGTTGCGCCCAAGACGCTCCCCGAGGCGGTGGCCGAGCTGGTCAAGCACGGGGACGAGGCCAAGGTCCTGGCCGGCGGCCACAGCCTGATCCCGCTGATGAAGCTGCGCCTTTCCACGCCCTCGTTCATCGTCGACATCGGGAGGATCAAGGACCTCAACTACATCCGGGAGGCGGACGGCCACATCGCGTTCGGGGCCCTGACCACGCATCACGACATCGAGTTTTCCGACCTGGTCAAGCGCCGGCTGCCGGTCCTGAGCAGCGCCGCATCGCAGATCGGCGACCCGCAGGTCCGAAACCGGGGAACCATCGGCGGCGCCGCCGCCCACGCCGACCCCTTCGGCGACTTCCCCGCCTGCCTGCTTGCCCTGGACGCCGAGTTCAAGGTGGTAGGGCCGCGCGGCGAGCGCACCATCGCGGCAAAGGACTTCTTCGTCGAGACCTTCACCAACGCTCTGGAACCGCAGGAGGTGCTGCGCGAGATCCGGGTGCCGTCGCCGCCCGAGGGGAGCGCCGGAACCTACCTCAAGTTCAGCCGGCGTTCCCAGGACTGGGCGATAGTCGCGGTCGCGGCCCAGGTCACGGTCAAGGGCCACGCCGTGGAGCGGGTCGCCATCGGGCTGACCGGCATGGGCAGCCGTCCCTTGCGCGGCAGCGCCGTGGAGCAGGCCTTGCGGGGAAAGCCTGCGCACGCCGAAGAGATCAGGGCGGCGGCCGACAGGGCGGCCGATGGAAGCGATCCGCCCCAGGATCTGAACGCGTCCCCGGAGTATCGTCGGCACCTGGCGACGGTCCTGACCCGGCGAGCGCTGGAACAGGTGACCGGGCACCACTAGACTTACGGCAACAGGCGCTCGTTGAGACCGGCGGGCAACCGCCGGTCTCGTGTTTGCAGGTTGTGGGGCGGTCCTACAATTCAATGGTGCAGGATCTCCCACTGTTCACGATCGAAGAAGTCGAACGCGAGCTCCAGAGCCATCGATACGTCGCCGGGCGGAGCCTCGCCACAGCCGTCTTCCTCGCCCTGACGCTGCAGAAGCCCCTGTTGCTGGAAGGCGAGGCCGGCGTCGGCAAGACCGAGGTCGCCAAGGTCCTGGCCGATATCCTCGACACCCGGCTGATCCGGCTGCAGTGTTATGAGGGGATCGACGTAAACAATGCCGTGTACGAGTGGGCGTACGCCCGGCAGATGCTGCACATCCGGCTGCTCGAGTCGGCGGGCGCGGACCGGGCAGCCATGGAGCGCGAGATCTTCAGTCCCCAGTTCCTGGTCAAGCGTCCGTTGCTGCAGGCGATCGAGAGCGACGGCGCCCGTCCCCCTGTGCTACTGATCGACGAGATCGACCGCTCGGACGACGAATTCGAGGCATTTCTGCTGGAGCTGCTCTCCGATTTCCAGATCTCTATCCCGGAAATCGGAACCATCAAGGCGACAGTCCCGCCGGTCGTGATCATCACCTCGAACCGCACGCGTGAGATCCACGATGCCCTGAAGCGCCGCTGCCTGTATTTCTGGATCGACTACCCGTCAGTCGATACCGAGTACGCCATCGTCAAGGCCCGCGTCCCTGAGGTGCCCGACAAGCTGGCGCGGCAGGTGAGCAATTTCATCGGCAACACCCGGCGGCTGGATCTCTACAAGCTGCCGGGGATCGCCGAGACCCTGGACTGGACGCGCTGCCTTTTGGCCCTGGGCGAGCGCGAGCTCGAGGATGGAGCGGTCCAGGCGACCCTGGGCTCCATCGTCAAGTACCAGGAGGACCTGGAACGGTTGCGAGGCGAGCCCGCCCGCGAGCTGCTCGCTCGCGCCGTCAATGCCTGAGCCCCTACCCCCACCCTCCTCCACAGTGGGAGGGATGCGGGGGCGGACGCTCACCCGAAACTGGCTGCACTTCGGCCGGCTCCTGCGCGGCCTGGGATTCGACGCCGGCCCGGCCCGGATGCTGCCCTTTCTGCGGACGCTGACCGCGATCGATATGAGCAAGAGCGATGACCTGCAGACCGCGGTGCGGGTCCATTTCGGCC
Source organism: Chloroflexota bacterium (assembly GCA_005882775.1). Lineage (GTDB taxonomy): Bacteria > Chloroflexota > Dormibacteria > CF-121 > CF-121 > VBDY01. The sequence continues at coordinate 10,778 of VBDY01000036.1, read as the reverse complement.
GGCGGCGCGACGAGCTGGCCCTGCTGGACCGGGCACTCTACGCCTTCCTCAACAGTCCCGGCGACGTAGATGCGGCTCGGGCCGGGTCGGGGACCACTGCCCGCGAGGAGGGACCGGGCGCCATCCTCGGCAGCCGCCAGCTGAGCGTGCTCGACGATTCGGATGCGCCCGATGCCCAGGACCTGGAGGTGGCGAGCTACTCACGGGTGGAAGCTCTCCGCCGGCGCGACTTCGACGGGATGACCGAGGAGGAGATGGCCGAAGTCCGCCGCTTGATCCGGATGATGCGGGTCCCGGCAGGGGTCGCCCGCTCGCGACGGCAGCGCCGCGGCGGCGACGACCGGATCGACATGCGCAGATTGTTGAGAGCAAGTTTGCGGTACGGAGGCGAGCCGCTGGTGTTCCCCTGGCGGGGCCCGACCGTCCGGCCGCGGCCGCTGGTCCTGCTCTGCGATATCAGCGGCTCGATGGAGCGCTACACCCGGGTTCTGCTCAATTTCGCCTACGCCATCCAGAACGCCAGCGCCCGGGTCGAGGCCTTCGTATTCGCCACTCGGCTGAGCCGGATCACGCGCTTGCTGCGCAGCCACGACCCGGACGCCGCCCTGAACCGGGTGATGCGCACGGTCGAGGACTGGTCCGGCGGTACCCGCATCGGTGAGGCGATCGAGACCTTCAACCGGCGATACGCGCGCCGTGTTCTCGGGCACGGGGCGACCGTTGTGATCATCAGCGATGGCTGGGACCGGGGCGAGCCCGACCAGCTGAAAACCGCCGTCCTGAGACTGCAGCGAGCCTGTCACCGGCTGATGGCCATCCGCGAGCCGGCCGGCCGCGGAGCGCTGCCCCAGGTACTGACCACGGTGGCCAGGGCGACCGGGTCGCTGTCCGCAAGCCACGCTTTCACATCGGTCATGACATCGCGCATGAATCGAGTGTGCCCATCGCCGCTGCCTGACATCCAGGTCCGCGCCTCGATACACTCGATTCATGCGCGATGTCATGACCGATGTGAAAGCGTGGCTTGCGGACAGCGACCCGGTCGCCCTGGCCACCGTGGTCAGTACCTGGGGCAGCGCTCCGCGGCCGGCCGGCTCGCGGATGGCCATCAGCCGGTCGGGAAAAATATCCGGGTCGGTCAGCGGAGGGTGTCTCGAGGGCGAGGTGTTCGAGCAGGCTCAGGCAATCCTCAAGGGAGAGCCATCAGCCCTATTTCATTACGGGGTCAGCGACGACCTGGCCTGGACGGTCGGTCTCAGCTGCGGGGGTGAGGTTGACGTGCTGGTCGAACCGCTCGGCCAGCCGCATCACGACCTGATCCGCGCGCTCGATGAGGAGCGGCCGGTGGTGCTCAAGACCGCGCTCGACGAGCGGCCGGGCGCGCGAGAGCTGATCCCGGCGACGGATGCAGGGGCGGAGAGCCTGCTGCGCCGGGAAACCCCCGAACGACGCGAAGGCTGGTTTCTCGAGCCGTTCCCGCGTCCGCCGGAGCTCTTCATCTTCGGCGGATCTCATGTTGCCATCCCCCTGACCAGGCTGGCTCACGAGCTCGGCTTTCGGGTCAGCGTTGTCGACGCGCGGTCGAAGTTCGCAGGCCCGGAACGGTTCCCGCAGGCGCGCGAGGTGATCCACGCCTGGCCCGACGAGGTCCTCAAAGACCTGGCGATGGATTCATCCACCTACGTCGTCATCCTGACCCACGACCCTAAATTCGACGACCCGACAATCCAGGCAGCCCTCAAGGGCCGGCCGCGATACATCGGGGCGATCGGTAGCCGCAAGACGCACCGGGAACGGGTGGCACGGTTGACCGCGGCCGGGGTCAGCGAGGCGGAGCTCGTCCGCGTACGCGCGCCGATCGGCCTCGACCTGGGGGCCCAGACCGCCGAAGAGACGGCGCTCGCCATCCTCTCGGAGATGGTCGCGGTGCGTCACGGGAAGATGGGCGGGCCGATGGCAAGCACCACGCCGGCGGCTGCTGCGTGAAGCCGGAGGCCCTCTCCGGCGCCAGCCTCACCCCGGAGGCCCTGGAGGGCGCGGTGCTGGCGCAGACGCTGCTCGCACCCGCCGATCACCACCGCGTGCTCTTCCTCAAGGGAAAGATCCTGAGCCGCGAGGACTGGGCGGTGGTCGGCAGTTCTCAGGTCGGCGAGCTTCACGTCGTCCGGATGGAGCCGGGCGACCTGCACGAGGACGAAGCCGCGCGCCGGCTGGCCGGCCTGGTGGCGGGCTCAGGCGTATCGCAACATGGCCCGGTCGAGAGTCAGGTCCGCCTGAGCGCCGACACGAACGGCATCTTCCAGGTGGATGTGAAGAGGCTCGAGGAGCTGAACGGCGTGCCCGACCTCTCGATCTTCACGCTCTTCGACGGTCAGCTGGTCTCGAAGGGCAAGACGGTTGCCGGGGTAAAGGTCACGCCCTTCGTGGTACCCGCGACCCGGCTTCTCGAAGCCGAGCGTCTCTGCGCCGGTTCGGAGGTGGTGCGCGTCCTCCCGTTCCTGCCGATGCGCGTCGCCGTGCTCGTGCGTGAGCGCCTGGAGACGCCGCAGCGCGAGAAATTTCAGGCGTCGATCCAGCTGAAGGTGGGCTGGTTCGGCTCTACCATCACGGAGATTCGTTACGTCGCCGATCACGTCTCGGCAGTGGAGCGGGCGCTTGAGGATCTGGCCGAGGGCGCAGACCTGCTGCTGACTGCGGGAGCGAATGCCACCGACCCGCTCGATCCGACCCTGCTCGCCCTGGACCGGCTGGGCGCGAGGATGGAAAAACAGGGAGCGCCCGCGCATCCGGGCAGCGCTGTCTGGCTGGCCTACCTGCGAGACAAGCCGGTATTCGGGGTCGCGGCCTGCGGCATGTTCTCGCGGGCAACGGTGCTCGACCTGATTCTGCCCCGCCTCTTCACCGGCGGCCGGGTCAGCGCGCAGGACTTCAACCGTCTCGGACACGGCGGCCTGCTCTCGAAGGACATGGCCTTTCGGTTCCCCGCCTACGGCGCATTCGATACGCTAGACCGGTGACGATCACCACCAAGTTCAGCCTGGATGCCCCGCTCGACGTGGTCTGGCGTTTTCTCCTGGACATCCCCAAGATCGCCCACTGCGTGCCGGGCGCCCAGCTGCTCGAGGTGATCGATGAGCGCACCTATGCCGGGAAGATCGGGGTCAAGCTCGGACCGATCGACGTCGGCTACCGCGGTCGTATCCAGATCCAGGAGATCGATGAGGCCGCCCACACCGTCAAGGCCACGGCGGAAGGGGCCGAGGTGCGAGGCCGGGGTGGCGCGACCGCAAACGTGACCTCGGCAATGTTCACCGAGGACGGAAAGACCGTGGTCACCCTGGATACCGAGCTCTCGGTCAGCGGGATCGTGGCGCAGTTCGGACGCTCGGGCATCATCCAGCAGGTCTCCCAGCACCTTGCCAACCGATTCGCCGAGTGCGTGCAGCAGGAACTGAAGACCGCAGCCACCCCGGGCTGATCGCCGGGATCCTGCTGGCGGCCGGCACCGCCAGCCGGTTCGGGGGTCCCAAGCTACTCGAAGAGTGGCGGGGCGAGACCCTCCTGCGCCGGGCTGCCGGCACGCTTTCCGAGGCAGGCATAAATCCGTTGATCGCCGTGCTTCCCGGCGATGAGAAATTTCGCGGCCAGCTGGCCGGGCTGGCCGGCATCCTGCTGGTCAACCCGGCGCCCGAGCGAGGGATCGGGTCGTCCATCGCGCTCGGGATGGGCGCCCTCCCTGCTGGTGCCGAGGCGGTGCTGATCGCGGTAGCCGACCAGCCGCTGCTATCTGTCGATGCGGTCCGGTCGCTTGTCTCCTCGTTCCGGCCCGGGGCCATCGTGGCGCCGCGGTACGGACAACATCCAGGAAATCCACGGATTTTTGACCGGCGATTCTTTTCCGAGCTCGCCTCCCTGACCGGAGACCGAGGTGGCCAGCTGGTCGCCGACGCGCACCCCGAGGCGGTCCTGGAGGTCGCTCTGCCGGAGGCACTCGGCCGGGACGTCGACCTGCCCTCCGATTGGGCGCAGCTGGAGGACGGGCCCGGATCAGAACCCTAGAGCGAGCTAAGAGTTTCGGCCCCGGGCCTAGCCGGCGCTACGAGCGTCCGCCACCGATTCCGTCCCGGTCGACTCGACCAGCGGCAGGAAGCGTTCGACCAGGCTGGCATCCCACTGCTTGCCGGCGTGCTCGCGGAGGATCTTCAGCGCCTCCGCCCGGGACACGCGGGCGCGGTAGGGGCGATCGCTGGTGAGGGCGACGTAGGCATCGGCGATGGCGATGATGCGGGAGAAGATCGGAATCGACTCGCCCGTCAGGCTGTCCGGATAACCGGCGCCGTCGATGCGCTCGTGATGGTGGCGAATCGCCGGCAGTAGCTGATCAGCGCGCGGCAGGGGACCGAGAATCTCCTCAGCCACCGCCGGGTGGCGCCTGACCTGGCTCAACTCGCTGGGCTCGAGGCTGCCTCGCTTGGCCAGGATGGCGGCGGGTACCGCCAGCGTCCCAACATCGTGGAGGAGGGCGGCCTTGTAGAGCAGGTTGAGCTCGTCCTCGGGAAGGCCGATCGCCGAGCCGAGCTGCATCGCCCAGTAGGCGACGCGCTCACTCAGCCCCGGGCTCCGGCCGTCACGATCGTCCACGGCGCGGGCGAGCGAGACCACCACACCCTCCATCTGATCGACCTGCTGCTTGAGGCGGCCGATCCGCAGCAGGGCCTTGACCAGGGCGAGCACGGCCGCTTTTTCGACGGGCTTGACCACATAGTCATCGGCCCCGGCCTTGAGCGCCCGCTCCCGCTGAACGTCGTCATCCGCCGCGGTCAGCAGCACCACCGGGATGTCGCGGGTGGCTGGCGCCTGCTTGATCGCCCGGCAGACCTCGAAGCCGTCCATGTCCGGCATGCTGACGTCGCACAGGACCAGGTCGCAGGGGTTCGACGCCAGCGTCCGAAGCGCCGCGGCGCCGTCGGAGGCTGTCACCACCTGGTGCCCGGCGGCCGTCAGGTACGCGCGCAGGAGCCGGACGTTGGCGGGTGTGTCATCGACGACGAGAACCGTGGCCGGCCCATCCCGCAAGGGTACGGGCGTCTGCTGGCTCATCTTTTCCGAACGGCGACGGCGGCGGGAAGCTTCGAAAAGTCGCGGTCCGCCATCAGCCGCATCAGATCGAAGGCGCGGTCGAATTCTCCGCGGCTACGAAGCACCTCGGCATATGCCGCGCCCACCTCGGCAAGCTTGCCCGACGCGTGACGCTCGATCAGCATGGTGACGGCGCGCTGAAAGCAGCGGTCGGCCCGTTGGTGCTGTCCCTGGAGGTCGAGGGCCTGTCCTTCGAAGGCCAGAGCACGAGCGAGGTGGAGGTGGTCGTTCGCGCGCTCGGCAGCGGCCTGGCTCTCGTGGGCAAACTCGATCGTGGCATCGAGGTCTCCTCGCCCCAGGGCATACCGGGCCAGCTCGGCAGCGGAAACACCGACCTCCAGGTCGTCGCCCAACTCTCGGGCGCGCCGAAGGCAGCGATCCTGCGCCTGGGCGGCCTCCACCGACCGACCCGCCGCGAAATGGACGTCGCCGATGTTGTTGAGCACGCGGTTTGCGGACCGGTCGTGGCCGATCCGCCGGTAGAGCTCGAGCGCGCGGTTGCAATGTTCGATGGCGCGGTCGAGGTCGCCAGTAGCGCGCGCACCAACGCCCAGGTTCATATGCGCGTTGGCGATACGAAACAAGCTCTCGGCGTCGGTCGCGGCCAGCAGGGAGCGCTCGAAGTAGTCCATCGCCTCGCCGGTCTGGCCGAGCGAATAACTGGTGCGGCCCAGGTTGGTCAAGACCCTGGCTCGCAATCCCGGTTCCGCGTGCTTGCATCGGTCCAGCCAGTGAAGGCCTCTCATGCTGGCCTCGATCGCCGCGTTGAATTGCTCCTGGGCATGCAGGACCGTGCCGATCTCGACGTATATGGCCGCGTTGAGCTCCGGATCGTCGCTCGGCGCGGTAGCGGCCGCCAGCTGGTGGGCAGCGAGCGCGTTCGGAAGGTCATTCAGCGCGTCATATGCGGTGCCGCGTACGCGGAACAGGTCGGCGCGCTCGTTGGCCGTAGGGTGAAGCGCTAACCCCTCGTCGACCAGGGTCAGGGCGCGGGCGGGCTCGCCCGCCTTCACGGCCAGCTCGGCGCTCTTGCGCAGGTAGGTCAGCTCCGCCGGCGGCCGCTCTCCCGTCAGGTCGCCGATGGGAAGGCCGAGTCGCTCGGCGAGTATCCGAAGCTTGGGCAACGACGGGGTGGCGCGATTCCGCTCCACCTGGCAGATGAAGCCCTTGGTCGCCACCCCTTGCGCCAGCGCCTGCTGGGTCAGGCCTCTGGCCAGACGCGCTGCCCGCATCCGTTCTCCGAGTGAGTTCATTTTTGCCCCCAAGGTATAGCTTTACTCAACTGCGCCACTCAAAGTATATTGACACCAAACTAAGGCGGGTGTAACTTCGGCCGTGGGGCCGGGCGCCCGCCGAAAAGGAAGGTGGGTGCCGTGTACTACCGTTTCGCCGCCATCGTCGCCGCCCTGCTGGCCGCCGTTCTCGCCGTTGCCGATACGACGTCGGGCGGGCACTAGCGCGTTTTCCGGGGGGCTTGGACTCTATGGGCGCCCTACGGGGCGCCTTTTTCTATGGACAGGAACCGCCTGGGAAAGTGTTTGTAAGAGTGAGGAATGCTCGGCTACAGACTGTCCGACCTGCTGAAGAAGAGGCTGGCCCAGACCCGCCTCCCTGCCTGGCTGTCGCGCCAGGTTGGGCCGGCCGACGACCCGATGGGCATGGTCGCAGTTGGCACCATCCTGATCGCCATCGGGTGGCTATCTTTCCGGTTCTGGCGGGGGCGTCGGGTCAGTGGGTCGCGGAGGGGGAGGCGCTCGCGGAGGGGGAGGCGGAGGGCGTGAGCCCCTGCAGCTGCTTGAGGATGCGCCCCATATCGTCGACGTCGCGCTGGTAGGCAGCCAGGTCGCCGTTGCGCAGGTCCTGCTGGGACTTCACGTAATCGGCGTTCGCCTGGGCGATCAGCTGCGCCTGGGTCCCGCTGGGCGGCGTGCCCGAGGGTGAAGGCGAGGGGGTGGTGGCGTTCCCTAAAAGGGTGTTGAGGGCTTTGTCCAGAGTGTCCTCCATGGCCACCCGCTGCCCGGTGGCCACGATCACCTTCTTGAGCTGCGGGATCTGGACCGAGCCCGAAGACTGCAGGTAGATGGGCTCGATGTAGAGCAGTGAAGTCTCGATGGGCAGGACCAGCAGGTTGCCCCGGATGATCCCCGATCCCTGCTGGTTGAGCAGGGTGAACTGGGAGGAGATGGACGGTGTCTGATCGATGTTGGAGTCCACCTGCTGCGGGCCCACCACCAGGCTGTTCTTTGGGAAGTGGAAGTCCAGCAGCTTGCCATAGTTAGGCGCGTCGGACCGGGCGGCCAGGTAGGCGATCATGTTCGTCTTTCCGTTAGGCGTGTAGGGGAGGATGGTGAAGAACTCGTCCGTTGCCTCACCCGGCAACCGCATGATCACGTAGAAGGGGCGGATGGGGACCGCGGGTTGCCCTGGTTGAAGGGTCTCGGTGGCGATGTTCCAGAAGTCGCTGCGAGTGTAGAAGACCGTGGCGTAATCCGGGCTGGCGGGGGAGACGTGGTAGAGCTGGAACATGGTGGCCTGGGCGCCGAACATGTCCCTTGGATAGCGGACATGCGCCTGCAGGCCGGCCGGCATTGCCGAGAAGGGCTTGATCAAACCGGGGAAGATCGAGGCGTAGGTGTTGATGATCGGGTCGTTCGGGTCTGCCTGGTAGAGGTTGACGCTCCCGTCGTAGGCGTTGACGACGGCCTTCACCGAGTTTCGAATGTAGTTCTGGCCTGAGAACTCGGGGAAGGTCGGGTCGTCGGGCGCAACCTGGCTGTAGGGATAGTGGTCGCTCACGGTATAGGCGTCCTGGATCCAGTAGAGCTGCCCATCGACGACCGTGACGTAGGGGTCCGAGTCGAGCTGGAGGAAGGGGGCCAGGGTGGCGATCCGTTCCTGGACCTGGCGGTGGAAGAGCACCTGGGTGTCCGGGGTGAGCAGGTTGCTAAGGATCATGTTGACGTCACCGAACCGGAGGGCGAAAGCCAGGCTGCGTAGCCCGGAGCTGAGCCGGACGCCACTGTTGCCGGTCCACTTCGTGTACTTGTCCGCCTCGGCGGAGTAATCGAATTCCGGCTGCTTGGAATGGGCCAGCACGTAGTCGGTGGTGAGCCGCCCGAAATAGATCTCGGGGCGGGTGACCTCGGGGACACCGGTGGGCGGGATGTTCTGCAGGGTCAGCACCGGCAGGCCCTGGTCGGTCGCCTGGTTGGCCCGGGATGCCACCACCCCGTAGCCATGCGTGTATTGCAGCTTCAGGCTTACCCAGCGCTGGGCGGACGGCGGCAGCTTGCCGGTATTGAGCTCACGCGCGGCGACCAGCATCTGCAGGTACTGGCCGTTGATGTGGTAGCGGTCAACCGCGACGTCGGAGAAGTCGTAGTAGGTCCGCAGGCTCTGGATCTGCTCGAGGGTTTTTGGCAGGGCGAGCTGCGGGTCCCAGAGCCGGGCGTTTTCCACCGTCAGCGGGTTGCGCTGGATAGCGTCCGCGGTGACCGTATCCTGGGGCGCGAACAGGGTGTCGTTGACCCCACTCAGCCCGTAGGCCTGGCGGGTGAAGGCGATCTCGTTCTGGATGTAGGGCAGCTCCTGGCTGAGCTCCGACGGCGCTACCTGGATGCGCTGTACCAGGCTGGGGAAGATGACCAGCAGCACGAAGGCGGCGCCCAGCCAGGCAGCCACCGACACAGGCAGCGGTGTAAGCCGCCCGAGGTTGGCGTTGACCAGCAGGGCGATGGTGATCCCCGCCATCAGGACGACCATGATCCAGTAGGCAGGGATCCGGGCATGGGCGTCGGTATAGCCGACCCCGTAGACGATGCCGTTGTGGCTGAGCAGCAGCTCGAAGAGGTCGAGACGATAGTGCACCAGGAGGAGGGCGGCGAAGGCCGCGGCCAGCACGGACAGGTGCCGGATGGCGCGGACCGGGAGGACGAAGGCCTGCAGGCCCGCCCGGTAGGCGTACAGCCCGAGGCTTACCAACCCCATCAGGATGACTACCCCTAAAAACCATCCCCAGAGAAACCGGTAGAAGGGCAGGGTGAAGACGTAGAAGCCCACGTCATTCCCGTTGATCGGGTCCTTGATCCCGAACGGCTTCTGGTGGAGGAAGGCAAGGATGGTCTGCCACTGGCCGGCCGCGATACTGGCGAAGATCAGGCCCACCAGGATGACGCCGACAAGCGAGAGCACGGTTGCGGGGGTGGCCAGCGCCCGCTGGCGGATGCCGATCGATGAGAGCCGGCGGCCACCACCCCCTGATCCGAGGGCGACCAGCACGTTGGCGGCGCCGATCACCCAGAAGATGAGCGCGAAGATGATGAAGGTGACGATCTGGGCGCGGACGCGGACACCGAAGACATTCCCAAACCCAAGCGCCTGGAACCAGAGCCAGTCCGTGTAGAGGGTGGCGAGCGGCTTCAGCACGAAGATCAGTAGCAGGGCCAGCCCGATGATCACCACCCAGATCACGGCGCGCCGCGAGATCCGCAGGGTGGGGAAGCCGGGCTCTAGGGGCAGGCGGCTGAAGGGCGACTCGCTGTCAAAGAAGCCACGCGACGGCGGTCGCCCGCTCATGGCTGGTGGAATACCGCGCGCCCGGGGTAGCGCGCCGCGTCGCCCAACTCCTCTTCGATGCGCAGGAGCCGATTGTACTTGGCAACCCTCTCCGACCGGGAAGGCGCACCGGTTTTGATCTGCCCGGCGCCCGTCGCCACCGCCAGGTCGGCGATGAACGGGTCCTCGGTCTCCCCTGAGCGGTGGGAGATGACCGTGGTATAGCCGGCGCGACGGGCGGTGTCGATGGTCTCCAGCGTCTCGGTCAGCGTGCCGATCTGGTTGACCTTGATCAGGATGCTGTTGGCCGCGCCGGTTTCGATCCCCCTCCTGAGACGGACCACGTTGGTGACGAAGAGGTCGTCCCCAACCAGCTGCGTGGTTTTTCCCAGCCTGCTGGTCAACCGCACCCAGCCTTCCCAGTCGTCCTCGGCCAGCCCGTCCTCGACGGATACCAGCGGGTAACGGCCGGCCCAGCTCTCCCAGACGCCGATCAGTCCCTCGGAATCGAGAGTCCTGCCCTCGCCCTTCAGCTGGTACCGACCCTCCCGGTAGAACTCGCTGGCAGCCGGGTCGATGGCGATGAAGACCTCATCACCGGGGCGGTGACCGCTTCGCTCGATCGCCTCCACCAGCAGGCGCATGGCGTCCTCGTTTGCCTCGAGCTCGGGAGCGAACCCTCCCTCGTCGCCCTGCCCGGTGCTCAGCCCGCGAGCATGGAGGATTTCCTTGAGGGAGTGGAATACCTCGGCTCCCCAGCGGAGAGCCTCCCGGTAGGTGGGAGCTCCCGCGGGCGCCACCATGAATTCCTGGAAGTCGACCCGAGTCTGGGCGTGTCGGCCGCCGTTGAGGATGTTCATCAAGGGGACCGGAAGAATTACCTCGGCCTGGGGCAGGAGGGCGCGGTAGAGAGGCTGGTGCTCCGCTGCCGCGGAAGCCCGGGCGCAGGCGAGAGAGGCGCCCAGGATGGCGTTCGCTCCCAGCTTCGACTTGTTGGCGGTGCCGTCGAGGGCGATCAATCGCTCGTCGATGGCTCGCTGATCGGCGACGTTCGCGCCCAAGAGCGCGCGTGCGATCGGGCCGCG
>VBDY01000117.1 GCA_005882775.1 Chloroflexota bacterium | reverse complement strand
CTGTGGGGACCAACTTGCGGAAGATTGATTTGCCCTCCGCCGACTTGAGATCCAGCGCGATCGAGCGCTTGTTGCGATTGAGCCGCACGAAAGCCGAGCCCTCGCCCTCCAGCAGCGGAGCCATGGTGCGAACCTGGTCACCGCCATCCGGCGGCTCGACCTTGATCACCTCCGCACCCAGGTCCGCCAGTTGCATCCCGCAGAAGGGCCCTGCCATGTAGTTGCCCACCTCCAGCACCCGGACCCCGGTCAACGGAGCGCGGCCTTCGCTACTCACGTGCCGGACGCCTCGATCATCGCGTCATCGTAGCCAAGCACTTCCCGGAGCACCTCAGCGGTGTGCTGCCCGAGCCCGGGTGGCGCCAGCCGGATCGGGCTGGAACGGCCGTCCATCTTCCAGGGCGCTCCCACCTGGCTGATCCGACCGGCCACCGGATGTGTGATCTCGACCCGCATCTCTCGCTCGCTTGCCAGCGGGCTGGAGAAGGCCTCGGCCACGTTCAGGGTCGGTCCAGCCGGGATCCCATGCTGCTCCAACCGTTCCAGCCATTCGGCACGTGTGCTATCTCGCAGCCGGCGCTCGATCTCCGGGACCAGAGTGTCGCGCGCGGCCTGCCGCTGCGCGTTGGTTGCGAATCGCGGGTCCTCGGCCAGCTCGGGGGCATCCAGCGCTTCGCAGAAGCGGCGGTACTGTGAGTCGGAACCGACGGCGACATTGATAAAGCCATCGCGGACCGCGAACGTGCCATAGGGGACGATCGTGGAGTGATGGTTCCCGTCTCGAGCGGGCGTCTCACCGCTGGCGAAGAAACGTCCCGCCTGGTACGTGTGCAGCGCGAGCAATGCATCATTCAGGGCGACATCTATATAGGCGCCGCCTCCGGTGCGGTTGCGGGCAACCAGCGCCGCCAGGATCGCGTGGGCTGCGAACATCCCGGCGGTTATGTCTCCAACCGGCACTCCGACCTTGGTGGGGGGACCGTCCGGCATCCCGGTGATACTCATCAGCCCCGAGGTGCCCTGCGCGATCTGGTCATAGCCGGCCAGCGTCGGCTGGTTCTGGCCGTAACCGCTGATCGACGCGTAGACGAGCTCGGGCTTGCCCGCTCGGAGCTCCTCCGGCCCCAGGCCGAGGCGCGCGGCAGTCCCCGGCTTGAAACTCTCCACCACCACGTCCGATGCCATCGCCAGGGCGCGCGCGGTCGACCGCCCTCCCCCGGTCTTCAGGTCGAGCACCACGCTCCGCTTGTTGCGGTTGACCGACAGGAAGTAGCTGGACTCGCCTTTGATGAATGGGGGCCCCCATTGACGCGAATGGTCGCCAGTCCGGGGCGGCTCCAGCTTGATCACGTCGGCGCCCAGGTCGCCGAGCAGCATCGTGCAGTAGGGACCCGCCAGCGCGTGGGTGAGATCCAGGACGCGGATGCCCTCGAGCGGCACTGGGCCGTCGCCTTGCATCTCAGGCCCGGGCGGCACGCGCGTGAGGCGGACCGGGCGGGTATCGAATCAACATCCGCAGCCGGCCACGGAGCTCATGCACGTGGCGGAATTTCGCCTCCCTGCGCTTCAGGAGCGCCTTGACCGACGAGCCGGCAAGCCGGCCGACCTCGTCCAAGAGCGCCTGGCGCAGGACGGTCGCCATCAGGTCAGGCGCTTCGTGGCCCGCGGGCTGCTCCGGCAGGATTCGATCAACCAGCCGGAGCTCGACCAGGTCTGTGGCCGTGAGCTTGAGCCGGGTGGCCAGCTCGTGCGCGTGCTCAGCATCGTGGTAGAGGATGGCGGAGGCTGCCTCCGGCCCGATAACCGAGAAGATCGCGTTCTCGTGCATCAGCAGGCGATCGCCGACGGACAGGGCGAGTGCTCCGCCGCTGCCACCCTCCCCCACCACCACGTTGATCACGGGGGTCCGCAGGCGGGCGAGGCGCGCGAGCGATTCGGCGATGGCGCCCGTGATGCCGGCCGCCTCGGCGTCGGTGTCGGTTGAGGCGCCCGGCGTGTCGACCAGCGTGATCAGCGGCAGGCTGAATCGTTCGGCCAGGCTGTAGGCGCGCTGCGCCTTGCGGTACCCGCTGGCCCGAGTCCTCCCCATGCCCAGGCTGTGTCGGTCCTGGGCCACCACCACAACGGGTCGAGCGCCGAGACGGCCGATGGCTGCCATCACCGAGTCGTCGTCATCGCCCTGCCGGTCACCGCGGATCTCGAAGATGTCAGAAAAGACGGCGTGGGCGAGTGCTCGGCCGCTTGGGCGATCCGGGTGACGAGCGAGCTCAACCGTTTCCCAGACGTCGCGGCGCGTCTTGGCATGGCTGTGCGGCTCCGGGCTCTCGCGTTTTCCCTGAGCGCCGGCTTCGCGAGACCGCAGCGCCCCGGCCAGTGAGCCGAGCACCGGGCGGAGCCGGTCTCGCTCGACCACCGCATCGATCAGACCGTGGGCGAAGGCGAATTCCGCCGTCCCCGGCGGCGCCGAATCGCCGATGGCGGTGGTGTGCACCCGCGGCCCGACGAACGCCACTCGTGCGTGCGGCTCAGCCAGGATCACGTCCCCGAGCCCGGCAAACGAGGCCAGGACTCCGCCCATGGTGGGGTCGGCCAGGACCGTAATCAGCGGCACTCCCAGCTCGCGAAGCCGGGCGGCGGCCAGCGCCGTCTTGGCCATCTGGAAGAGGGCGACCATGCCCTCCTGGATGCGGGCCCCGCCCGACGAGCAGACAACGATCGCCGGCAGGCGCTCGCGCCGAGCTGCATCGAAGGCTCGCGCCACCTTCTCGCCGACGACGCTCCCCATGCTGCCGCCCAAAAAGCGGAAGTCGAACACCACCAGGATCACCCTGGCGCCCAGCACCCGCGCCCGGCCGGTCACCACCGCGTCCAGCAGGCGGGTCTCGGCCTGCGCCTCGGCCACCTGCTTCTCGTAGGAGCTCACCCCGTCGGAGAAGTGAAGCGGATTGCCCGACCAGAGGTGGCGGTCGGCCTCGTGAAAGCTACCCCTATCCGCCAGCTGTTCGATTCGCTGCGTGGCCGGCACCGGTGCGTGGAACCCGCAGCCGGTGCAGATCAAAAGCTGGTCCAGCGTTGCGGCGCACTTCGGGCAGGGTTCAGCCATGCCTGGACGGTTCCGGCTGCCACCGGAGAAGGGAGACGTCCGCGACCTGGCGCAGGTGAGTGCGCATCGCCTGGGCCGCTTTCAGGCCGGACCCGGCTTCGATCGCATTCAGGATGCGGCGGTGAGCCTCCAGCGAGCGGGGCGGGCGGCCCGGCTCGCTGAGCGACTCCACCCGGGTCTCCTGGATGGCCTCGGCCATGGCATCGATCAGGTGCAGGAGCACCTGGTTGCGGGCAGCGGAGGCAATCGCATGGTGAAAGGCCGCATCTCCCTCCGTGCCCAGGCCTTGGGCCTTGATCTCCTTCTCCATTGTCCGCAGCGCCCCATGCATCGCGGTCAGGTCTTCCTTGGTTCGCCGGCCCGCCGCCAGCTCTGCCAGCTTGACCTCCAGCGCTTCGCGTGCCTCCAGCACCTCGGGCAGCCGGCGGCGTCGCTCGATCAACTTCGGCAGCGATTCGCCGAAGCCGCGCGTCCGGCGCAGGAAGATCCCCTCACCGTGACGGACGTCCACAAATCCCTG
>VBDY01000116.1:368-3960 GCA_005882775.1 Chloroflexota bacterium | reverse complement strand
TCTTCCAGTGGACCCCGAGCGCCCCCTCGATGTGGCCGCGGCCATATGCCTCGGTGTCCTCATCCACGTCGAGCAGGCGCATGTCCTTGCGGCCGAGGTTCGCGGCCACCGAATCCGTGTCGACGAGCACCTGGTTGGTCGAAATCGCCATCTCTTCTTGGCCTCCTTGTTCATGCCGATGCAAGCGTCAAGGCGAACTTTGGAAACGGCGCGTTCCCCAACCGTTCCCGGGCCGCTATCGTTCAGTTGCCGATGGCGCGGAAGTGCGCGGTGCGGCTGCTGGGCGGATTCCAGGTCGTGGTCAACGGACAGCCTGTGCCGGCGCAAGAGTGGCGTCACCGGCGCGGCGCCGACCTCGTGAAGCTACTTGCCCTTGCGCCGCAGCACAGGCTGCATCGCGACCAGGTCATGGAGCACCTGTGGCCCGAACTAGGAGCGGATCCCGCCGCCGCGAACCTGCGCAAGGCGGTCCACTACGCGCGGCGCGCGCTGGGAGTCATGAATGCGATCGCCACCGGCGCCGGGATGCTCGAGCTCTGGCCCGAGGGCGAGCTGCAGGTCGACGCCGAAGAGTTTGAACGCGAATCGAGCCGGGCACTCGCCGATGAGAGCGGGTATGAATTGGCGCTTCGGCTGTTTGCGGGCGATCTGCTGCCGGAAGATCGCTATGCGGAGTGGACCGAGCCGCATCGCACTCGTCTCCAGCAGCGAAACCTCCAGCTCCTGCGCGCGACCGGCCGGTGGGAGGAGGTACTGGCCGTCGACCGCGCCGACGAAGCCGCTTGCCGTGCGTTGATGCACGCCCACCTCGAAAAGGGCAATCGCCACGATGCGATCCGCGAGTTTCAGCGTCTGCGAGAGGTGCTTCGTGTCGACCTCGGGGTTGCACCGGAGGCATCAACTGTCGCGCTGTTCGAGCAGGCCGTCGCTACGCAGGGAGCGGAGCCTGCATCCGCGTCGGAGAGGGCGCAAGCAGTGCTCGCGCGCGGCCTGATGCAGTGGAATGAGCGGGACCTCGTCGCGGCGCAGGAATCGGCAGAACATGCTCGTGCGCTGTCGATCGAGCACCGTCTCGACCGAGAGTTGGGCGAGGCGAGCGCTCTTCTTGGCATGGTGGCGATGGCCCGCGGCCGGTGGCCAGACGTTTTCCGGCAGGACTTCACGCAAGCGATCGAGCTGCCCAACGAGCAAGCGTCCTTCGTATTCGAAGCGCACCTGTGTCTTGCCGAAGCCACCCTGGCGGGCGGGGACAGCCGGGCGACGGGAAAACTCGCGCGGGGTCTCCTCGACCGGGCAGTTGAAGTTCACTCGCCGCAAGGCGAGGCGTTGATGTGCCAGTTCATCGGCGAGGCGGAATTTTTCGCTGGCCACCTCGACTCATCGCATGATTGGTTGACCCGCGCCGCGGGTCTCTACGTTCAGGACAGCGGCTCTGGGCTCGCCTTCACCCTGCTGCGCATGGCCGAGGTCGCGGCTGCAGGCACGGGGCGCTCTCGGCCCGCATCTCGATTGGCGGAAGCGTGGCGAATCGCTGCGCAGTCGCCGCTCAGCGCCCACCTGAAGGTGCGCGCCCTGGAAGTGATGGTGAAGACGGCCGAGGACTCGAAACGCCGCGAGGCGATCCTCGCGGAGGCGGAAGCCCAGATGGCGCGGCCCAAAGAGATCTGCCGTCCGTGCTCGATAGGACTGGCTGTGGCCGCGTCGATCGCGTGCTCGCAGGCAGGAGAGCTCGCGCGGGCCCGCTTCTGGCTCGGCCACGCCGAGAGGCTGGCCGGCATGTGGTCCGGTGGCCCGTGGCAGGCGGCGGTTTGGGAAGCCCGCGCCGCGCTCCGCACCGCGGAGGGGGACGGCGTGCAGGCGCACGCGCTGCTGCGTGAGGCGGCCGACCTGTTCGCGCAATCCGGCCGTCCGCTCGATGAGGGACGATGTCGAGCCGCGATCCCACAGTAGACTACAATTCTGGTCTATGGAAACCATCCCTCTCGCCTCGGCCAAAGCCAAGCTTTCGGAGGTCGTCGACCGTGTCGAGCGTGAACAGGACCGCGTGACGATCACTCGCAACGGTCGACCAGTGGCGATGATCATCAGCCTGGACGACATCGAGGGGCTCGAGGAAACGCTGGAGATCTTGTCAGACAAGCGCCTGATGAGAAAAATCCGGGCTGGTATCGCTGCTGCCGAGGCCGGCCAAACCATCCCGATTCAGGACATCAAAGCGCGCCTGAAGACGCCATGAGTTCGCGGCGATGGCAAGTTGTCATCGCCTCGCCCGCCGCTCGCGACATCGATCGCCTGCCGATGAAGATTGCGGCAGCGGCACTCGAAGCGATTAATTCGATCGCAACGAACCCGCACCGCATGGGCAGGCCTCTGCATCTCGAATTGAAAGGTCAATGGTCGGCCCGACGTGGTCCCTACCGAATCATTTATTCAATTGACGACTCGACTGAGACGATCACCGTGACGGCGATCGCCCACCGCGCCGACGTTTACCGTCGGTCGCGCCGAGGCTGATCGGCCCTCCGAGGCAATTGGATGGTTCGCGTTGCGCAAGCTGTCGGCGCACGGCGCATTAATAGGATGAAGTCCAGGGGTCTGCCGCCTAGAGTTTCGCCGTGGCTGACAACCGAACGCGAAGAGTCAGGCTCCGGATCGCTCTGGCGCTGTCCGCCCTGGTGTTGGTCGCGGTTGCCGGCTTCGGCGCCCTCCGTCTGTTGGCTCATCACTCTGACAACCCCGGTTGTGTCACTCAGGAACGCTCCGCCGACTGCACGAGAGTCCTCTTCCTCGGCAACAGCTACACCTCGGTCAACGACCTTCCCGTGACGTTCGCCAACCTTGCGTGGTCCGGCGGTCATCGCGTGGAGACCGCAATGCAGGCTCCCGGCGGCTGGGCTCTTTCAGACCATGCCCTGTCGCAGGACACTCCGACGGAGCTCGCCTCGAAGCCATGGGACATCGTCGTGCTCCAGGAACAGAGCCAGATCCCGGCAGTCGAGTCGTTCCGGCAGTCGCAGATGTATCCAGCCGCTCGTGACCTCGTCGGCATGATTCGGGCAGCTAACGCAAAACCCATCTTTTTCGTGACGTGGGCTCGACAGGGAGGATGGCCCGAGTATCGGATGCCTGACTACGCCAGCATGCAGTCGTCAATCGACGACGGCTACACCTTCATCGCCCGCGAGCAGCAAGCCGCTCTCGCTCCGGTTGGGTACGCGTGGATGGCTCGTCTTACAGATTCGCTCGATCCCGATCTGTGGCAGGACGACGGAAGCCACCCGAGCGTCGCCGGAACCTACCTGGCCGCATGCGTCTTCTACGCGAGGATCTTCGCTCAGAGACCGGTCGGCCTCACGTACAACGCGGGGTTAGACACGAAGGTCGCCGCGCAGTTGCAGCAGGTGGCCTTTACGACGGTCCTGAGCGACCCTTCGATGTGGGGAACGCTCTAAGCAAACTGTTCTCGATGGCCTACGTGCTTGGAGTGGTTCTGATCGGGGTTGGGGCCAGCTACTGGTCGACCTTGATGCCTTTGATTTTGGTCCCAGGTGGCACGTTCCGTATCTGGTCGTGCAGCTGGCCGGCGATGTTG
>VBDY01000116.1:0-339 GCA_005882775.1 Chloroflexota bacterium | reverse complement strand
CTGTTCAGGCTGAAGCTGTAGTCCGTCACGGTCCAGCGCCATGGCGAGACCACCGAGCAGGTACTGGTCCTGACCCTCCGGTGTGTCGAGCTTTGCCTGCAGCTCGTCTCGGGTGCCGGCGACCTTCCCGAGGCTGCCCTCGATCGTGTCGAGAAACCAGTAGCCGCCGGCGTCTTGAAAGAAGACGTCCCCAAACAATGTCGCCAGCACCGGCACCTTCGTCGCGATGTCCAACCATGACCACGATTCCAGAGCCGAGGAATAGGCTTCAGGTGCAAACGTCTTTGTAAGCTCCATCGCTCGAAATCTATCGCTATCCGGAGCTGAGTGCTCGGTCTG
>VBDY01000100.1 GCA_005882775.1 Chloroflexota bacterium | reverse complement strand
CGCTCGGACGCAGCCAGGGAGAACAGGCGGGACTGTGGCGACGTCAATTTGCCGCCCGAGGGATCACCCTCAGTCAGGCCGACTGCCTTGTCGCCGCCGCCGCTCTCGGCGTAGGGGCCCGGCTGGCGACCGGCAACCCGCGCGACTTTCCAATGGGGAAACTGGTGGTGGAGCACTGGCCCAGCGGGGCGTGAACGCTGTGTTATACATATTTTCCGTGAGTGGCCAGGGCGCTCAGAAGGAGGCAGGACGTGGCTAAAAAGTTTGTTGCCGAGAAGCAAATAACCATCAGAGCCTCAGCTGATGCCGTCTGGCGGGCACTGACCGACCCAACGCTGGTCAAGCGGTACCTGCACGGCACGAATATGGAGACAAACTGGAGGGTGGGCAGCCCGATCACCTGGAAGGGAGAGTGGAAGGGCAAGCCCTACGAGGACAAAGGAACCGTCCTGGCGGTCGAACCGAAGAAGCTGCTCAGGACCACTCACTGGAGCCCGATGGGTGGCAGCGAGGACAAGCCCGAGAACTACCACACGGTCACATACGAGCTTGCCGAGCGAGGGGGCGAGACCATCCTGACTCTCAAGCAGGACAACAACGCCAGCCAGGCAGAAGCGGACACGATGGCGGAGAAGAACTGGGGTCCGGTTCTCGAAGGTCTTAAAGCGGTAGCCGAGCAAAAGAGCTAAGCATTATTGCCCGGGGAAAAGGACACCGGTCGTATCGCCGAGCTTGGCAAAGGACGCCCACCTCCCAAAGGCGTTCATGGAGAAATTCGCTATTGTCTCGGGATTGTCTGAATACTCTTCTGGAACAGGGTGAGGCAGTTCTCTCCGGTATAAGTGACTCTTCACTAGAAAATCTACGACGCTAATGGCGAAAATGGGATCCGCGTAGTCGCCGTCTAACTTGGCTTCAACCCAGGGAATCCGGGCGTCCAGAGCTGAAAAGTCAATTTTGGCTCGCAACCAGAGCTCCCCTGTCCAACTCCGGGCGAAGTAGAGATGCCCGTCATATAGATAGATGTCCCATTTGTCTTCCATGACATCAGCCAGGAAAAGTGGTCCGTCGTAGGTCTCGCCATTGAATGGGAAGCGGAGATCGCACCCTACGCGTGACGCGTTCGCAGGAGAAAGGCCTTTATGCTGGCTGCCGTCTGATGCTCGAAGCCTGGAGAAACTCTCTGCTATCCGTGGATCGCCCGTGGTCGAGGTTGATGTAAGCGTCAGGGGCCGGCAATCCAGGACGCGCAGCCGCCAGGCATTCTGCTGAGGCTCGAGCCATCGGAGCGCATCCGCGAGCGTCTCACCCTTGACCACATTTGCCTCGCTCCAGCTTCCGTATGGGCTGCCGGCCAGGTCCATATTTTTGGGGTCGGTTCTTCGGCCCGCGCGGTAAACCTCAACGGAACCTTCGCCGCGTGTGGCTTCGCCTCGACTCCCACTCAGCGGGTCTTTCAACCGTCCATCTCCTTCAGGGGCTAGCACGGCGCGAGGCGCGCTGAGATTTTTCCGCCTGTGCCTTCGCTCGCGCGGCCTCGTCCTCGGCTTCCTTTGCCCGCTTGTTAGCGCGCTCGGCCGCGGCTGATGCGTCGGTCGCTTCCTGGCGCAGACGTTGTGCGCTTGCGACAGCTCGTTCGGCGCGCTCTGCGTCGTCCTTAGCGGCCTTTTGCACCAGCTCCTCCGCTCGGCGCGCGTCGGCTCGTTCAGCCCGCTTGTCGGCGGCGGGTCCGCTCGCGACGCCGAATAGTTCGAGCATGTCTTCCCCAGGCTGGGGCTCGGTTGTCAAAGCTCCCGCCTCAAGAAGCCGCCAGGGATCGCCGCCCTTGAGGGCAGCGAGGCGCAGGATCTCTCGGACCTGTCGAAGGGCTTCTTCGCTGGCAGCGTGGCCGCCCTTCCGAAGTGCCGACGCGGCCGCGTTACCGGCGGCGTCGAGCTTTCGCTGGAATTCCTCGGATGCGGCGCGCAACTCTCGCGCTGCGTTGGCTCGGCCCGCGCCGGCCGCCGCCTGGGCTTTCGCGAGCGCCTGTGCCGCCTTGCGTAACTCGTCGAGCCGCGCTCGATCCTGACCCGCGACTTGATTGGCGGCCCAGAGCACAACCGATGGTTTCTTCAGCGTGGACAGCTGGCTGGCGAGGGCGGACTGGCCAGACGCCTTCAGCTCCTTGATCCGGGCATTACGTCGCGACGTGAACTGGTCCAGGGGTTGCGCAAGGAGCTCAGCGGCCAGCGTCTCAAAGTTCAATGCCATGACGCTTCCTAGCGCCAGTCGTCGATCACGTAGGCGCCCTCGCGGTTATAGCCTGGCTCGTTCGGCCGGTCCATGATCACGCCGAGGAAGTCGGGCCGGAAGCCGTGCCGGCGCATGGCCTCGTATGCCTCCGGCCGCGCGGCGTTGGCTCCGCCCGCGAGGCGGCTTACACCGGATGAGATGGCCAGGGCCTCGCATGCGTCGAGAAGGCGGTCAAACGATTCGCCGGCTTTCGGTCCCGACCGGGCGGCACCGAATTTGATCAGGCAGAGCCCGGTGCCTGCCTCGGAACCAGGTCCGGCGTGGCAGATGGCGAAACCTTCGAGGCGCGAACCATCCCAATGGAGCACCGTGTCCCCCGTCTTCTGGGTTGCGACGGCCAGGATCTCACTGGTGAGGTCGAGGCCCTCGTAGATCGAGTCCGCGAGGCCCCGGCAGGCCTGAAGCGCTTGTTTCTGGCCGGCAGGGGTTAGCTGCGTGTATCGCGATGAGCCCGCCGCCTGGCGGGAAGGATCGGGT
Source organism: Chloroflexota bacterium (assembly GCA_005882775.1). Taxonomy (GTDB): domain Bacteria; phylum Chloroflexota; class Dormibacteria; order CF-121; family CF-121; genus VBDY01. The sequence continues at coordinate 1,341 of VBDY01000100.1, read as the reverse complement.
TCCTTTGACATCACTGCCGTCAAGTAGCGTGGCCAGAAACCGAACTTTTGATAGAGCCCGACGTGCATCGGGCTTTGCGAGAAGGTTAGGAGACCCAAGTGGCGGTTACCCCAGCTGCGGAAGATCTCCATGGTGGGCTCGAGCAGTTTCTGAGCGATGCCTCGACCCCAGAGGTCGGGACGGACACTCAGCGGACCAAAGAATCCGATGCTCCCCCAATTCGCGGCGAAATTGGAGCCAACCACCTGGCCGTCCAGCTCAGCCGCGATCGCGGCTTTGGGATCCATCAACCAGCGGGTCCGGACCCGGTCGGCGTCGCCGGAGCGGTTCATCCCGAGGAAAGTGGCGAATGCTGTGGCGCAGACGTCAGACGCGGTCGGGAGATCGTCTTCGCGAAGCGGTCGGATCAGCAGGTTGCCGACTGCGGTCGGGTTCACGGCGTCACCAGCCTACCCCAGTTCGCTAGGGCAAGAGGCGAAAGGCTTTGCCCTCCTTGCTCCTCACTGCCGCGAAGTGTCGGCGATCGAGCGTCACGACCAGATCGGTGTGCAGCCTCTCGGCGAGGGCTATCACAGACGCATCGATCCCACCGAGGGGGAAGTTGGCGTAGCGGTCGACGAGCTCTCCGATCCGTGTCCAATCATCGCCCTGCGGGCTACGAATATCGATGCCGACGAGCGTTTTGAGGAAGCGAGCCTCTACGCGCGGTCCAAGCCGGGTTCCGACAAGATAACTCGTTTCGGCTAGCACAAGCGCCGGAATCACGATGCGGAAACCACCACTCTGCAGGACGTCGATGCAGCGGTCATCATCCTGGTCGTCCCGATCGACCGCCGCGTAGAGCGGCCCGGTATCAACGACGCCGACGCGTAGGGGCAGTCCTCGGCTCCTTCGCCCATTCGCTCGCCAAGATCGCTTCGGCCTTTCGCGCCGTGTCGCGTTTACCGCTCCGGCCGAGGCCGGCAAACGGCAATCGCTCGCGTCCCCTTGAGGCGCCGGTCAAGTAGGTCTCCAGTGCCTCGCGGACGACCATGGCAGTCGATATCCCTCGGCCGCGGCGCTCATAGTCCAAGAGTCCGGCGAGGTCATCAGGAAGCAGGATGGTTGTTCGGCGCATATGTGCATATTAGCATATGCGCGAGGTCTGTTTTTAGGAGCTAGGGAGGGAGATCGAGCCCCACCTGACCCTCCCCCCGCTAGCGGGGAGGGAAATTAGTCCAGGCTGGCGGGGATCCGGGCGAGGGGTTGCCCGGCGGCTGATACCGGCGAGGCCTTCTGGGTCCCAGTTGAGTAGACCTGGCTGGTACCCGTCTGGGCGCCGACGAAAAGGTGGCCGTCATC
>VBDY01000035.1 GCA_005882775.1 Chloroflexota bacterium | reverse complement strand
ATCGACGTGACAACCGGTGAGGACCAGATGGGCCTCGGGGTGACGGCGGCGGAGACCGTGCACCAGCGTGCGGACTTTCCGGTCGGCCTGAGCGGTGACGGTGCAGGAGTTGATCACGCAGACATCGGGGTGTTCGTGCGACTCGGCCACCTGAAAGCCGGCCCGGTGGAGCCGGTCCGACAGGTCGGCCATCTCGGCGAAATTCACCTTGCAGCCCAGCGTCTGAATCGTGACCTTCATGCTTGATGGATGAGGATAGCAGCGGCGATCACGGGCGCCAGCCGGGCGCGAAGGATCCTGGGACCGAGGGTCACCGGGGTTCCGCCGGCTTCGACCAGGGTGCCGTTTTCGGCCGGCGTCCAGCCACCCTCGGGTCCCACCGCTAGGGCCACGGTTACCTCATCCGGCCCCAGTGGCCGGAGCCTGGTAGCGGCCTCGGGATGAAGTACCAGCAGCCTGACTGCACCCGCCTCCAGCACGGTTTCCGCAAGCGAGGCCGGCAGGGCCACCTCGGGCACGCGACCGCGCCGGCTCTGCTCAGCGGCAGACTCGGCGATCGCCCGCCAGCGCTCGATCCTGGCGGGTGCCGGACGCGCGACCGAGCGAGCCGCCAGGACCGGCAGGATCCGGCTCACCCCGGCCGCGGTCGCACCCTCGATCACCGCATCGAAGTCGGGGTTGGGGAGGAGCGCCTGAATCAGGGTGAGCCGCGCGGGCGGCTCGCCGGCACTCTCGCGAACCTCGCGGATCCGGCCTCGGACCTCAACCGGGCGGACGCTGACGACTTCGACCCGATACTCCCGGCCGTCCGACACGGCGACCCCGGATTCGCCGGTTCGAACCCGGAGCACACGTGCCAGGTGATGCGCTTTCGCCCCGGTGATTACGACTTCGTCCGAACCCACCTGCCCGCTCGGTACGAATACCCAGAACATGGGGTCATCCTGTCAGATCACCCTTTGACGCTGGAAGCTGCCGGCCGAGCCGTTGTATTCGGAGTCCGATGGGCGACGCAGAGTATCTGCCGCCGCAGCTGAGCCGGGCAAGCTTCCGGATGGCCGCTCTTGCCTTCTTTGGACTCGCCATCGCTCTGATCGCCAGCGACTACCTGGGCCCGGGCCAGGGTGTCAACTACCCGCTGGAGTGGGCGGTGGCGGGGATCGGGCTGGCCGGCGGCGTTGTCTGCTGGCTGCTTCCCTGGGACCGAATCCCGCTGAACCGCTTCCTGCTTGTGATCGTCGCCGGCATCGTGCAGCTCACGGTCAGCGTTATGGCAACCGGCGGTGTTCACTCACACCAGCTGGCGATCTACCTGGTGGTAGTTGTCTTTGCGGCCTCGCTCTACGAGTTTCGGGTGGCAGGGCTGGTGGCGGTCACGGCCGGCGTCGCCGCGGCCATTCCCCTCCTCGGCGGCTGGGACGATTTCTATGCCCGCTCACTCCTGATTCTCTTCACATGCATGGTCACCTGCGCCTTCATTCCCGGCCAGGTGCGCAAGGCGCTCGCCGACGAGAACCAGGTGGCCGAGAAGCGGCGGGTCGACCTGGAAGAGAGCTACCTCGCCACGATCGAGGCGTTGGCTGCGGCGCTGGACGCCAAGGACCGCCATACGGAGGCTCACTCGCGGGAAACCGCGGCCCTCTCCCTTGCCGTCGGTCGCCGGCTTGGCCTGAAAGGGGAGGCGTTGCGGTTTCTGGAGTATGGTGCCTTGCTCCACGACATCGGCAAGATCGGCGTTCCGGGCTATGTGCTCAACAAGCCGGGACCCCTGGATGATGAAGAGATGGCCATGATGCGCGAGCATCCTGTGATCGGCGAGCGGATCGTCGCCTCCGTCCCATTTCTGGCACCCGTGCGCCCGGTGGTGCGCGCCGAGCACGAGCGATGGGATGGCGGAGGATATCCGGACGGACTGAGTGGCGAAAACATTCCGGTCGAAGCTCGCATCATTCATGCCTGTGACGCCTTCCAGGCAATGTCCAGCGATCGTGCGTATCGCCGGGCTCTTCCCCGGGCGCAGATTCTTTCGGAGTTGCGAAGCCAGTCTGGGAGGCAATTCGATCCGCAGGTGGTCACCGCATTGCTGGCGGTGGTCGAGGCCGGCGACGTCGACATTCACGGGACGGCGGACGCGGATGTCAAAAAGGACAGACCTATCGGGGAGGGCCAGGCCTGGGCTCGCCACCTCGACGCAATCCAGGAGCTCGGCGCCAGCTTGACCTCGGTCACCAGTGTGCAGGACATCTGCCACATCATCGGCCAGGCCATCGTCACCCTGCTCCCCTACGATCAGTGCCGCATCTACCTGCTCGAGGACGATCGGGCAACCCTGCGACCGGCCTATTTCAGCGATACCAGGCGAGCGGAATACGACGGAATCACGGCCGAAACCCTGGCGGTCCAGGTGGGCGAGGGGATCACCGGCTGGGTGGCGGAGACCAAGCGGGGAGTGGTTATCAACGACAGCGAGGCCCATCCGAAGGCCCTCCATGTCCCCGGCACTGGGCGCAACGACGAATCCATGATTGCGGTCCCGGTCCTCTTCGAGGACAAGCTGGTCGGCGTCATCGTGACCGTCAAGATCGGGCTCCATCAATACATCGGCGATCACCTCCGCCTGCTCACTATCCTGGCGAACCAGGCCGCTGTCTCTATCGCCAACGCACGGTTGATCGAGCGGCTCGAGACCAGCGCCACAACTGATCCGCTGACAGGGCTGGCCAACCGGCGGGCATTCGAGCAAAAGCTCACCGGGAGGCTTCAGGAAACCATCCCGGAGCCGTTCTCGGTGATCATGCTCGACGTCGACGGCCTCAAGCAGGTGAACGATGCCCGGGGCCATGCTGCCGGCGACGCGGTGCTCAAGCGGGTGGCCGCGGTGCTGGTCGGCCACCTGCGCCATGATGACCTGGTCACGCGCTGGGGCGGCGATGAGTTCGTGATACTGATGCCCGGCGTCGATCAGGTGGGCGCCATTTCACTGGCTCGGCGTATCGGGGGCACCTTGCTCACCCCGGCTGACTCCCTGGAGCCCATATCTGTTTCGATCGGCACTGCCTCACACCCGGCTGATGGCGCCACCAGCGATGAGCTGCTCGCAGCCGCCGACCGTTCGATGTACGCGGACAAGAGCCTTCGTCGAGAGGGAGCCAGCTCGAAAAGAGTGGCCTGACCCGTCAGTCGGGCTGGTAGGGCTGCCGAACCTCCTCTGGGAGTTCATACCAGGCCATCCGGTCGCCGACTCTGGCACGGAGCCTCCACTTCAACGACTTGGGGTGTGCCTCGATCGCCCGCCAGAGTTCGTCCAGACGCTGGTTGACCGTCTCGGCCGGCACTTCGAGGTCCTTGACCGCGGACCGGACTTTCTCGGTGTTCATCCGCAATGTGCGATGGAGTCCCCAGTCCTGCGATGTGAGCCGGGCAATGTAGGAAGCGTTGATGGCATCGTCATCGTGGTCGGCGATGGGGTGGTCGAGTAGGAGGGCGACGGTATCGACAAGGTCCTTCTGGTTGACCTCGTAGACCTGGAGCTTGCTGATCAGGAGGTCTGCCGGAGTCAGGCAGGGGCCCGCATGGTTCAGGCGATCCGCCAGCTCCACAATGTGGCACATCCGCATCCGGTCGATGAAGATGTCGATCTGACGGCCGTTCTGGCCGTCCAGGTAGAGCAACCGCTGGTGCCCGTTCAAGGTGTTGAAGCGGATTTCGCCCTGGTAGCCGAGCGACTCGAAGAGCTTCTGCACCTCGCCGCGCTGCCGCGAAGGCGCGACGAAGTCCAGGTCTCCATACTTTCGCTTGAGCGGTGGTCGCTGAGCGCTGCTCGAATGCAGGTTGATCCCGGCTCCGCCGACCAGCTTGACCGCAACTCGCCGAACGGTCGCGGCCGCCGAGATTCGCTGGGCCTCGGCTATCACGTCAGCCAGGGGAACGCGCGCCTCGACCGCCACCTCAGCCCTCCTCGACGTCGACGATGATCGTCTTCAGGTCCGTCATCTGCTCCAGGGCGAAATGGCCGCCAACCCGCCCCAGCCCGCTCTCCTTGCCGGCCTTGCCCCCGAACGGGATGTGAGCTTCCCAATAGTTTGACGACTCGTTCACGTTGACCCACCCTGTCTCGAGCCTTTGCGCGAACCTCAGAGCCCGGTTGATGTCGCGCGTGTAAACCGACCCCAGCAGCCCATAGGGCGAATCGTTTGCCAGCGCGAGCGCCTCGCTTTCCGTGCTGAACGGGATGATCGGAGCGATCGGGCCGAAGGTTTCCTCGCGGCTTACCCGCATTTGGGCGTCGACATGGCTGAGCACCGTTGCCTGGTAAAAGAGCCGGGTGGGGAACCCCGATGCGCGAGAGCCGCCGGCAACCAGCCTGGCCCCGCGACCGGTGGCGTCGGCGACATGCTCGTCCATCTTCTGAGCCACACCCTCGTTGTTCAGCGGTCCCAGGGTGGTCTCGTCGTCGAAGGGATCGCCAAGCCGCAAGGCCGATGCGGCCTTCGCCAGTCGTGAGACGAACTCATCCTGGAGTGAGGCCTCGACCAGGATGCGCTCCCCAGCGGTACAGCTCTGCCCGGCGCATAGGAAGCAGCCGACGATGGTGCCTTCCACTGCCTTATCGAGGTTGGCGTCCTTGAACACCACGATCGGGCCGTTTCCACCCAGCTCGAGCATCACGTGCTTGCCCGCGGCTCGCCGGGCCACCGAGCGGCCGGTTTCAGTGGAGCCGACGAATCCGACGCCGGCAACCAGCGGATGGCCGGCAATCTCATCACCGACAACGGATCCTGGGCCGGTGATCAGGTTGACGGCTCCGGCCGGGAGGTCAGCCTCGACTATGCACTCCATCAGTTTCACCGAGATCGCGGAGGTAGACGAAGCCGGTGCCCATACGACGGTATTTCCGCCCGCCAGCGCCGGCGCTATGAATTCGGTGGCCATGGTCAGCGGCCAGTTCCAGGGCGTGATCACCGCATAGACCCCGCGAGGCACACGAAGCGTGAGGACCAGCTTGTTTGGGCTCATGGATGGGATGACGCTCGTCTCGAGCCGCTTGATGTCCTCTGCCGCGATCCGGAAATATTCGATTGCCTCGCCCACCTCGCCCAGGGCTTCAGCCTTGTAGGGCTTGCCCTGGTCGAGCGTCAGCCAGCGGGCAAGTTCCTCGCGGCGGCGCTCCATGACGTCGGCGATCCGATGAAGCATGGCGGCCCGCTCGAAAAAGCCGAGGCTGGCCATTGCTGAGCGTGCCCTGGCTGCAGCCTCCACCGCCTGTCGGGCGTCCTCCCGCGTTGCTTCGGGGATCTGGGCGATGATTTCCCCGGTGCCGGGGCTGACGGCCGCGAACGTCTTTCCGCTTTCCGAGGCCTGCCACTTCCCGCCGACAAACATCCGCAGCGACTGCGCTTTCTCGATGACCTTCATCACCCTCTCCTCATAAATGTCTCAAGCGCGGGTTCGGGGCGGCCCGCAGCCGTGTCGGGCGACGCCCCTGGCAGGTCCTTGAGTCTCATCATGTCGGGGTCGAAGAGCGGCTCCCTGACCACGGTTGCGCTGTGCCGCTCGCCGAAGTACTGCACCTCGACCTGTCTCCCGGCAACGGACAGCTCGAGCGGGAGATAACCGTACACGATGCTCTTACCTACCGTGTATCCGTAGTTCGCGCTCGTTACGAACCCCACCACCTCGCCGTCACTCAGGATCGGCTCTTTCCCCATCATCACCGTGTCATCGTCGACGGTCAGGCAGGTGAGTTTGCGCGCGATGCCCTCCTGTTTCGCTCGGAGCAGCGCCGCACGGCCGGTGAAGTCGCCCTTGTTGACCCGGACGGCAAACCCGATCCCGGCCTCGTAGGGGTTGTATTCGGAATGGATATCGGCGCCCCACAGTCGGTAGCCCTTCTCGAGCCGTAGGGAATCGAACGCCCCGCCGCCCAGCGCGGTCACTCCCAGCGCCTGCCCCGCCCGCCAGAGCGAGTCCCAGAGCGTCAGCCCATACTCGGTCGGCGCGTAAATCTCCCAGCCCAGCTCGCCGACGTACGAGATGCGGATGGCGAAGGCCGGCACGAAGCCGACCGTAAGCCGCCGTGCGGTCAGGTAAGGAAAGGCGCGGTTGGACACGTCCTCCGCGGTCACCGCTTGCAGCAGCTCCCGCGCCGCCGGGCCCCACAGACCGATGCAACACATGCCGGAGGTCAGGTTCGTCAGGTGTACGGAGCCATCCGCCGGCATCTGTCGGCGGATCCAGGCGAGGTCATGCATGCCAACTCCCCCGCCGGTTACCACCCAGAAGCGGTCTTGGTCAATTCGGGTCACGGTGAGGTCGCACTCGATCCCGCCCCGGTCGTTGAGCATGGCGGTGTAGGTGACCTTGCCAATCGAATGGTCCATCTGGTTGGCGGCGATCCGCTGGAGGAAGGCGAGTGCGCCCCTTCCCTCGACCTCGAGCTTGGTGAACGGGGTCGCGTCAAAAACCACCACCCGTTCACGGGCGGCCCGGTGCTCCGCTTCGACGATGGGCGAGCTGTAGCGAGCCGACCAGCCGCGTCGGACCGGCTTATGGCCACTCGCCAGCCATTGCTCGTTAGCCTCATACCACTGAGGTCGCTCCCAGCCGGCTGCCTCGAAGAAGACGGCACCCTGCTCCCTGAATCGCTGGTGATACGGAGCGAGCCGGAGGTTGCGCGGGTGCTCCATCTGCTGAAGCGGGTGGATGATGTCGTAGACCTCCCGGTAGTTCTGCGCCCCCCGCTCCCGGATATAGGGGCGGCTGAAGACGTGCGGATAAAACCGGTTGAGGTCGGCCTCGTGCAGGTCAAGGCTGGGCACACCCTGGGTCATCCACTCGGCGACCACTCTGCCGGCGCCGCCGCCGTGTGTGATCCAGACCGCCTCTGCGACCCAGAATCCGCGTACATCCAGCGACTCGCCTATCAGTGAGTGCGTGTCCGGGGTGAACGAGAATAGCCCGTTGACTTTCTCCTCCAGCGGGACCCCCCGCATGCCGGGGAACAGTTCGATCGCGTACTGGTGTGAGGGCCGGAACGCTTCCTCATTGAACGGCACGGTCGAGGGCATGCGACCGTCCCACCGGGTGGCCAGATCCTCCGGCTCCACCAGCAGAGGCTCGTGACGGTAGGCGCCGATCAGGTAGCGCTCGCCGCGCTGGCGAAAGTACATCGAACGATCCTGGTGGCGGACGATCGGCTGGCTGATTTCGCCCGGTTGCCCTTTGAGCTCGGGCAGCGGTGCGGTCGTCGCCATCAAGTGCTGGACCGGTTGCAGGGGAATCGGCACGCCGGCCATCCGCCCGATCAGCGGGCCCCAGATCCCGGCGCTGAGTAGAACCGTGTCGGCTGCGATCCGCCCGCGGGTGGTGGTCACCCCACGAACCCGGCCGCCGCTGACCTCGATGCCGGTGACCCCGGTATCCCCAAAGAAGCTGGCGCGGTCACGCGCTCCCTCGGCCAGTGCCGCAGCCACCCGGGTGGCGCTGGCGACACCATCGCTGGGCACGAAGATCGCCCCATGGAGCCGGTCCGCGCTGATCATGGGGACATGGCGTTTGATCTCGTCGCGCCCGATCAGGTGCGCTTCAAGCCCCCAGGACAGGGCGTGGCCTTGCTTGCGTTTCAGCTCCTCCCAGCGCTCGGACGTGCTGGCCACCTCCAGGCCGCCGACGCCGTGGAATACCGGCTGTCCGTCTAACTGGAGTCGGGAGTAGAGCTCGACGCTGTAGCGCGCGAGCTCGCACATCATCTTGGAGGCGTTGACCTGGAACATCAGACCGGGCGCGTGCGACGTGGATCCTCCGGTCACGAACAATGGCCCCTGGTCGAGGACCACTATGTCGCTCCAACCGAGTGTGGCTAGATGGTAGGCGGCGCTGCAGCCCACGATACCCGCGCCGATGACGATGACTCGTGCGCCGGCGGGCAGCGTCTCAGACGCGGGCGCCAAGGATCTGTTCCCTGCGGACCTCGATAAAGGCTTGGAGTTGCTGGTCGACGCCTGAGTCGATGCCAGGGTCCTTGTAATCCGCCAGCAATTGCTTCCACTTCTCGTTGGCGACCCTGTCGGTCGTCCTCGAGCCCATCCGCTGCCACCGGTCGTAGTTCTCCGTCGAAGAGATCCAGGGCCGATAGAAGCCTGTCCGGTAGTTTCGCATGGTGTGCTCGGAGCCAAGGTGGTGACCGCCCGGACCCACCTCACGGATCCCGTCCATGGCGAAGCCCTCATCGTCGAAGGGCATGCCCTTGGTCAGCATCCATTCGAACATGCGCAGGATCTCGACGTCGATGATGAACTTTTCGTAGGACGCCAGCAGGGCGCTTTCGAGCCAGCCGGCGGCGTGGAGAACGAAGTGCACACCGCCCAGGAAGGTGGGCCACAGACACATCATCGACTCGTAGGCAGCCTGCGCATCCGGCGACTTCGATGAGGTCAGAGCGCCGCCGCCGCGAAATGGGATTCGGTAGTGCCGCGCCATCTGCGCGCTTGCCAGGATCCCCATCGCTGATTCGGGCGTACCGAACGCCGGGCTCCCAGACTGCATGTCGATGTTGGTGAGGAATGACCCGTAAATGCAGGGGGCGCCCGGCCTGATCAACTGGATCAGGGCGATCCCGGCGAGTGCCTCGGCGGTTTGCTGCGCGAGCGTCCCGGCCAGTCCCATGGGTGACATGGCCCCCGCCATCAGGAAGGGAGTGGCGATCACCGGCTGGTTAGCGGACGCGTACTCGATCAGTGCGCCGAGCATGCGGTCGTCGTAGCGCAGCGGGCTGTTGACGTTGACCAATGCCAGCAGCGCAGGCGTCTTCTCGATTTTCTCACGACCACCGAACACGATCGACGCCATCTCGATGGAGTCGCGCGCATTCTCCTCCGAGATAACGCTCCCCATGAATGGCATGTCGGTCCATCGGATATGGGAGTAGACCATATCGAGGTGGCGGGTGCCGAGTGGGAGATCCTCCGGCTCGACGATGGTGCCGCCGGCACAGTGGATTTGCGGAGTGGCCTGTGCCATCTTGTCGAAGTTGGTGAAGTCTTCGATGGTCGCGCCTCGCCGTCCGCGGTCCAGGTCGGTGATGAAAGGCGGTCCGTAGACGGGGGCGTTGACCATGTAGTCCCCGCCGATCGTCACCGTGTTCTTCGGGTTGCGGGCCTGCACGTCAAAGATCGGCGGTACCTTCTTTACCTGCTCCTCGATGAAGGCCCGCTCGAAGCGGACCCGCTGGTCCTCGATCTTGAGCCCTGCCGCTCGAAAGGTGTCGAGGGCGCGCGGGTGGAGGAAATCTACGCCGATCTCCTGGAGGATCAACATCGCCTGTTGATGGACCTGCTGGACCTGCTCTTCGGAAAGGATGTCGTAGCGCTTAAATGTGTTCTTCCACATGGCTAGGGGCTGGCGTGCGCCAGTGTCCGAGCGACGGCGCGATGCCGTCCTGCCTCGAAGGCGCGGGCGTAGATCTTCTGGTAACCGCGGGCGTCGACGTCGCGCGGGTTGCCAATCGTTTGCGAGTCGGCCTCCGCCTTCTCGGCGAGCAGGGGGATTTCGTCTTCCGAGAAGCCGAGCTCGTTGAGCGACGGGATCTCGAGGTCTTCGGTGAGCTGGAAGACATATTCGACCGAGGCCTCGGCGGCTTTCCACACCGATTTCCCGTGGATTTCGAGGCCGAGCGCCTGGGCGATGCGCGCGAATCGTTCCGGCTCGCCTGCGTAGTTGTACTCCATGACCGGCGCGAGCAAGCGTCCGGTGAGGGCGCCGTGGGGCGCGTCGTGCACGCCGCCCGCGGACTGGCTCATCGCGTGCGCAGCGCCAGCCGAGTCGGTGCCGTACGCCAGGCCCGCCAGCATCGCGGCCAGGCTCATGTGGTAGCGAGCTTCCAGGTTGTGTCCCTGGGCAAACGCGACCCGCAGGTATCGACCGCAATAGTCCATCGCCAGCAGGGCAACCGCGTCGGTGAACGGCTGGTGGTAGGCCATCGTGTAGCACTCGATGGCGTGAGTGAGAGCATCCATCCCGGTTCCGGCCGTGACCGCGGGGGGCAGGTTTACCGAGAGCGCTGGGTCGATCAGTGCCACCCAGGCGGCGATGTTCGGGGTGCCGCCGACGTTGAACTTGATCTTTCGGTCGGGGTCGGTGATCACCGCCCAGAGGGTGACCTCGCTCCCGGTTCCAGCCGTGGTCGGAACCGCGACCAGCGGCGGGATGCGTGAATGAATCGGGTTCTTACCCCATTCGTACTGGACGATGCTCCCGCCGTGGACCGCGACCACGCCGATCCCCTTGGCGGTGTCGATGGAGCTGCCGCCGCCGATTGCGACCAGCCCATCGCAGCGCTCGGACTTGTAGTAGCGAGCGCCCGCATCGACCAGCGTTATGCCGGGATTGGCGCGCACCTCCGCATAGGTGACAGGGTCAAGGCCCGCAGAACGAAGCGGGTTGAGAGCCTCGTCCAGGAGTCCGGCTTTCACGATTCCCTGGTCGGTCACCACCAGCGGCCGCTTGACCTTCAGGCTGGCGGCTTCATCCCCGAGTGCGCTCAGGGCACCGATGGCATGCACCATTCGGGTCGGTGACTGATATGCCTTCAGGGCAGTATCAAGAACGGTCAACGAAACTCATCCTCCTTCCAACCGGTTGCCGGCCACCTTTTTGTGTACGCCGAAAGTCTCTTCCCCGATACCGACTCTGTCAAGAGCTGGCCCCCCTCAACCAGTCTTCAAGGTGGTCCGAGTCCATGACGTTGAGCGCCCGATTCCATCGCGTGGTGTAGTACTCGGTGAAATCGAAGTCGAGCGTCGATATCTTGGCCTGGATGGCCCCCCAGAGCGTCCATCCGACGTCGGACATAAGGGCGAACAGGTTCATGCGGGCCAGCTGCTGGCGGTCCAGCCGGCCGAAGTAGGTCTCGCACAGGATGGTCCGCAACTCCTCATCGAAGCTCGCCTCCTGTGCCGTGTTGCCCAGGTCGAAGCATGGGTCGTTGTTCCCGCTCAGCTCGTAATCGACGACCCGCAAGCAGCGCCCGTCGTCGATGAAGTTCTCGCAGAGCAGGTCGTTGTGGCAGGAAACGCTGGGGAGCGCCCCAAGCTGGACCGCGCGCTCGATTTCGGCCAGCAGCGGCAACCGCTGCCGATAATCGGAGGGGATCCGGACCTCGTGCTCCTCCACGATCCGCAGGTAGTAGTCGATCAGCCGGAACATGTCGAAGTCCTTCAAGAAGCGAGGAGATGAGTGGAGACGCTTGAACGACTCGGCCATGCGTCGCACCATCCGCTCCGATTGCAGGGTCTGTCTCGTCATCGTAGGCCCGGGGATGAACTCGAGGACCATAACGTCCAGCTGCGGGACATGCTCCAGCACAGCGGGACCGATGCCGGTGCTGGCTGCTGCCCTGGCGTTATAGACCTCATTTACCCGGTCGATAGACAGTAGCTCCGTCGATGTTCCGGGAATTCGCATCACGTACCGTTCGCCGCCGGCCTCGACCAAATAGTTTTCGTTGGTCAGGCCGCCCGACAGCGGCGAGACCTTTACGTCCTTGTCCCGCCAGAGCGAAACGCGTCCGAGCGCGTCCTCAGCTCGCGACATGCTTTGCGTCATGGCCAACCAGTTGCTCGCGCTTGAGCAGGGCATCGGTGCTGACGTCAGCCGGCACCCGTCGCCCGAATACGTCCACTTCGACCCGCGCTCCGGGCCCCAGTCCGACCGGCAGGTAGCTGTAGGCGATGTTGCGCCCCACGGTGAATCCGTAGGCACAGCTGCGTAGCCGGCCGACGATCGAACCATCCGCATAGACCGCCTCTCCACCATAGACGGTGACGTACTCCTGCTCGCCGACGAGCAGAGTTCGCAAACGCCGGCTGATCCCCGCCGTCTTTGCCGCCTTCAGCGCCTCTCGCCCGTTGAAATCGCCCTTATCGAAGCGAACGCAGAAGCCGAGCCCGGCCTCGAGGGGATTGTCCAGCAGGGTGAGGTCAGTGCCGTAGTAGCGGTAGCCCTTCTCCATCCGCAGCGAGTCCAGCGCTCGGTATCCACCCGGCCGGATGCCAGACGTCTGCCCGGCGGTCATCAAGCGGTCCCACACCTGCATCGCCACAGCGGGCTCGAGGTAAAACTCCCACCCCAGCTCGCCGACATAAGTCACGCGCTGGGCGAATACTTCGAATCCCTCCACGTGGATGGTGCGAGCCTTCATGAACGGGAAGCCCTCCTCGGAGACGTCGTCATCGGTCGTGGCCTCCAGCACGTCACGGGCCCGTGGGCCCCACATCCCGACCACGCACAGCTCCTCTGTCGTCTCGCGGATCTCGACTGGCCCATCCTCCTCCCGTCGCTCCAGCCGCAGCCATCCCAGGTCGCTGTTCACATATCCGGCACCGGTGACCAACCTGAACCGGTGCGGGCCGAGCCGTGTGATGGTTACATCTCCCGCCATCCCTCCACGCCGGTCGAGGAGCTGCGTGTAGACAACACTGCCGACCGGCCTGGCAATCAGATTGCCTGAGACACGTTCGAGCAGCGGGAGCGCTCCGGGACCCTCCAGCTCGATCTTTCCGAACGATGTCATGTCGATGATCCCCACCCGTTCGCGGAACGCGCGATGCTCCTCGGCCTGCAGCTCGAACCAAGGCGGTCGGGTCCAGCCGAAGCGGCGCTGGTCCGCCCCCGCCCGTTGCCAGGGCCTGGCCGGCTCGAAGTGCTCGGGCCGCTCCCAGCCATGTTTGGCTCCGAAGACCGCACCGAGGTCCTGCGTCCGGTGGTGCAGGGCGCTCGTCCGGCGCGGCCGGCCCCATTCGTCGGCGTCGTACGGATAGCGGAGGAAGTAGTAGTAGCGGTAAGCCTCTTTCGCCAGCTCGGCCGCATAGCGATGGTCCCGGTGGACGGGGCCGAAGCGCCAGGGGCGATAGGCATAGAGGTCCAGCTCGCTTTCTCCTGTCGTGATCAGCTGCGTGAGCGATTTCCCGAGCCCGCCGGCGCCGCCGAACCCATTCAATGACAGGCCGGCCGCTATGAACAGCCCCCGTATGCCGGGTACCGGCCCCAGCAGCGGATTGGCGTCGGGGGTCATGGCGTCCGGGTGGCAGACGAGTTTCACGATCCCTGCCTCACTCATGAAGGGAAACCGCCGCGCCGCCCCCCTAAGGAGTGGCTCGAACCGGCGCTGGTCCGGAGTGACGGATGTCCCGGCGTGCTCCCAGGGAACACCGTCGATCCATCGCGCGCTGGGGTTCAGCTCGTAGCCGCCCAGCACCACCCCTCCCGCCTCGGCCTTCCCATAGATGAGGTTGTCGGGGTCGCGGAAGCAGGGCATGTTGGGCGGGAGCTCGGCGCCCTCAACCGCTCGCAGCGCGGCGTGCTGGT
>VBDY01000055.1 GCA_005882775.1 Chloroflexota bacterium | reverse complement strand
AACCAGGAGGACATCACCAACAACGCGGTTGGTAACTGGCAAGCAATGCGCTGCTTCCACTTCAGCCTGACCGACAACCCCGGCATAGACCACTTTTCCTTACCGGGAAATGCGAACGTGCTCAGCCGGCTCGTCGCGGACCTGGCTCTCCCCCGCTCTCACTGCCGGTGAAAGTCGGCTCGCCGTTTGTTGCGCTGCTGATGGCGGTAGCGACGCTAACGTTCATCGTCGCCTCAGCTGTGCATTTCGGAACAAGCATCCCGCTCGGCGTCGTGACCTTGGATGACCCCTTCCACGATGCCGCGATTCCGGAGGCGATCATCGCCGGCGTGATGGTAGTCGGACTGATTGGTCTCCTGGCCGGTGTCTGGTGGCTGGCTCTGGTGACGACCCTGTTTTCGGCTGCCGGCACGATCCTCGGGCTGAGTATTGTCCTGTCGAGCGCCGCCGGGCGGTCCGGCGACATTGCTTACCACGTGAGCGTCCTCGCCGTGCTGGTGGTGACAATCGGGTTGCTCGTAACGCCTCGGGCGCGGGTGCACACCTGATGGAAAAGCAGCTACCCAGCCTGGAGCGGCTCAGCGCATTCGTGAGTGCGCTGGGGATGGAGTTCGAGTCGGTCGAGCCGAACCGCGTTGTCGCCTGGATCGAGCTGGGCTCCGAGCACCACACGCCCTGGGGAGTCGTGCATGGCGGCGCCTACACTACCGCCATCGAGAGCGCCGCCAGCGTGGGTGCGTCAGCAGCGGTGCTGGATCGCGGCCAGTTCGCGGTTGGAGTCAACAACAACACCGACTTCGTGCGCCCGATCAGCAGCGGTCGAGTCAAGGTCGTGGCAGAACCGATCCACCAGGGCTCGACTCAGCAGCTCTGGCAGGTCACGATCTCCAAGGCCGATGACGGCAAGCTCGTCGCGCGGGGACAGGTCCGGCTACAGAATGTCCCGCTTCCGGATACAAGCGGACCCCAACCATCACCGGCATAGCGAGGCTTCGCGAAGATCAAGACACGGTCCTGGCAGGAGCGCAATAAGTGGATCGCCGACCTGCTGGAGCGACGGACCGGAGCTGGCGTCAGCACCTGGAACGCGCGAATTCGCAAGCAGCATCTTCGCGACGAGAAGAGTCTTCGCGGCTGGCTGGCCGAACAGGGCGTAACCGGCTATCCCCAAGGGATGCTGGTCATGGAGACCTTCGGGTATCCCGACTTTCTCAAGGCCAGCTCAGATGATCTGATCGAAGGGCAATACGCCGACCGCCCGGCGCTGAGGCCGATCCTGGACGCTGTCCTCGCTGAAGCGGCTCAACTCGGTGAGGTGACGATACAAGCGCGCAAGACATATGTATCGCTGGTTGGTCCGCAACGCACCTTTGCCACCGTTGAGCCGAGCACGAAGACACGGGTCGACCTGGGGCTACGGCTGCAGACGTTCAAGCCTGCAGGGCGCATCGACCGCGCACGGAGCATGGGCAACAGCCAGGTGACGGCTCGCATCGGACTCAGTTCTACCGACGACGTCGACGATGAGGTCCGCAAGTGGTTCACCCAGGCCTATCGGGAGAATCGCCGCAAGCGCTGAGCTTCAGCTCCTTGCCGGCAACGCGACAGCCCTAATGCGGAGTCGCTTCAGCCGACCGTTCGTCCCGCTCACCGGTGAG
>VBDY01000054.1 GCA_005882775.1 Chloroflexota bacterium | reverse complement strand
CGGCCATGGCGGCCAGGTCGTCATCTCAGACAGCGTCCACGCACTCGTCGAGAAGGCCCTTCCTGCGGGCGTCAGCATCCGGGACCTGGGCGACCACCGGCTCAAGGATCTTCCCAGACCCGAGCATCTGTACCAGCTCGACATCGAAGGCCTGCTTACCGAGTTTCCGGCACTCAAGACGCTGGATGTCCGCAAGAACAATCTTCCGCTGCAGCTCACCACATTCCTCGGCCGAGGAACGGAACTGGAAGAGCTCCGGTCGCTCCTGGCCGCGGGCCGGCTCCTTACCCTGGTTGGAACTGGCGGCATCGGGAAGACCCGACTCGCCATCGAGCTGGCCAGCCAGGTGCTCGAAGAGTACGCACACGTCTGGCTGGCGGAGCTCGCCCCCGTATCCAACCCCGACCTGGTTGCGCAGACCTTGATGACTGCGATCGACGTGCGCGAACAGGCGGGCCGCAGTGCCACCGAGGCCTTGATCGACTATTTCGGGTCGAAATCCGCCCTGGTCGTCCTCGACAACTGTGAGCACCTGATCGAACCGTGCGCAGTCCTCGCCGAGTCCCTTCTCCAAGCGTGCCCGAAGCTCAAGGTGATAGCAACGAGCCGTGAAGCCCTTGGCGTGGCGGGTGAGGCAATCTGGCGCGTCCCCTCCCTGGCTATGCCGGACCCCGAGCGGCTACCTGCGCTGGAGCAGATCGCCGAGTCGACGGCGGTGGCGCTTTTCGTCGATCGGGCGAGGACGGCTTCGCCTTCATTCCAGCTAACCAAGGAAAACGCACCGCTGGTGGTGCAGGTCTGCCAGCGCCTGGACGGAATCCCTCTCGCCATCGAACTGGCCGCCAGCAGGCTCAGCCTGCTCTCCCTGCCTCAGATGCTGGCCCGCCTCAACGATCGTTTTCGCTTGCTCACAGGAGGGCGTCGAACGGCTCTGCCCCGGCAACAGACACTGCGGGCGGCCATCGACTGGAGCTTTGAATTGCTGGCTGAGCCCGAACGCACCCTGCTGCGACGAGCCTCGGTCTTCGCCGGCGGCTTCAACCTGGAGTTGGCGGAAGAGATCTGCGGTTGGGAGCCGCTCGATCCGTTGGACGTGCTGGACCTGCTTGCCACGCTGGTGTCGAAATCCCTGGTCATAGCTGATGAGCGCGATGGCGCACCACGCTATCGGTTACTCGAGACCATTCGAGAGTACGCGGCGGAGCGTGCCCGAGCCGCTGAGGAGGAACGGACGCTTCAGGAGCGACACCGCACCCGGTTCCTGGCGATAGCCGAAGAGGCGGAACGCGAACTTCACGGCCCCGACCAGCTGCGCTGGTTCGACCGCGTGGATACCGAGATCGCGAACTTCCGCGCCGCCTTCGACTGCTGCCTGGCGAACGCCGATGCGCAAGCTGCGTTGCGCATCGCCGCCGGACTGGGTCTCTACTGGCGATCACGAGGCCATTTCAATGAGGGCCGGCTCTGGCTGGAGCGGTCACTGGCGCCCAAGCAAGAGGCTGTCCCATCCGTGCTCCGAGCCAAGGCGCTGGCGTGGGCGAGCTACCTCGCCATCTGGCAGGGGGCATGGACCCAGGCTCAGATCCACGGTGAAGAAAGCCTGAATCTCTACACTGCCGCCAACGACAGCTGGGGCATCGGGTTCGCTCTCCAAACGCTTGGCTCAGTAGCCATCAACTAGGATGACTATCCAGATGCAGCACGCCTACAACAGGAGAGCATCAGCTATCTGCGGGAGACCGGTGACACCGACTCCCTCGGGATGTCCTATTTGTATTTGGGTGTGGTCGCGCTGCGCAAGGGTGAGTACGTCCCCGCCATGGGCATGCTCGAGCAGGCCCTGATCAGCTTCCGCGAGGTAGGCGATGGGCGACGCGTTTCGATTGCCCTGCGAATCATGGGGGAAACCGAGCTCTGCCAGGGTCACTACACGCCCGCGACCACCCTGCTGGACGAGAGCCTGAGCCTGGTCCGGGAATCCAAGGACCGAGTCGACCTGGGCCTGACGCTCTATCTCCTGGGACAGGCGGCTCGCTCTACCGCGGACTACCCTCGTGCGAAGGCCCTTTTTGAGGAGAGCCTCGCTCTCGCCAGAGAATTCAACGATGGAATGAGCGCCGGCCTAGCACTGTGCGAGCTGGCGATCGTGGCTCGCCAGCAAGAAGATCTGGGTGCAGCGACGGCACTCCTGGAGCAGGCCCTGGAAACCTTTGATCCGCGCGAGAAGTTCGGTATTGTCGCCTGCCTGCACGGGCTAGGCATGGTCGCCGCCCAGCAGGGGAACGCCGAGCGGGCGGCCACGCTCTTCGGGGCCGCCCACAAACTGCGCGAAGAGCTGGGAGCGCCGATTCCGCCATTCGAGCGCGACGAGTACCAGATGGAGACCCAACAGGTACAAACGGCCCTAGGAGAGGAAGAGTTCGTGCGGCTGTCGGCCCACGGCCGCGGGATGACGCCGGATGAGGCTGTGGCGTACGCCCGGCAGCAGCAGGCACCCACGTTGAATGCCAAAGTGGTCGACCTCGATTCCGTGCGGCTGTAGGGTGACGTAGCCGTTGGTCAATCAACCGCCGCCGCTGAGCGGTTACAACCTGTTCTCGGCGGACGCCGCCCTGGTGGAAGGGCTGGAGTGGAACGGCGCGGACTGGGCGAACGAACGGGTTGACGAGCTAGGACGCCTGGCGGGAACCGAGGAGGCGATCGCCTGGGGGTTTCAGGCGAATGCGAATCCGCCAGTCTTGCGCACGCACGACCGGTATGGTCGGCGGATCGACGAGGTCGAATTCCATCCGGCCTGGCACCGGCTGATGGAGGTGGCAGTTGACCGGGGGCTGCATGCGATGCCCTGGCGCGATCCACGACCCGGCGCCCACGTCGCACGGGCGGCATCGTTCTATGTCTGGTCGCAGGTCGAGGCTGGTCATGGCTGCCCGATCTCGATGACCTACGCCATCGTGCCGGCGCTGCGCGGCACGCCGGCTCTGGCAACGGCATGGGAGCCTGGTCTTACGTCTTTGAGCTACGACTTCGGGCTCCGGCCAGCGACTTTAAAGAGTGGCCTGCTGGCGGGGATGGCCATGACCGAGAAACAGGGCGGGTCCGATGTGCGTGCCAACACGACACGCGCCGATCCGATGGACGGCGGCTCCTCGGCCGGGGAGTACCGGCTCACCGGGCACAAGTGGTTCTGCTCGGCTCCGATGTGCGACGTCTTCCTGGTGCTGGCGCAGGCGCCGGGCGGATTATCGTGCTTCCTGCTTCCGCGCGTCTTACCGGACGGCTCAAGAAACGCCTTCCATATCCAACGGCTCAAGGACAAACTGGGAAATCGATCGAACGCCTCGAGCGAGGTGGAGTTTGAGGGCGCCTGGGCTCAGCTGGTCGGGCCGGAAGGACGCGGAGTCCGCACCATCCTGGAGATGGTCAACCACACCCGGCTCGACTGCATCATCGGGTCGGCTGCGTTGATGCGCCAGGCGGTCGCCCAGGCGACCCACCATATCGCTCATCGAAGCGCCTTCGGTCGACTGCTCAAAGACCAACCGCTGATGCGAAATGTGGTCGCCGACCTGGCTCTCGAATCGGAGGCCGCGACCACGGTGATGCTCCGGGTCGCCCGCGCCTACGACCTGGCGGGCTCGAATGAACGGGAGGCGGCCTTTCGCAGACTGGCCACCGCTGTCACCAAATACTGGGTGTGCAAGCGGACGCCCATGGTGACTGCCGAGGCAGTCGAGTGCCTGGGTGGGAACGGCTATGTCGAGGAGTCGATCACGCCGCGGCTGTATCGGGAGGCGCCCCTCAACTCGATCTGGGAGGGATCGGGAAACGTAATCGCCCTGGACGCCCTCCGTGCCATGAAGCGCGAGCCCGAGTCAGTGGAGGCATTCCGGGGTGAGCTGGCGCGGGCTGCCGGCATGGACGCGGCCTACGACGCCGGGTTGAGGGCGCTGGAGGATGACCTGATGAAGGGGAAGATCGCGGAGGAGAATGCCCGGCGGCTGGTTGAGCGCATGGCCGTCATGCTGCAGGCATCGCTCTTGCTTCAGCATGCGCCGAGCTCCGTATCGGCAGCGTTCTGTGCCTCACGGCTGGGCGACCGCGGTGGCATGGCGTTTGGGACATTGCCAGCGGACGTGGACTTTAAAGCCATCATCGAGCGGAGCACGCCTGAGGGCGTCAGCAGGTGACGTGCAAGATGGCGTTCACCCGTTTACCGTCGCGATTCAAGAGGTCGATCGCCTTCTCGGTCGGCACGGTAACGAGCTCGACCTGACGGCGAG
>VBDY01000034.1 GCA_005882775.1 Chloroflexota bacterium | reverse complement strand
GACGGTTCCTCCGGCAAAGTCGAGGGCACCCAGGTTGTGCAGCCACCCGCCCGCGCCCCAGACCCAGTGCGCGATCGGGTCGTAGACAAAGGTGGCCCAGAGCAGGGAAAAGATCACGAACGCCTTGAAGCGCTGGCGTTCGGCGAAGGCGCCGCTGATCAGCGCCGGCGTGATGACCGCGAACATCATCTGAAAGACCATGTATGCCTGGTGGGGGATGGTGGGCGCGTAATCGGTGTTGGGTGTGAAACCCACGTGGTTGAGGCCGACCCAATCCAGGCCGCCGATCACGTGGCCATGGTCGGGGCCGAAGGCCAGGCTATAGCCCCAGAGCACCCACTGGACACTGATCAGGCACAGGATGAAGAAGCTGTGCATGATCGTGGAGAGGACGTTCTTCCGGCGCACCAGGCCGCCGTAGAAGAACCCCAGCGCCGGCGTCATCAGCATGACGAGTGCCGCCGATGCCAGAACCCAGGCAGTGTCTCCGGAATCTATCTTTGGCATGCCACATTTTTCCCCAGGTCGCCAGCCCTGGGGAATGGATCGGGTACACGGAAAACCACGGGGCCACTTCGTGCGCCGGGTACAAAGGAGGCGAGGGCCTACCTGGCCCGAGCCGTGCCCGCCGGCCCAAAGAGCGCGCCGTAACGCGCTCGATAGAGGCGTTTAGGCTGCGGCTACAGAAGCGGTCCCGCTCTCGTCCCGACGGCCGCCACGAATCGGCACGTCGTTGAGGAAGACCGAGGCGATCAGGGCTGCGATCAAAACCAGCCCGCCAATGAGGAAGACTTCGTGCAGGGTGGTTGCGAGCGCGGCCCGAATCGCATGCAGCACCTGGTCGAAGATCGCCGCTGCCTGCGGTCCAGCGGCGGCCGCGTGGGCCCTCCCTTGAGCGATCGTGGCTGGATCGAAGACGGTCTGTGGACTGGCGGTCCCAGCACTCGGCAGGAGACGGGCAGCCTGTGCCGGCAGGTGAAGACTAGCGACCTGAGATTGAATGTTGACTGGAAGGCGCTGGCTCAGGACCGAGCCGAGGATCGCGGTCCCGATCGTGCCCCCGATCTGGCGCCAGAACTGGATCTGACTGGTGGCAACCCCCAGGAACTTGCGCGGCAGGGCGCTCTGAACGGCGTTGATGTAGAGGGGGAAGGTCGTCCCCAGGCCGGCGCCCACGATCACGATGTCGCGAACGACCTCAAGGCTCGAGGTGCTGGGAGTGATCTGCGAAAGCAGCCACATCCCGACCAGCATCATCGTGATGCCCAGGGTCCCGAGGAACCGGTAGTAGCGGATCCGGACCATGAGTTGCCCGACCAGGGTGCTGGCCACGATCAGCCCGAGCATCATGGGCGTAAGCAGCTGGCCGGAGTTGGTGGCGGTCACCCCGAGAACGCCCTGGTAGATCAGGGGTACGAAGACGATCGTTCCGAACATGCCAAACCCGGTCAGGAAGCCGGCGATCATGGAGACGCTGAACGTCGAATTCTTGAAGAGGCCGAAGGGAACGATCGGATTCTGGGTGCGCTGCTCGAGGACGAAGAAGACCACCAGCATGGCCGCCGCCAGGCCGAGCAGCCCGAGCACCTCGGGCGAGGTCCAGGAGTGGTCGCGGGTGATGGACAGCGCGATCATCAACGGGATCAGGCCGGCGATCAGCGCCACCGCGCCAGGGAAGTCGATATCTCGAATCGACGCCTTGGAGCGGACGAATGGCATGGTGGCCGCTACCAGCAGGACGGCCACGATGCCGACCGGCAGGTTGACGTAGAAAACCCAGCGCCAGCCCCAGTTGTCGGTGATGTAGCCACCGGCAGTGGGCCCGAGAATGGAGGACAGCCCGAAGACGGCGCCGAACAGGCCTTGCAGGCGGGCGCGGCGAGCCGGAGGGAACAGGTCGCCGATGACGGCGAAGACGGTGGCGAAGAGCATGCCGCCGAAAATCCCCTGAAGGCTGCGGAAGACGATCAGCTCGGCCATGTTGTGCGATTGGCCGCAGAGGGCGGACGCGGCCACGAAGCCGATCATGCCGGCGAGCAGGAACGGCTTGCGCCCGAAGAGGTCGCCCAGCTTGCCCGCGATCGGGACCATGATCGTCGACGAAACCAGGTAGGCGGTGATCACCCACGAGTAGTAGTTGAGCCCGTTGAGGTCGGCCACGATCCGCGGCATGGCCGTGCCCACGATCGTCTGGTCCAGGGCAGCAAGCAGGAGTGCCATCATGGTGCCGGCCACAACCAGCACCGTCTGCAGGCGCCCGAGCCCCTCGGTCATGTGGCCGCCGGCCGAGGCGCCTTCCGCGGTCTGACCGCGCTGTGGGTCGGCGCTCAAGCGGTCTCCCCGACGGCGACAGGCACGCCGCTCATGTTTTCCACCAGTCGCAGGCAGGCATGACGGAGCTGCTCCAGCTCATCGTCGGAAAGCCCGGTGGTAACCGACGTCTGCCACTTGAGTCCCTCCGCCCGCAGGCCCTGGAGCACCTTCGCCCCAGCCTGGGTTAGCCGAGCGTGGATCGAGCGGCGGTCGTCCGGATCGTCGACCCGTTCCACCAGGCCGTCGCGTTCGAGATGATCGATCAGGCCGGTGATATTGCGAGGGCTGACGTCCAGCTGGTCTGCGAGCTCGCCGAGTGGAAGCATCCGGTCAGGGGATCCCATCAGCTGGAAGAGAACGTGCAGGCGGCCTTCGCTAAGGCCGTGCTTGTCGGCCCAGCGATCCATGCGCTGACGCATCAGGCGCGAGGCAATTCGGAGCGCTGTCAGGGCCTCGACTGATCGCAGCTCGTGCGCCGAGACCGGCCGGCGTCGAGAGTCGATCGTCTGCCGGAGGCGGCTGTCGTACAGGCGGCCTGCCGCGTCCCGTGCCAGGGTGCCGTGGAAGTGGCAATCGCCAGGCGAAAAAGAGGATGACTGCATTGTGAACCGGTTCATTATCCCCAGGTTCAAGATAGAAGTCAAGCGTCCGGCGGTCGCGATGCGGTGACGGCCGGCTTCCAGGTCCGCGGGTCGTGACAGAAGTGGACGGCCGAGGGTCGCTGCCGGTGGAGCTTGTCCACAGATTGGCGCCACAGCTTCATGTCCTCCATCGAGCCCGCCGGCGGCGCTGTCCCCTCGAAATGGTCGACCGTCCAACAGGCGTCTCCCACGATCACGGAGGGTCCGGACGTGGTCTCGACCACAATGCTCTGATGCCCGGGCGTGTGGCCCGGTGTGGTGATCACCCGGACTCCCGGCACTATCTCGGTTTCCCCTTCAAGCAGCTCGTATCGCGCTCCCGCATAGTCGAGCCACTCGGCGATGGTGTAGTTCTCCTCGTGGATCCGCTGATGTTCGCCCCGCTGGACGTAGAGCGGGGCATGCGGAAAGACGGCATTCTGACCGGCGTGGTCGAAATGAAGGTGCGAGTTGATCACCCACCTGATGTCAATCGGGCTGATCCCGTGCTCGGCGAGCGCGGAGGCGACCGGGGCGGCCACGGCCCGGTACTCCTTGATGAGCTCGGTGTTGTTGCCGTACCCTGTGTCGACCAATCCGGCGCCGCCGGGATGCTTGACCAGGAACCCGTGCACCGGAAGCTCGAGCTTGAGGCCGGCCAGCCATAGCTTCCCCAGGTGCAATCGGACGATATCGTCAGGTCTGAGAGCCATCGGTCGATGGTACCTGCGCGGGGTCGCCACCTCCTGGGATCGCTATCAGGCCGTGCGGATCGCGAAGGAGGCGGCAGACGGCGGCGATGTGCCGTGTTGGGCGCGAACGTCGCTCAGCAGTGTCTCGATGCGGGGATTCTGGATGAGATCATCATTCATGTCGCACCGGTTCTCGTCGGCGACGGTGTCCGCCTGTTCGACCGCGCTGGCGGCGCGGCGGTGAAACTCACGCCGATCTCCTCAGCGGAGGAGGGAGGAATGACGGTGCTGCGTTACTCGCTCGAATCGGTTGGCATGGGACGCTCGGTCACGTGATCCGGGGCTGACAGCTAGAAGCTAGACGTGCGTGGGTGACACCTCGCGGGTCGAGGAGAACACCGCTGCCGACTGTGTGGAACTCAGCGAGGACGAGCTCGATCGGTGGAACAAGCTCACGCCCGCCGCCGGCGACCGCCACGAGGAGACGCAAATGGCTCGAATTGAACGCTGGCGCCTGTCCCTTACCTATCCCCAGAACGCCGGCTGCGGGACCGATCCCGTCTGAGTTATCGGCGGGTGAAGGTGAGATGGGTGACGCCGCTGGGCGAGCTGACCGCCTCAACGTTGAAGCGCTCCTCGAGTTCCTGGAGCGCGTCCCAAAGGCGTTCCCCGCGTGCGAGAACGATGGGCACGATCGCGATGTGCATGTGGTCGATCAGGTCGGCCGCGAGGAACTGGCGAATTGTGGACGGTCCTCCGCCAATCCGGACGTCTAGGCCGCCAGCCGCCTCCCGGGCGGCCTCCAGGGCCTCGGCGGGGCTGGCGTCGATGAAGTGGAACGTTGTACCGCCCTTCATCTCGA
This sequence comes from Chloroflexota bacterium, assembly GCA_005882775.1. Lineage (GTDB taxonomy): Bacteria > Chloroflexota > Dormibacteria > CF-121 > CF-121 > VBDY01. The sequence continues at coordinate 19,101 of VBDY01000034.1, read as the reverse complement.
TCGTGGGCCTGAGATGATGGGTGAGGATGAACACCGGGGTATGGAAGGGCGGGTCGTCGCCCCACCAGCCCTTCCACTGCTCGTCGGCCCAAGGGCCGCGCTGGGGCCCAAACTTGTTGCGTCCCATGATCTCGGCCCCGATGCCCGGGCCCCAGTTGCTGGCGAAGGCGTCGTCCACGCCGGTGCTGCCTCCTGGCTCGCCCTGCATCACGTGGAAGCTCCGCGTGGGGAAGAACCATTCATGGAGCCTGGTACCAGCGTGTCCGAAGGGTGCTTCGAGACCTTGGCCGTCACCGGTGCCGAAACCGTCGAGTGAAACCGAGAAGTTGTGGACCCGAACGCTTGACATGTGGTCTCCCTCCGAAGTGGGTGCCAGCCAAAGGTTGGTGCGGCCGGGTTGGCGCACACCAGCCCATCATAGAAAAGGACGACGTGGCCGCCCTCAACTCATCGCTGACCGGGCCCACCCGCGCCGTTCAAATTGAACACGGTCGATTCTGGGTACCGGGTGCTGGCCGCCAGCGTCTCCGCGTAGACCCCACGTCCCGTGAACACCTGTTGACCGGTGCGATCCCATAAAACCCAAACGGCGACCTCGTCCCGGCAGGCTGCCTCGGCTGGTCTCCGGCCACCCAGCCGAACCCAGCCGCCAGCCACGGCGACACCGCGGTTCGTATTCGGAGGCATCACCTCCACCCGGGAAGACTCGAACCGGGCAGACTACCGCCCCTTCACAGGCTGATCGTGGTCCCAGCCAAGACCGCAAGCGGTTCTTATGTTGGGAGGCTGGGGTCGACTCAGGACTTGAGCAGCGGGAGGGTCTCGAAGGTGCCGCCCAACAGGTCCGAGGCCGGCGCGTTGAGATAGCCCTGCAGCACCGAGGCATAGACGCTGCGGAAGTCGGTGGTGAACTTCAGGTTTCCGTTGTCCAGGCTCTGCAGGCTGGGGGCCTCGCCGTAGAGCCCGCCCTTCACCGGTGCGCCCAGCAGGAACATGGGCGCAGCCGTGCCGTGGTCGGTGCCCGCGCTGCCATTCTCGTTGACTCGGCGCCCGAACTCTGACCAGGTCATCACCAGGATCCGGTCAGCGAGCCCGTGACCCTGCATGTCGGCCATGAACGCCCCCAGTGCCTGGTCGAGGTCCAGCAGCAGCTTGTCGTGCACCGGTTTCTCGCGCGCGTGGTTGTCGAAGCCGCCCAGGGTGACGTGCGCCACCCGGACACCGAGCCCGGACACGATCGTCTCGGCCACCAGCTTGAGTGAGTTTGCGATCGGGCTGTTGGCCGGGTAGGTGGCTTTTGCCACGTAGCTGGCGTCGGTCGCCTGAAGACCGTGCGAGGCTGCCAGCGCCTCCTGCAGGGTGGTGTCGAGGATCGCCGCGTAGGGTGCCGGACCAGCCTTGCTGAAGCCGCCATAGAACTGCATCAGTGGGTTCTCGACGTCCACCATGGTGCCGTGCTCGTTGACCTTTTGGAGCCGGAAGTTTCGCAGCGACTGCAGCGCGGTCACCGGTGTCTTCGAGCGCATCTCGGGCGGTACGAGTGAGCCGGCGCTGACTCCCTCCAGGGTATGGTTCGGGCTCTCGCCCACCTGGTCCAGGTAGTTGAGGTAGCGGCCCAGCCAGCCGTCGCCGAAGCCGCCCTTTACATTCGCTGTTTCCCAGACGGACATGGAGGCGAAGTGCGAGAGGTTGGGACTGGGATAGCCGACGCCCTGCACGACCGCAAGCTGTCCCGCGTCCCATTGCGCCTTGAGGGCCTTGAGGTTTGGGTGCAGGCCGAGCTGGTTGTTGAGGGTCAGGACACCCTGATCCTGGCGCAGGGTCGGCCGGGCATCGTGATAGGTCGCGTCCTGGAATGGGATCACCGTGTTGAGGCCGTCGTTGCCGCCGGCAAGCTGCACCAGTACCAAGACCCGGTTGCTCGGCGCGGTATTTGGTGAGTCGGCGGCGGATGCCGCCAGACCGTTCGCGAAGACGCTGGGGACGGCTGACCCGGCGAAGACGGGTAGCAGGCCCTGCTTCAGAAAGTCGCGGCGGCTAAACATTCCTCATCAGCTCCATGGCTCAGTTCAACTGGTATTCCGGCGTGGCCAGCACGAAGTACATCAGCGTCACCGGGATCTGTCCGGTGCCGGTCGCGGCCTGCGTCAGCGCGTCCCTGGTGGAGGGCGTGACGTTGCCGTCGATGAAGGTATCGATCAGTCCGGGCAAGCCCTTGAATGTCGAGGCCGGAGCAGCCTTTTGCGCTACCCCGGCGGCGAAGTTGATCCGCGTCAGCAGGGTCGAGCTATTGATCCAGGACGCACCCGCCGGCCAGCCGGCGACGTTCGGCGGATAGAAAAGCACCTGGCCCATCTGGCCGGTCGCGGCCACAGCCGGCGCGCTCACAGAGGTGGCTCCGACCGCTCGAAGCGTCTGGGCAACATACTCGGTCGGGCTTTTCACCAGAGCCCGGTAGGCCTTGGGTGAATAGAAGGCATCCATGGTCAGGATCTCCTTCACGACTGCGCCGACGTTGTAGCCGTTCTTCTGGAAGACATCGGCCAGGTGCTGCACGATCTCCGGCTCCGGGTTGGGATAGGCGAAGTAGGAGAAAAGCCGGGTCGTCAGGCGCTCGGCGGTCGCCCGCAGCGGCACCAGCATGTCGACGATGTCGTCGCCGGTGAACGTCCCGGTTTTTCCCATGAAGGTCTTCACACCTTCGTCGTGGTAGCGAGCCACAAAGGTCGAGGTAAGGGCGTCCCGCTGCTTGCCGCGTCCGAGCGTCCAGCCGGTGAAGGCCCGCGCTGATTCGCGCACGTCGTCCTCGCTGTAATGACCGATGCCCGTGGTGAACAGCTCCATCAGCTCCCGGGCGTAGTTCTCGTTCGGCTTGCCATTCCGGTTGGTCTCGGTGTCGAGGTAGACCATCATGGCCGGGTCCTTCGAGACTGCCTTCAGGAGGTCGTCGAAGTTTCCCATTGCCGTCCGCCGGAACAGCTGATTCTGTTGATACAGTTGGCCAGGCCCGGACTTGTCGAGCCCACTGGTCAGGAGGCCATGCCAGAACAGGGTCATCTTCTCTTCGAGGGGGCGCGCCGTCCCGACCATCCGCGTCAGCCACCACGCCTGGAGTGCCGAGGCCTGGCGACCGCCGTTGCTCGTGACGGTGGGGTCGAACCCCGGCAGGCTGGCCTCGAGCTGCTGGTTGGACGTTTGCTGGTAGTTGAGAAGGGCATTGGTCGCGGCAGCGGTGCCCATGCCGGTGAGACGATCCAGCTCCTGCGGGCTCGCCCCGAACCCGGCCCGGCGGAGCAGATGGGCCACCCGGGTGCGCTCGCTGCTGAAGACACCTTCGTAGGTGTGGGTCAGGCCCTGCACCCGGTTCAAAACCTGGGCCAGGCTGCCGCCGCGCCAGAGGGCGGCCAGCGCTGCCGCGCCGGCGCCGCCCGCCGCGGTTGCAAGCACCGTGCGCCGGCTCACCGGGCGCTGCCAGATGGGTGGCGGGGTGGGTGCTGGTGTGAGCGGGGTGGGCGTCGAACCTGGCGCCTGGTCCATCACTAGCAGCCTAGAGCCGCTCCCGGCCGATCGCCTGAAAGATGCCTGAGAAGACTGGTAACGGCTCGGCGACAGTCGGGTGCGGTTGTGCTGGCCTGCCGGGCTTAAGCCTCCATATACTGGGTTTGGAAGCTTGGCCCGGCGTTCAGGTTGGAGAGATGGCCCTCCGCAAATCCCACAACCTACACCCGATCGCGTCGCTCGGCATGTCTCCGCAGCCGATGTCGCGCGAGTCGATCGCAAAGGCGCCCAGGACGCGTCACGCCGATAGAGCGGTGGCATCGGTCTGCCCCTACTGCGCCGTCGGATGCAGTCAGCTCATCTACGTCAAGGACGAGAAGATCATCGACATCGAGGGAAACCCCGAGTCGCCGATCAACGAGGGCACGCTCTGTCCCAAGGGATCCTCGACCTACCAGTACGTGGTCAACCCGAACCGGGTCACCACCGTTCGCTACCGCGCCCCATATTCAGACCACTGGGAAAACCGTCCGCTCGACTGGGCCATGGACCGGATCGCCGAGCGGATCAGGGCCACTCGGGACGAGACCTTCGTCGAGCGAACCCCCGACGGCAAGGCGGTCAACCACACAACCGCTATCGCCACCCTGGGGGGCGCCACCATGGATGTCGAAGAGAACTACCTGATCAAGAAACTCTTCAGTGGCGGCCTGGGTGTCGTCTCCATCGAAAACCAGGCGCGAATATGACATAGCTCCACCGTCCCCGGTCTGGGGACAAGCTTCGGCCGAGGCGGGGCAACCACCTTCCAGCAGGACCTGGCCAATGCCGACGCCATCCTGATCATGGGCAGCAACATGGCGGAGAACCATCCGGTTGGCTTCCGCTGGCCGATGAAAGCGAAGGAACGCGGTGCCACCCTGATTCACGTCGACCCGCGGTTCACCCGGACCTCGGCCAGCGCGGATCTTTACGTCCCGATCCGCTCTGGCAGCGACATCGCCTTCCTCGGCGGCCTGATCAATTACGTGATCACTCACGACAAATGGTTCAAGGAGTACGTGCTCGCCTATACCAACGCGTCGAGCATCATCGCCGAGGGGTACGTCGATGCCGAGGACAACGGCGGGATCTTCTCCGGCTACGACCCCAAGGAGCAGAAGTACGATCCGGCCACCTGGGCCTACGCCGGGCCGCCTCAGGAGGCGAACGAGGACGCTGTCGCTCATAGCGGCCACGGCATGGAGGGAACGAGCCCGGCCAAGCACCGGCCCTATCGAGACGAAACCCTGCAGCACCCGCGCTGCGTCTTCCAGATCCTGAAGCGACACTACGCGCGCTACACGCCGGAGCTGGTCGAACGCGTCTGCGGGACGCCGCGCGAGCTCTTCCTTCAGGTCGCGGACGTCCTGGTCAGCAATTCCGGACGCGAGCGGACCGCGGCCATCTGCTATGCGGTGGGCTGGACGCAGCAGAGCTTTGGCCCGCAGATCATCCGCGCCGCCGGCATCCTGCAGCTGCTGCTGGGAAACATGGGCCGGCCCGGAGGCGGGATCATGGCGCTGCGTGGACACGCGTCGATCCAGGGATCGACCGACGTACCCACCCTGTTCGACCTGCTGCCCGGGTACCTGCCCCACCCGGCCGCTTTCAAAGGCGACGCCACCCTGGAGCAGTACATGCGCGAGTCGACGGTCCGGGGCGGGTACTGGTCCAACCTTCCGAAATTCATGGTCTCCCTGCTGAAGGCCTGGTACGGCAAGGCCGCCACCAAGGAGAACGAGTACGGATACCAGTGGATCCCCAAGCTGACAGGTGACCACTCGCACGTGACCACAACCACCGAGATGGCCGACGGAAAGGTGAAGGGTTTGGTCATCTTCGGCCAGAATCCCGCCAATGGAAGTCCGCATGGGAGACCGAAACCGCGGCCTTCTGGTACGCGTCCCCCGAAGGCTGGAACCCTGCCGAGATCAAGACCGAGGTCTTTCTCATGCCGACGGCGGCGCCGGCGGAGAAGAACGGCACTTTCACGAACACCCAACGCTTGCTGCAATTTCACGACAAGGCTGTGGATCCGCCGGGCGACGCTCGGTCCGACCTCTGGTTCGTTTACCACCTGGGCCGCCGCCTCAAGGAGCTGTACCGGGGATCGACGAAACCCACCGACCAGGGACTTCTCAATCTCACCTGGGACTACCTGCCGGAGCAGCCCGAGCCGCGCTCTCGGATCCGGGATGAGCCCTCGGACGACCGGGTGCTGATGGAGATGAATGGCTACACCGTGCGGGACGGCAAGCAGGTGGCTGACTTCGCCGCCCTCAAGGACGACGGCTCCACCGCATGCGGCGTATGGATCTACTCCGGGGTCTTCCCTGGTGAGGGTCAGAACATGGCGCGCCGCCGCAACAAAGGGGACGGGTGGATCAGCCCGGAGTGGGGGTTTGCCTGGCCCGGCAACCGGCGCATGCTCTACAACCGCGCCTCGGCCGATCCCCAGGGCCGGCCCTGGTCCGAGCGCAAGAAGTATGTCTGGTGGGATGCAGCCCAGCACAAGTGGACCGGCTATGACCGTCCGGACTTTCCTGACACCAAGGCACCCGACACGCCGGGCCAGGAGGAGGGAGTCGGGGTCGACGCCCACTCAGGGTCGGACCCGTTCACCCTCAAGGCCGACGGCCGCGCCTGGCTCTTCGCCCCCAGCGGGCTCAAGGACGGTCCGCTGCCGACTCACTACGAACCCCTCGAGTCGCCGGTCAAGAATCCCGTGTACCGGCGGCAGGACAGCCCGATCGCGAAGCGCTTCTCTCGCAAGGACAACCCGATCAGCGCCCCGGGCGACCCCAGGTTCCCCTACCTGGCCACCACCTATCGGGTGACCGAGCAGTACACATCCGGGTCCATGTCCCGCTGGAGCTCATGGCTTTCCGAGCTGATGCCGGAGATGTTTGCCGAGATCAGCCCCGAGCTGGCCGCCGAGAAGGGGATCAAGAACCGCGACTGGATCGTGGTCTCGAGCGCGCGCGGTGAGATCGAGTGCCGGGCCCTGGTCACGCGCCGGCTGCGGCCCTTTCAGCTCAACGGCGCCCTGATCCACGAGATCGGGCTCCCGTATCACTGGGGCTACAAAGGGCTGGTGAAAGGGGCGATGGCCAACGACCTGGTGCCTCTGTCGGAGGAGCCCAACGTCTACATCCAGGAGGACAAGGCCTTCACCTGCAACATCCGCAAAGGCCGCCTGTGATCGACGCATATCGCCGGTTCATGAACATCGAGGCGCCACCCGCGCCGCAGCGCCCGAAGGGATTCTTCACCGACACCAGCCTCTGCATCGGGTGCAAGGCATGCGAAGTAGCCTGCAAGCAGTGGAACCAGCTGCCGGCCGATGGCAACGAGCTCAGCGGCAACAGCTACGACAATACCGGGGCGCTCGGCGCCACCACCTGGAGGCACGTCCAGTTCGTCGAGCAGGCGAAGGCCAACAACTCCCGGGTGGGACAGCGCTGGCTGATGATGTCCGACGTCTGCAAGCACTGCGCCAACGCCGCCTGCCTGGAAGCATGTCCGACCGGAGCCCTGGTCAGGACGGAGTTTGGGAGTGTATACGTGCAGCAGGACATCTGCAACGGCTGCGGGTACTGCGTGCCGGCCTGCCCCTTTGGGGTGATCGACCGCGCTCCGAAAGACGGTCACTTCGAGGCCGGGCGGGCTCACAAGTGCACGCTTTGCTACGACCGGCAGAAGGACGGCCTGGAGCCGGCCTGCGCCAAGGCCTGCCCAACCGACTCCATCCAGTTCGGCGATATCGAAGAGCTGCAGGCGAAGGCACGCCGGCGGCTTGCCGATTTGCGCGCCCGCGGCGAGACCAGTGCGCGCCTCTACGGCATGCCGGAGAGCACAGAGGCGGCTGAGGTCGGTCACCTGAATGCCTTCTTCCTGCTCCTCGACCGGCCCGAGGTATACAACCTTCCTGAGGTTCCCCGGCTGCCTCGCAAGACGATGGCGCAACGCTATGCCATCAGCGCCGTGGTTGGACTTGCCTTCGCGGCACTATCGGCGGTGGCGTTCGGGCGTCGATCGGGGTGAGCGACCACCCCTCGCCGCGAGCTGCTGAGCTCGGTGTGCCGGCGGGCTACTACGACTATCCCGTCGTCAAGCGTCCGGTCTGGACCTGGGAGGTACCCGCCTATTTCTGGCTGGGCGGGCTGGCCGGTGGCGCCTTCCTGGTGTCGAGCGCCGCCGAGCTCTTCGGTACGGATGAGGACCGCCTGGTCGCGCGTGATGGCTTCGTGGTTGCCGCAGCCGCCGCCCTGCCCTGCGCCCCGCTCCTCATCAAGGACCTGGGCAACCCCCAGCGATTTCACCACATGCTGCGCATCTTCAAGCCCCTCTCTCCGATGAATCTCGGCGCCTGGACACTGGCGGCGTTCACGCCGGTCACGCTGGCGCGAGCCGCAGCCGAGGCAGGGCGTGCCGGGCTCCTGCCCGGACCGCTGGCCGCGGTCGCCCGCTTGCTCCCCCGGCCACTCATGAACGCAGCCGGCAGCGTGCTCGGCGCGGTGCTCGCCGGCTACAGCGGCGTGCTCCTGGGTGCCACCAACATTCCGCTCTGGGCGAAGAGCAAGCTGCTCGGTGGGGTCTTCATGGCCTCCGCCGCATCGAGCGGTGTGGCCGCGGTGATGATGGCGGCCGCCAGGCGGCGGGCTCCGGAAAAAACACTCCACAAGCTGAGCCGGCTGGGGACTCTCGCGACGCTGGGGGAGCTGGCGGTGCTCGGGGCCTTCCTGAAACAGAGCGGCAGGGCGGCCGACCCGCTCGTGAAAAATGCCTTCAGCGTTCCCTTCTGGGCGGGTGCTGTCGGGCTCGGGTCGTTGGTTCCGCTCGTCCTGGAACAGGTCGCGGGCCGAAGGACGGGGAAATTCACGCGATCGCTGCTGACCGTGAGCGCGGTGTGCTCGATCGCGGGATCGTTTTGCCTGAGGTGGACGATCTTCGAGGCGGGGAAGGAGTCTGCGGGCGACCAGGCGGCGTCGTTCGGCTTATCCCGAAGGACGCAGGCCTAGCTCACGCGACCGGTCGAGCTCAATGACCGCAGTTGTAGTGCGCCTGGTGGCAGGAGATCACTTCCGGCGTCTGACCGCTCGAGTCGAAGCTGGCGACGATGTTCCAGTAGTTGTTCTGGATGGTATTCCCCATCACCATCATGGTCCCGATCACAACCAGGGCAATCAGGACCAGGATCAGGGCGAATTCGACCATACCCTGGCCCTTCTGACGGCGCCGCCGCAGTCCGGAATTCATCGCTAACCAATAAAACGATGTTGACCGGAGGAAACCATCGACGCTTACGGGCCGCCTTACGATGGGCCGATGCGCTCGATCGACCTCAATGCGGACGTCGGTGAGGGTGGCAAAGACGAGGCTCTGCTGCCATTCGTTAGCTCGGCCAGCATCGCGTGCGGCGCCCACGCCGGCGACGCCGAGACGATGCGCCGGGTGCTGCGAATGGCTATTGCCGGCGGCGTCCAGGTCGGTGCTCATCCCGGGTACGCGGACCGCGAGGGTTTCGGCAGGAGGCCGATGCGGCTTACCGAGGGCGGCCTTCGCGAACTTCTCATCAATCAGATCGAGACGCTCGATGAGATTGCGCAGGGCGAGGGGGCGTCGGTCATGCACGTGAAGCCACACGGCGCCCTCTACAACCAGGCCGAGGATGACGACGACCTGGCCACTGGGATCGTCGCCGCCTTGCGCGCCTACCGCCGGCCGCTGCGCCTTCTCGCCCGAGCAGGCTCGGCCATGGAGCGGGCCGCGAAAGCGGCGGCCTGGCCGTTTCTCAGGGAGGCGTTTGCTGACCGGCGATATCGCCCGGACGGCTCCTTGATGCCGCGGCCCGCGCGCGGCGCCCTTATCACCCAGGGTGACGAGGTGGTGGAGCAGGTCCGCTCCCTCGTCCTGCGAGGAGAAGTTCTCCTTGATGACGGTACTCAGGTGCCGATCGCGTTTGAATCCCTGTGCCTGCATGGCGATACCCCTGGCGCCCACGAGCTGGCAATCAGGATCCGACAGGAGCTCGACCGGTTGGACGTCCTGGTCGCCGCGCCCTCTTTTTGATCGCCACCGTGATCGCGTCGGGACTGCTCGGACTTGTGACGGGTCGCACCATGTTCACTGCCCGTCCGGCTCCGGCGCCGAGCCGTCAGCTGGTCGTACTCAACCCCTATGCGATGTCCTCGGCCGCCTCCTGGTTCAAGGGCGACATCCACCTGGCATCCGTGCGCGGCGTTGGGAAAGACCTACCGCGTTCTCTCGGCGACTATTTTCGTCAGCATGGCTATGACTTCCTTGCCGTCACCGATGTGAACACCTACACCTGGGTGGAGGAATATGCGCACCGCCCGATGGTCGGACTCGCCGCCATCCAGGCCAGCTATCCATTCGCCAACCTGCTCGCCCTCAACATGGATCACTGGCTGCCTGCGAGCAATCTGCAGGCAGCGGTCGACTGGATTCAGAAGGACAGCGGCCTGGCGGTGCTGGCCGCGCCCAACTCGCTGGAGAGGCCAGACGCAGCCAGGGCCGCGCTTGCGGTTAAGAACCTCTTCGGACTCGAGATCTATGATGCGCGCCTGCGTTCATTGGACCCGGCGCAGGGTGAGGCCACGGCGTTGTGGGATAGCCTCCTCGCCAGGGGCCGCCACGTCTACGCCTTTGCCGGCGACGACCTGCTCAGCCTGACAGATACGACCGCGGGCTCGGCCTGGATTTCCGTGTTGGGAACGACGGGCGATGTTCCAGACCTGCTGGCCTCGATCAGGCAGGGCGCCTTCTATGCCTCGAGCGGAGCGAGCTTCAGCAGCTTCGCCGTCGACGGCCGCAACATCAGAGTGGATGCGCCCTCGACCTTGACACTGCGCTTCATCGGATCTGGCGGCCGGTTGCTCGCCGCCTCAACCGGGGGGCAGCGCACCTACACCGTGAAAGGCGACGAAGGCTACGTGCGCATCGAAGCCGTCGCCGACAGTGGCGCCCGGGCCTGGAGCCAGCCCTTCTTCATCGGCTGGCATTAGTCAGCCGGCCTGCTGCACCTGCGGGGTCGGGCTGGCCGCGGCCACGGTTGTGAATTTCCAGGTCCGGTGGAAGGCCACCCCGTTAACGGTGCCGTTCAGCTCGACAGTGTATGTAGTGCTTGGCTTGAGAGGAATGTTTGCCATGAATGCCCAGGAGTTCTCGGTCTCCGCGGTGGGGTTGAGCGATATTCCCAGCAGGTCGGTGCCGGCCGGGTCACGGAAGTGCGAGCTCGTGATCTTCACGTTGGCGTTGCGGTCGAAAGTGGCGGTGGTCGGGTAGCCGATCGGATAGGCCGCGTTCGGAGCGGGGTCCGGAATCTCGTTGCCCGCAAAGGCGACCGGGACGCCGGTCTGGTCGGGAGCGGGGTAGAGGATGACGCGGCCGGTGGTGGTTTCGCGGTAGGACATGTCCATGACCTGCACCGTCAACGGCCCGAGGTAGGCATCTCCATAGCCGAGCTCGCGGAGGTCTGTCCGCAGCAGTGGGATCCGGTGGTAGACCGAGTCGATCCAATCACTCACCGCGCCGTTGGGGTCGCTGCGGTGCGTGATCACCTCCGCCATAGAGACGATGGGGTAGCCGAAGTGCTCTGCCCGTGACAGCACGTTGTCCCCCGTATACCCCAGCCCGCTCTTGGTTTCCCGGTGGATACCAAGGTCGCGAAGGTCAGAGCTGTTGCCATTGAAAAATGTATAGAAGGCATGGGCAAGCGCGGACTGGTGAATGATCCCCGAGGATCCCACCGGGCCCAGGTTTGCCAGGTGCCGGTAGTGGTTGACAGCGGCTAACGCCGCCGCCTGGCGGTCGAGCGCCGCCTTGTCGAGGTCCACATAGCCTGACCCGGCGCTGGGCGCCACTGTGCTCTGGGCCGCCTGGCGCGCCTGCGCTTCGTCGCCGCTCAGGTAGCGCAGGACCGCAACCAGGTACGCGCCCGCCTCACCATCCGAGGGCTGATCGACGATAGCCGCGCGCTCATCCTTGATCGCGGTGCTCGTGCTGTGGTCTAGAGCCACCGCCAGGTCGCCAAGGATCTTCAGGTCGAGGTTGCTTCGCGGCTGCAGCCGCAGGGCGGCGGTGTAGGCGTCCTTGGCGACCGCGTAATCCTGGGCGAAGAGGGCCACCTCGCCGAGCTGTTCCCGGATGCCGGCGTCGTCGGGGGACAGGCTGGCAGCCCGCTGCAGGTAGGTGGTCGCCCCGCTCAGGTCCGCTCGCCCGATAGAGAAGCGGGCGAGCTCCAGCAGACGCTCGACCCAGTTGGGCTGGTCTCCCGCCGCCAGCTTGAGGTGGGTCAGTGCCTCCGGATACTGCTGGCGGTCGCGATAGTAATTCGCCCAGTTGCGCTCGACCTCGGCTTGTTCGTAGCTCGAGCCGCTCTTGGCCAGGCTGGCCCCCTTGTTGAGCTGGGTCTGCGCATCCGAGTATTTGCCGGTGTCCGCCAGGGCTTCACCGTAGAAAGCTCGAGCGAGCGCCGACTGGGGCGCGGCGCTCACCGCCTGGGCTCCGGTGGCGGCGGCGGCCGTGACGTCGTTGTTCCAGTCCTCGACCCGGGTGAGCACCGTCAGGACGTAGCCGTCGTGGGGCGCCAGCTTGAGGGCCTGCTGGGCCTCGTCGAGAGCCGCTTTCTGTTTGGTCTCGTAGTTGAGCAGGAGGGCATAGTCGGCCAGCGGCCGGGCGTCGTTGGGGTGCTTGCTGATCTGGTCCTTGAGCTGCGCTTCCGCCTTCGCGTACTTGTTCTGAAACATCAGGTCGAGCGGACCGCTGGTGGACCCGTTGGGCTTGGTCGTGCCCTGGTCGCAGGCAGCCAGCAGAAGGGCTGCCAGGACAACCACCGAGAACCTCCTCACATCATTAAGTGTACGGGCGTGGGGACACCTTTTCGAAGTAGAGGAGAGATCTTTGACCGAGCCTGAAAGACCTCTAAGAAGGAGCGTCATCGACTCGTGACGCGGGTGTCAACGCATGGGTGTTGCTCTCCGATAGAACTTCACCTGATCGTCACCTAGACTCGCACCTGCATGACCGACCACCCGCCTGTCCGCAAGCCCAAGCGCGGTGGTGGCGGAGTTCCCACCCGGCTTCGGGTCCTGCATGGCGGCAGCCCGACTCCCGAGCCATCTTTCCGGCTGCTGACCCAGGTCAGCGCCGCGCTGAGCACGTCGCTCGACCTCGATCGAACGCTGCGGGAGGTGCTCGAGCGGCTCAACCAGCTGGTGGCCTTCGATGCTGCCAGCCTGTTCCTGCTCGATGACGCCAGGACCGAGCTGCGGGTCAAGGCGGCCATCGGGGTCGCGGTCGCGCTCAAGGAGGTCAACACCTTCAAGATCGGAGAGGGCGTGGTCGGCTGGGTGGTGGAGCACGGCACCACCGCCCTGATCGAAGACTCGGCCAAGGACGCCCGCTACAAGCCGACCGGCACGCAGCGGGCGCCCAAGACTGTGCTCGCCGCCCCCCTCAAAGCCCAGCAGCATGTCCTCGGCGCGCTGGTCCTGGTACGCGCCGCCAGGGAACCATTCAAGGTCGAGCATCAGCGGCTGGTCGAGGCGATTGCCAGCCAGGCCGCGGTGGCCATCGACCATGCCCGTCTGTACGAGACCGAGCGGGCGTCGCGGCGGCGGGCCGAGGCGCTGCTGGCGGCGGCCCAGGCCTGCAGCGAGGCAGTGGCCACGCCGGAATTGCTTCGGCGTGCCGTTAAACAGGTTGCGTTCGCCATGCGTGCCACCGGTGCCGCGGTGTTTCTGGCCGACGAGCAGGGCCAGACCCTTGAGGCGGCCTTCGAGGCGTCCGATACCACTGGCGCGGAGCTGCAGGAGCTGGTCCGTCAGCCAATCGGTACGTTCGCGCTCGGCCGCGCGTTGATTACGGCCGAGCGTCCCGCGGTATTTCACGCGAGCGATGCCGCTGGGATCCTGCCAGCTTCCGCCTGGTCGCGGCTGGACGCGCGGGCCGCCGTGGTGGTGCCGATCCGGTGGCAGGGACGGCTGGTCGCCGCCCTCCTGGTCGGATTTGCAAACCCTGAGCGGATCGAGGGTGCCGAGCTGGAGCTCCTCGAAGAGATCGGGCGGCAGGTCGCCCTCGGAATCGAGCGCCTCCGGCTGCAGGCTCGCGTCCAGGAGCAGCAGAGCCAGATGTCGGTGGTCAGCGAGCGCAATCGCATTGCCCGCGATATGCACGACGGCATCGTCCAGTACGTCTATGCCCTGGGGCTCGGCCTGGAACAGGCCAGGGACCTGGTCGCGCAAGCGCCGGACGCGGCCCGGCTACTCACCACCGCGGTCGAGCAGGTCAACCATGTGCTCTCGGAGATGCGCACCTTTATCTATCAGCTGCGGCCGATCATCATGCAGGAGAAGGAGATCGGCCAGTGGGTCGAGGACCTCTGCCGGCAGTTTCAGCAGGCGACGGGCGTGACCATCGTCACCGCCATTGGTCCTCCCGCAGGTCACGAGCTTTCTCCGGAGATCTCGATCGCGATCTTCCGGATCATTCAGGAGGCGCTCTCCAACATCTATAAGCATGCCCGGGCCAACCGGGCCCGGCTCAGCCTGGATTTCACGGAGGCCGCGGTCCGTCTCTCGATTGAGGACGATGGCCGGGGGCTCGGCGGCGAGCGGCGACGCGGACCGGGCATTGGCCAGGGTCGAGGGTTGCGCAACATCGAAGAGCGCGTCGGGGACCTGGGCGGTGTCCTGACCATCACCGGCGCGGCGGGCGAGGGCACCCGGTTGGAGGCGGTCTTCCCGTATGAACGTGGCTGAAAGCCAGAAGTCTGTGCGGCTGCTGATCGCGGACGACCACGAGATGATCCGGCTCGGGCTCCGCTCCATCCTGGAGTCGGACCCGCGAATTCGCGTAATCGGGGAAGCCGGCTCACCACAGGACGCCGTCTACCAGGCAGCCCTACTGCGTCCTGACATCGTTCTTCTGGACGTGCGCATGCCCGGGGGCAGCGGCATCGATGCCTGTCGGGAGATCCTGGGGCGCAACCTCGGCAGCAGGGTCATCATGCTGACTTCGTTCGCGGACGAGGACGCCGTATATGAATCGATCATGGCCGGCGCTTCCGGCTACCTGCTCAAGGAAATCAATAAGGCCGCCCTGATCGACGCTGTGATCGCGGTCTCCGAGGGGCGCTCGTTGCTCGACCCGGAGGTGACGCGCAAGGTGCTCGAACGGATCCGGAGAATGGCGGCCAGCACCGACGAGGTGGCCAAGGCCGCACTCTCCGAGCAGGAGAAGCGTGTGCTGCGTCTGGCGGCCCACGGAAAGACGAACAAGGAGATTGCGGCCGACCTGTTCCTGTCGGACAAGACGGTCAAGCACCACGTCTCCAACATTTTGAGCAAGCTGAATCTGACCTCCCGAGCCCAGGCAGCCGTCTGGGCCACCCAGCACGGCCTTTTGGACGAGCGTCCGGAACGCAAGGCCAGCTAGCGCCGGAATTGCCGGGATGGCACGTTGCCCTTAAGGAGCGGCTTGCGCCGTATCGGCCATTCGGCGCCGCATGGGGGCCGACTGGCAGATAGAGCGGGGGACGGCGCAGGCTAGACTCCGCGTACGAACGGGGCGGTTGGACCACCCAGGAGGACTGAATGCTGCTCGTTGACAAGCTCAACAAGGGCCGGCTGCCCGAGAAGCCGGAGGGCGCCGGGCCGGAGTCCCCGGTGACTCCCAACCTGAGCAGCCTATCTGGCAAGCCGCAGAACCTTGCCGCCAGGGTTGCGAACCTGGACCGGATCAAGAAGACCATCCACGAGCGCCTGATCGCGTCGATGGGCGCTAACTCGGAGACCGCCAAGCAGCCGGATGTCCTCCGCCGGATTGCTGAGCTGGTGGATGAGTACTGCGAAGAGGCCAAGCTCAAGCTGACCAAGCACGACCGCGAGGAGCTGACCGAGCTGATCGGCCACGACGTCCTCGGGCTCGGCCCCCTCGAGAACCTGCTCGACGACCCGGAGGTCAGCGAGATCATGGTCAACGGTCCGAAGACGATCTTCATCGAGCGCCGGGGTCGCATCACCCAGGCCGAGCTCGAGTTCGAAAATGAGCGAGAGCTGCGCCGCGTCATCGACCGGATCGTGGCGCGAATCGGGCGCCGGGTGGACGAGTCCTCGCCCATGGTCGATGCTCGTCTGCCTGACGGGTCGCGGGTCAATATCGTGATCCCGCCCCTGGCCGTCCAGGGATCGAGCGTCACGATTCGCAAATTCTCCAGGGTGCCCTACAAGGTAAACGACCTGGTGAGTTTTGGAACCATGAACAAGGAGATGGCCGATTTCATCCGGGCCTGCGTTCGCTCTCGGATCAGCATGGTGGTGAGCGGCGGAACCGGTTCGGGCAAGACCACCACCCTCAACGTGCTGTCCAACTTCATCCCGGACACGGAGAGGGTGGTGACTGTTGAAGACACCGCCGAGCTGCAGTTGCGTCAACGCAACCTGGTACCCCTGGAAGCGCGTGCCGCCAACGTGGAAGGCCGCGGCTCAGTGACGATTCGCGACCTGGTGGTGAACGCGCTCCGCATGCGGCCCGACCGGATCGTGGTCGGCGAATGCCGCGCCGGCGAAACCCTCGACATGTTGCAGGCGATGAACACAGGCCACGACGGCAGCATGACCACGGTGCACGCGAACAGCCCCAAGGACGCGCTCGGCCGGCTGGAGACCATGGTTATCATGGCTGGCTCGGAGCTTCCCTTCCAGGCGATCCGCGAGCAGATCGTGGGCGGGATCACGCTTCTCGTCCAGCAGGCCCGGCTGCGCGACGGGCGCCGGGTGGTTACGCATATCTCGGAGATCACCGGGATCATCGGCAACCAGATCCAGGTCCAGGACATTTGCCGGTTCGACCAGACCGGGATTGATGAGGAAGGCAACGTGCTCGGCACGTTCCGCTGGTCGGGCGTGGTGCCCAAGCTCTTGCCTCGGCTGAAAGCGAACGGCGAGGACTTCCCCACATCGGTCTTCGGCGCGGCCGGCCTCCAGCTGATCGAAGGCAGCGCGGATCCGGACACCACGGAGCGGAGGGTGGCGGAGCGCCGGACGGTCGAGTGACGGGATGGGGCTAGGGTTTCTCTCTCGACTGTGGCAGTCCCAACCTCCTGAAGAGCAGCCGGCGCGTCCGGCCGTCGCGGCCGATACCTGGGTGGTGCCAACTCCACCTGCGCCCTCCGCCGATCCGGCTGTCGCCCCCGGCCGAGCAGCCCGCGAGCGCCGCACCGGTGCCGAGCGGCGCAAGGCCGTCGCCTCCTCCGCGGACCCGGCGCAACTCGCGGTCGAACTCGACGAGTCCAGGGCATCCCAGGACCGGCTCCGCAAGGACCTCGCCGAGCTCCTCAAGGCGCACCGCCAGCAGTCCCGCGTGCTCGAGCGCAATCAAAAGCAGTCGCGCCAGCTCGAGGATGACCTGTCGGCGACCCGCGATCGCTTCGCCACCCTGGAGTCGGAGCTGGCGGCGGCCCGCAAGCTGCTTGGCTCACACGCGAGCCGTGTCGACGAGCTCGAGGCCCAGATTGCCAGGCAAGCCACGCTCGAGACCGCCTATCACACGGTCGACAAAGAGCGGCAGGACCTGGCTGTCAAGCTGACGGAGGCGACCCGCAGCCAGGACAATGCCACCGCCGAGCGGGAGCGCCTCTCCACGCAGCTGGCCACTGCGCACGCGACCATGGCCGCACGCGATGCACAGGTGGCGGCCCTCGAGGTTGCCGAAGACGAGTGGAAAGAAAAGCTGGCAAAGCTCAACCAGGACCTGAGCAGCGCGAAGAGCGCGAATGACAAGTTGACGGTCGACCTCAGCCGGTACGCGGAGCTCCAGGCCGCCCACAACCGCATGCAGCTTGAGTTCGAGGCGCACTCGGCCCGGCTTGACGTGGCGCGCGCCCAGCTTCTCGAAGCGGAGCAGCAGTTGAAGAGCTCCCAGGCAACCATCAAGGCGGCGCAGCGGCTGTCCTCGTCGGTCGAATGGCGCCAGGCGCTCGACGGCGTGCTGGACGCCGCCTCAGAGCTGGTTCGTTTCGAGCGCGGCACACTCGCCCTGGTCGACGAGGTCCAGGAGGAGCTGAAGGTGGAGGCCGCCCGCAACAGTCCGATCGCGATCAGCGAGATGTCGCGCTTCAAGGTGGGTGAGGGGATCGCCGGCTGGGCGCTTTCGCACCGGGAACCGGTCCTGGTCCGGGACAGCCGCTCGGATGCGCGGTTCAAAGCCTCCGACCCAAGTCACCAGCCTCGCTCCTTCATAGCCGTGCCCTTGCTGGCCGGAAAAGAGGGCCTGGGTGTGCTTACCGTGGCCCGGACCGCCAGCGATCCCTTTACCGACCAGGACCTGCGGAGTCTATCCAGGGTCGCCAACGACGCGGCCACCGCTCTCACCAACGCCAGGCTGGTCGCCGTGCTAAAGCAACGCGAGGATCACCTCAGCGCCCTGGTGCAGAAGGCGCGCGAGCTCTGGTCCGCCGACGACATCAACCAGGTCGTCCAGTTCGTCCTCTCGAGTTCGCAGGAGCTGGTCAACGGCAAGGGCGCCTTGCTCGCCCTTCGCAACCCGAAGACCTCCGAGCTCGAGGTGATCGGCTCGAGTGGCATCCCGCCGGAGATCCTCCAGCAGCGCATCGCCTGGGGTGCTCCGGCTGCCTCCGACGTCATGCGAACCGGCAAGCCCTGGGTCTCACCCATGCGCGATCTCCTGCCGCCGGCTCTGGTGGATACGGTCACAGGGGCCGGCTTCCGCAGCCTGGTTTCGGTCTCCTGCGGTGCGTCCCAGGCAAGTCAGCCGGCTGCCGAAGAGGGACTGCTCAGCCGCTCGGACGTCGAGTCCGCTGAGGATGTGACTGGGGTGCTGAACGTCTATCGGGATACGGAGGAGGCCGTCTCGGCGGCGCAGCTGGAACAGCTTCGCGCCTTCGCCGACCAGGCGGCCGTTGCCATCAAGCACGTGCGCCGCTGGGACCGCGTCAGGGAACAGCTCCAGACCAGTTCATCGGTCAATACCCGGTTGATGGGCCGAGAGCGTTACATCCATCAACTCCACTACCGCATCCAGCAGCTCGAACAGGAGCTGGGTAGGTATAAGGCGGCGTGATCCCGCCCGCTGGGGAAGCGGCTGGCGGCCAGCCAGGGGACCGGACCGAGCTCGGCAACCGCCTCGCGCGCGCCATCGAGCTTTCGGCGGTTGAGTCAGAGACGCTGGGGGAGGCGCTTGCCCTATACGACCTGGGCCGGGTGGGTGTGCTCGATGCGATCTGGGAGAAGACCGGTCCGCTCTCTTCCGAGGAGCGGCGCAGCGTCGAGAGTCACGCCGTCCTGGGAGCCTCTCTGCTCAGCCGGCACCAGGCGGCTGCCACCCTGGTACCGGCGATCCTCTACCACCACGAACGCTTCGACGGCACCGGCTACCCGCAGGGGCTGCGGGGTGAGGAGATCCCGGTGCTGGCCCGGATCATCCACGTGGTCGACGCCTACTTCGCCATGACCCAGCCTCGCCCTTACCGGCCTGCTCTCTCCCTCAGAGCCGCCACCTCAGAGCTGCGGCGCCATG
>VBDY01000102.1 GCA_005882775.1 Chloroflexota bacterium | reverse complement strand
GCGCCGACAGCCGCGCGCCCGAGCGGCGACGCGAGCTGCGCGAGCAGAGACTCAAGGCTTCGGAATGAGCGTCTCCCGCACGGGCAACAAGGCCGCGCGGGAAAAGAAAAAACCAGAGCCCGGCGCGGAAAAGGCTCAGCCCCAGCCAGACCTTCGGATCCTGGAAGCCCAGGTCTTACGCGGGCCGAACTTCTGGTCGTATGACCCGGCGATTCGGCTCCTGGTCGACCTCGGCTCACTGGAACAGTGGCCGACGAACACGATCCCCGCCTTCAACAACGCGTTGCTCGACATGCTGCCGGGCCTCGAGCAGCACGGCTGCTCACTCAAGCGACCCGGCGGGTTCGTCGAGCGTCTGCGCGAGGGCACCTGGGCGGGACATGTCGCCGAGCACATCGCGCTGGAGCTGCAGCACCAGGCCGGCTGGCAGATCACGCGGGGCAAAACCCGCAGCGCCAGCAAGCCGGGCGTCTACAACATCATCTACGGCTACGTCGAGGAGCACGTGGGACTCGCCGCCGGCCGGCTGGCGGTCCGTCTGGTCAACCACCTGGTCGAGCCCCAGCCGGCCTTCGACTTCCTGGCCGAGGTGGAGAGCCTGGTGCGGCTCGCCGAACGGGCCGCCTTCGGCCCCTCCACCCAGGCCCTGATCGACGAGGCGGTCGAGCGCGATATCCCCTACATCCGCCTCAACGAGCAATCGCTGGTCCAGCTCGGCCAGGGCATGTACCAGAAACGGATCCGGGCAACCATCACCTCGCAGACCTCGGCGCTGGCCGTCGACATCGCCAGCGACAAGAAGCTGACCACCTCCCTGCTGGCGGCCGCCGGGCTCCCCGTGCCAAAAAGCGAAATTGTGGAGACCGAGGCCGACGCCGCCGGAGCGGCCGCGCGGATCGGATACCCGGTGGTGACCAAACCCCTCGACGGGAACCACGGCCGGGGCGTGAGCCTCGACCTCAGGGACGAGGCGGCGGTGCGGGCCGGCTTCCACCGGGCCGATGCCGCCACCAACAGCGGCGTGGTCGTGGTGGAAAGCTTTGTCGAGGGCAACGACTACCGGGTGTTGGTGGTCGGCGGGCAGATGGTTGCCATCGCCCAGCGGATTCCGGCGCATGTCCTCGGCGACGGTACCCACACGGTTCGACAGCTGGTGGAAATCACCAACCGCGATCCCCGTCGCGGTATCGGTCACGAGAAGGTGCTCACCCGGATCACGCTCGACGACACAGCCAAGGAGCTGGTGCAAAAGCAGGGGTTCGACCTGGATTCGATCCCACCTAAGGAGGCGTTCGTCCGGCTGGTGGCGACCGGCAACCTGTCGACCGGCGGGATCTCGATCGACCGCACCGCCGAGGCCCACGACGAGAACATCGAGATCGCAGAGGAGGCGGCCCGGGTGATCGGCCTGGACGTGGCCGGCATCGACTTCCTCTGCCCCGACATCGCCCAGCCGGTGCGCGAGGCCGGAGGCGCGATCGTGGAGGTGAACGCCGCCCCCGGCTTTCGGATGCACACCCACCCCACCGAGGGGGATCCGCAATTCGTGGCAAAACCGGTGATGGACCTCCTCTTCCCGCTGGGGACACCCTCGCGAATCCCGATCATCGCGGTCACCGGCTCCAACGGCAAGACGACCACGGTGCGGATGATCGCGCACATCTTCGGACGGAGCGGCCGCAAGGTCGGCATGACCTCGACCGACGGGATCTACTTCGACGGCCGCCTGGTAAGGGCGGTGGATGCCAGCGGACCCCGCTCGGCGCAGATGGTGCTGCAGAACCCGCGGATCGACTTCGCTGTCTTCGAGGTCGCCCGGGGCGGAATTCTTCGGGAGGGCCTGGGCTACGAACGTAACGACGTCGCGGTCGTCCTGAACGTGACCGGCGACCACCTCGGGGTGCGCGAGGTCAACTCGCTAAGGCACCTGGCCGCCATCAAGCGGGTGATCGTGGAGGCGGTGCCGCGGAGTGGCACGGCAATCCTGAACGCCGACGACGAGCTGGTGGCGGAGATGCGGCAGCACTGCAGCGGCTCGGTGGTCCTCTTCTCTATGGATCCGAACAACGAGCTGATCGACCGATGGGTGGGTCGAGGACGCAAGGCCGTGGTCCTGGAGAAACGGGACGGAGGCGAGATGATCGTGGTTCGCGAGGGCCGCCGCACCATACCGATCACGTGGGTCCACCTGCTGCCCTCAACCTTTGACGGCAAGGCGCGGATGAACGTGCAGAACGCGCTGGCCGCGGTGGCGGCTGCCCATGCCGCGGGCGCCCACGGCAACGACATCCGGGCCGGCATGCGCACCTTCCACACCGACTTCTACGAGGCGCCCGGCCGGCTCAACATGTTCGAACTCCACGGCGTCCGGGTAGTGGTCGACTACGCCCATAACCCGCACGGGTTGGAAATGCTCGGGGACTTTGCCGAGCGCATGACCCAGCCCGATGGGACAGAACCGGGACGCCGGCTGCTGGTGATCGCCAGCCCGGGCGACCGGCGGGACGAGGACATGCGCGAGCTCGGCCGGGTGGCGGCTCGCTACTTCGACGAGGTGATCGTGCGCGAGGACTACGCGACCCGCGGCCGGCCCCGCGGAGAGTCGGCCCAGCGGGTGTACGACGGGATTCAGGCGGCCATGGGCGCGGATGGGCGGGCCAAGGCCGCGGAGATCATCGTCGACGAGCTTCAGGCCGTGGACGCCGCGCTCGCCCGCAGCAAGCCCGGCGACTTCGTGGTCCTCTGCGTCGACAAGCCCGCAGTGGTCTGGAAGCATCTCGAGGGCCGCCGCGCTCAGTCGATCTCGTAGCCGTTTGACAACGCTGCGTGACCGCACGTAAGGTCTGGCCATGCCCGCCCAGGCCGAAGTGGTCGATGTCATCGCCCGGCTCGCTCTCTTCGCCGACCTGTCCACCGCCCAGCTGGAGGGCGTAGCCCACGTTTTCGAGGAAGCCTTCTTCGCCGACGGCACCCGGGTCCTGCGGCAGGGCCTGACCGGCTCCGGGCTCTACGTCATCCTCGACGGCGAGGCAGCCATCCAGGTGGACGGCGTGGAACGGTCCACCCTCGGCCGGGGCGAGTTCTTCGGTGAGATATCGTGCCTGCTGGACGAGCCGCCGGTGGCCGACATCGTGGCCCACGGGCCGCTGCGCTGCCTGGTCCTGCCACGGCCGCAGGTGCAGCCCTTTTTGACGGCCTACCCGATCGTGATGTTCCGGATGCTCCAGGCCGAGGCTCGCAAGCTGCGCAACACCACCAAGTGGCTGGAGTAGAGGAGCGGCCGTTTCCCGCCGGCGACTATGACCTCGTCATCGTGGGCAGCGGACCCGGGGCGCTTCAGCTCAGCTACTCGCTCACCCGGCTCGGCGTCCGGCACGCGGTGCTATCGCAGGACGAAGCGCCCGGCGGCATGTTCCGCAAATGGCCCGTCTTCCAGCGTCTTTTGAGCTGGACCAAACCCTACGCGCCGCAACAGCGCGGCACTCGCGCATACGAACGGTACGACTGGAACAGCCTGCTCGCGGACGACGGCCCTGCCCGGTGCGTGATGCCGGCGCTGATGGACGGAAGCTCCTACTTCCCCTCGCGCCCCGAGATGGAGAGGTCGCTCGCCACTTTCGCCGAGCGGGCCGGGGTGCACGTCCGGTACGGCTGCCGGTGGGAATCGACCAGCCGCGACGGCGACCGGTTCGTGCTGGGAACAACCGACGGCGACTACCGGACGCGGGTCGCCGTTTTCGCGGTCGGCGTCGCCGAGCCGTGGCGCCCGCCCATCCCGGGACTGGAGCTCGCGGCGCACTACGGTGAGCAGACGTCGGCCGAGTCGTACGCCGACAAGCGAGTGTTCATAGTCGGCAAGCAGAATTCGGGCTTCGAGCTGGCCAGCGGGTTGCTCTCCTGGGCCAGGCAGATCATCATCGCCTCTCCCAGCCCGACCAAACTCTCGGTGAACACCCGGACCCTGGTGGGCGTGCGCGCCCGCTACGTCCAGCCCTGGGAGGACTACGTGCTGGCCGGTGGCGTCATCATCCTGAATGCTGCCATCGAGGAGGTGACCCGGCTGGCCGATGGCTTCCGGGTGAAGACCCGCAGCTCGGCCCTGCGCGACCTCTCGGAGCTGGGTGTCGCCACCTTCGGCCAGAGCCGGCTCCCGGCCCAGACCCCGTTCTGGGAGAGCGCCACCGTACCCGGCATCTATTTCGCCGGGACGCTGAGCCAGGGCGCGGCCGGACTGAAAAAGTATGGGATCCCAAGCAACTCGGGCGCGGTGCAGGGGCACCGCTACAACGCCCGGGTGCTGGCGCATCACCTGGCGAACCGGCATTTTGGCGTAGCCCCGCAGAGATCGACGCTGCGGGCGGAAGACCTTGCCTCATTCCTCCTGGCCGAGGCCACCCGAGCCCCGGAGCTGTGGCACCAGCGGTCGTACCTGGCGCACGTGGTCAGCCTCAGCGGCGAAGTGGTGGATGAAGGCATAGCTCCCCTGACCCACTTCATCGACGCCGGCGGGCCCGACGCGGTGGCGGTCACGGTCGAATCGAATCCCGCGGGCGACCTCTATCCTGCGGTCTACACGCGCAGGGCGGGCGCCATCAGCGAGCACCTGCTCGAACCCGATCCGCTGTACGAGTTCGAGTCCCCCTCGCACCATGTTGCCCTGGCCGCCGCGCTCGAGGGGTTGCTTCCCGAGCCGGTCCGGGCCGGGACGGCGAAGACCAGGTGAGCGCCGTGGAGACGCGTCCAACCGGGACTGCCACCTTCTTCTTCAGCGACATCGAAGGCTCGACGCGCCTGCTGCAGTCGCTCGGCGAGCGCTACTCGGGCGCGCTGACCCGGCATCACGAGCTGATGCGCCGTGCTTTCGCAGCGCACGACGGTCGCGAGCTGCGGCTGGTGGGCGACTCCTTCTTCACGCTGTTCGACAGCGCGGTGGGCGCCGTCGCCGCCAGCGTCGACGCCCAGAAGGCGCTCGCAGCTGAGGCCTGGCCGGACGGCGCGCCGGTCCGGGTCCGGATCGGGTTGCATACGGGCGAGGCCGCGGTGGTGGGCGGCGAGTACGTGGGCATCGACGTCCACCGCGCCGCGCGCATCGCTTCCGCGGCGCACGGCGGCCAGGTCCTGATCTCCGGCGGCGTCCGGGCCATCGTCGAGGATGCGCTCGCCGGCGACGAGCGCCTGCGCGACCTGGGCGAGCACCGGCTCAAGGACCTGTCCCGACCCGAGCACCTCTACCAGGTCGACGCCGGCGGGCTGCCGACTGAATTTCCGCCGCTCAACACCCTCGACCGCACGCCGAACAACCTGCCCACCCAGCTCACCAGCTTCATCGGGCGCGAAGCCGAGGTGAGAGAGGTGAGGCGCCTCCTAAAAAACAGCAGGCTCCTCACCCTGACAGGTCCCGGCGGAACGGGCAAGACGCGCCTCGCCCTGCAGGCTGCCGCCGAGGTGAGCGCCGACTTTCCCGACGGCGTCTATTTCGTCGGCCTTTCGTCGGTCGTCGATCCGCAGCTGGTGCTGCCGGTGGTGATGCAGACGCTCGGCGTACAGGAGGCCGCAGGGCAATCGCCGGTAGATCAGCTCGCCGCCGCCCTGAAGAACCGCAAGGTCCTGCTTGTCCTGGACAACTTCGAGCAGCTCGTACCCGCCGGGACAGCTGTCGCGGAACTGCTGCACGCCACGAGCGAAACCAAGGTCGTGGTCACCAGCCGGGCCGTCCTGCACGTCTACGGCGAGCACGAGTACCCGGTCCCGCCGCTGGGCCTGCCTGACATGCGAGCCCACGTCACCCTGGAATCGATGTCCCAGTACGAATCGGTGAAGTTGTTCATCGAGAGGGCCCTGGCAGTGAAGCCGGATTTCACGGTCACCAACGAAAACGCGCCGGCCCTGGCGCAAGTTACCACCGAGCTCGATGGATTGCCACTGGCGATCGAGCTGGCGGCTGCCCGGGTCAAGCTCTTCTCGCCGCAGGCGATGCTGCCCCGGCTCGAGAAACGGCTGGCGCTCCTCCGCTCGGGACCGCGCGACCTGCCCGGCCGCCAGCAGACGCTCCGCGGCGCGATCGAGTGGAGCTACGACCTGCTCGATGCTGCACAAAAGCGCCTCTTCGCCCGTTTCTCGATCTTTGCTCGGGGGGCGCGGCTCAGCGACGCAGAGACCGTCTGCGGGCAATCGGCCGAGCTGGGCATGGAGGTCCTCGACGGCCTGACCGCCCTGGCGGACCAGAGCCTGCTGCGGCTGGTGCCCATGCTCGAGGAGCCCCGCTTCTTCATGCTGCAGACGATCCGAGAGTTTGGCCAGGAGCGGCTCACCGAGTCACCGGATTCGGGCGAGATCGGGCGAGCCCACGCGCTGGCCTTCCTCGACCTGGCTGAGCGGGCTCAACCGTACCTGGCGGGCCCGGATCAAAAGAGCTGGCTTGACCGCCTGGAGGAAGACCACGACAACCTGAGGGCAGCGCTCGACTGGTTTGTCGCCAACGGTGAGTCAGTGCTCGCCATGCGGTTCGTCTCGGCGCTCTGGCGTTTCTGGCAGATCCGCGGACACCTCAACGAAGGGCGCGAGAAGACGGAGCGCGTTCTCAGGATCGCCGGTAGCGACCATCCGGTCGAGCGGGCGGCGGCCCTGGAGGCCGCCGGCGGGATTGCCCACTGGCAGGGTGATCAGGCGGGATCCGAGCATTTCTACGCCGAAGCGCTCAAGCTGCAACGTCAAATCGGCGACAAAGAGGCGATTGCCCGCGCGCTCTACAACAGCGGTTTTCCGCTTTTCCATACCAAGGTGGACAGCCGGAAGGGCGTGGCCGTCTTCTCCGAGGCGCGCGACCTTTACCGAGAACTGGGTGACCGGCAGGGTGTGGGGCGCTGTCTGTGGGGCCTGGGAAATGTTCTCTACTACTCGGAGCACCCGGACATGACCGGAGCGGCGCGCGTCCTGGACGAGGCGATTGCCCTGTTCAGAGAGCTCGACGACGCATTCGACCTGGGCTGGGCCCTCCATACCCGCGGGTGCGTGGCGGTGCACGCCAAAGACCTGGAGACCGCCAGAGCCGCCTTCAACGAAGGGATGCATATCTTCAGCCAGGCGACCGACCGCAGCGGAATAGTCATCCTGCTCGACGATCTGGCGGAGCTCGCCAGGGCAAACGGCGAGCGGGAGCGTGCCCTCAGGCTGAAAGGAGCTTTCACCGCTCTCAAGAGGGCGACCGGTGTCGAGCTGGCCGCCGTGATCGTGCAGCTGGAGGGCCGCATGGTCGCGGACACGCGCCCGTCGGGTGAGGCGGACGCTCGAGCCTGGGAGCAGGGCCAGGCGATGGACATCGACCAGGCCGTGGCGTACGCTCTCCGGACGTGAGCGAGACGGTGGTGGCAAAGGCTACGCGCGACGCTGGCGGCAGATTCAGCTCGAAGACCTGGGTGCTGGTGGCAGCAGTCCTGGGCTCGAGCATCGTGTTCCTGGACGGAACGGTGGTAAATGTTGCGCTGCCGCGGATCGGCCGCGACCTGCCCCGGGCGTTTGTCGGTGTGCTCGAAGGCCAGTCTTACATCTACAACGGATACCTCCTCAGCCTGAGCGCGCTGCTCATCCTGGCGGGCGCTCTCAACGATTTCTACGGGCGAAAGCGGATGTTCATCGTCGGCCTGGCGGGATTCGGCGTCAGCTCGCTGCTCTGCGGGCTGGCCCCCAACATGGAAATGCTGATCGTCTTCCGGGTTCTGCAGGGGGCGCTCGGGGCGCTGCTGGTGCCCGGGTCGCTGTCCCTGATCACAGCCAACTTTTCCGGGGTGGAACAGGGACGCGCCTTCGGCATCTGGGCGGGGGCCTCGGCCGGAACCACGCTTTTGGGCCCGTTTCTGGGCGGCTTCCTGGTCGATGCCATCTCCTGGCGGGCGGCGTTCCTGATCAACGTCCCCCTGATCGCGGTGGCGATCTGGGCGACCCTTGTCCACGTCCCGGAGAGCCGGGATGAGCAGGCGAGCCCGCATTTCGACTGGCTGGGGGCGGCCATCGTGGCGCTGGCGGTCGGCGGCCTCACCTTCGGGGCGATCTTCGGCCAGCAGCGCGAGTGGCGCGACCCGATCGCCTTCGTGGCGCTGGCCATCGGGGCCCTGGCCCTGATCGCTTTCCCATTCCAGATGCGGCGGGCACGCAACCCGCTGGTTCCGCTGGAGATGTTCAGGTCCCGGAATTTCACGGTGACCAACCTCTCGACCTTCGTCATCTACGGGGCGCTATACGTCGCCTTTTACTACATGCCTCTGCTCAGCCAGGGGACACTGGGATATACGGCGGCCGCGGCCGGGCTCGCCTTCGTCCCGGGGACCATCTTCATGGTCTTCTTCTCGCGCCGTTTCGGCAGCCTGGCCGCTCGCTATGGCCCGCGCTGGTTCATGGCCGTCGGGCCCGCGGTGATGGCGCTCAGCCTGCTCTGGCTGGCGCGCATTCCTCCGACCAGCCCCGCCTGGCGGCTGCGGCTGGGTGATCCTTCGACCTACCTTCCGCCGGCCGGGTACTTTGTCGATTTCTTCCCGGCCGCAGTGCTGCTCGGAATCGGCCTGATGATGCTGGTGGCGCCACTGACCATGGCATTGATGACCTCGGTCCCGGTGCGGAACTCGGGACTGGCATCGGCGATCAACAACGCCATCTCGCGCGTGGGCCCGCAGCTGGCCGGCGCCCTGATCTTCATCGCGATCACCGGGAGCTTCTATGCAGGGCTCGCGTCGCGCGGACTCGACATGTCATCGGCGGACGCGCGCAGCAAGATCAGCCCGCTGAACCAGCCGACCGGGGTCTCCCAGCGCGAGGTGGAGGCGGCGCGCCAGGCATCGACCGACGCCTTCCACCTGGCCATGCTGGTGGCGGCGGGCCTGCTCGCGGCCGGCGCGGTGATCAACGCGGTCGGGATTCGCCAGGAACAGTCGACCGCGCCCGACACCGCGGCGACCGCCCCCGGAGCGGCGGCCTAACCCCCACTCTTACCCTCCCCCGCAAGCGGGGGACGGGAGTTGTAGCGGGGCGACCGTTCGTCGATGGTCAGGTCGTCGAATGACATCCAGGGCGCGCCCCACTCCCACCAGCCGTGCACCCAACCACGGACAAGAACAGCCTGCTGCGCGTACGCGAGGGGGATGACCACGTGCTGGTCGACGACCGCGACCCGGTCGGCCTCGTGGAAGAGCGCCAGACGACGGCTCCCTGTCCGCTCCAGCAGCGCCCGATCAACCAGGTCGTCGAAGGCCGGATAAGACCATCGGCCGTGGTTCAGTGGGCTGCGCGAGTGAAGCCGGCCGTGAAGGTAATACTCCGGATCCGGATAGCCGGCCATCCAATGGTCAAGGGCGACATGGGCCCAGTCGTAGAACTGGATATACCTTGCTATCACGTCCTCCTCGAGGCTGACGGTCAGGCCGAGCACCTCACGCCAGCAGTCGACCAGGGCGTCAACGTAGGGCGCCCGCCACCCGATCGCCACGGCGACCCGGAGCTGCCCGCGATGTGCCGAGCGGCGGAGGGATTCCCGGGCGAGGTCAGCATCGAAGCGCGGCGCGATATCAGGGGTATGACCGGGAAGGCCGGGCGGAACCAGGCCGCCCGTCGCGATCATCTGGCCAGGCACCAGGAGCCGCTCCAGCCGCGACCGGTCGGTGGCGTAGGCGAGGGCGCGCCGAAGGTGAAGATCCGCCCGCTGCACCGCGAGGTTCATGAAGAGGCTTTGCACCGATGCTCCGACAACGCGCTTCACCTCGGTGCCTCCCTCCCCAGCCATGCTGGGATCGTTAGCGCTACCCGCAACCACGTCCGTCTCGCCGTTCTCGATGCGGGCGCGCGCTCCCGGTCCGGTTTGAAGCCGCCATTCGACCCGGCCAACGTTCCCGCGGCGCCGGCGGTGATGGCGCGGATCGCGCACGATGACGACCTCATCCGCTGTGAGCTTTTCCAGGCGAAACGGCCCGCTGAAGGCGAGGTCCGCGCGTCGCGGGCTCATCTGCGGCCAGGTGAGCATGTGGATGAAGTGCGGGGCCGGCCGGGTGAGCCGGAACTCAATCGAGTGTTCGTCTAGCGCCCGAGCCCCAAAAGAATTCATGTCCTCGAGCTGGCCCGCCGCCACCGCTTCGGCATTCTCCAGGACGAGAAAGCCCGGCATCTGCGGAGCATGATCGATGCATTTCTGGATTGCGTAGACCACCTCCATGGCGGTCACTGGCCGGCCATCGTTCCACCGGGCACCGGGTGCCAGCTCGAGACGATATCGGAGCCCGTCGTCACTGACCTGCCAACGCCTGGCCAGCCCGGGCACCACGTACCGGCCGGCACACGGATCCAGCAGCCGATCGTTAACCTGGTCGATCAGCCGCTGGTTGGCCGCGTACATGCCCTGGTTCGGTTCGGTATCCCAGGGCATGTGGCCGACGGCCAGCCTCAGGGTTGCCGTTGCGGGTTCGGCTGCCGGCGGCGGTGGACGCCAGCACTGGAACGCCTCCTGCCATACGTCGTTCGCTTCGTGGTAGCGCATGGCAAGGTGCAGGGTCGTGCCGAGCTGGAACAGCACCTCGGCGGCTTCCTGTTGACGTCCGGTCTTTTCCAGCAGCGGCGTCAGCTGACGATAGTGGCCGATCGCCTCGTCGAGCGCCCACTCATCCCGAGCCCGGTCGCCAGCGAGCCGCAGGTACTGGGCGGCTTTGCCAGCGTCGGCCGCCGCCAGCCAGTGGTGCGCGATCAGCCCGTAGACGCGGTCTGGCCGCTCCCGGTAAAAGGCTTCGAACCACTCGGCGGCCCGCCGGTGCAACGACGTTCGCTTTGCAGCGACCAGCGTCCGGTAGGCCGTCTCCTGGATCAGGGCGTGCTTGAAGCGGTAGATGGGGTCCTTCCCTACGCCCTCCTCCCGCAGCAGGTCAAGTCGCAAGAGGTTGTGCAGCGCCTGGCGCAGCGCTGGCAGCTCGAGGCCGGTGACTGCCTGGAGCAGCCCGTGACCGAAGGTCCGCCCCAGCACGGAGGCCGAGGTCAGGACCTCGCGCCAGTCCGGCTGAAGCCGATCGATGCGAGCGATGATCACGCCCTCGAGCGTTTGCGGTATCTGGAGCGAGCCCTCCCCGGTGAACCTCCAGCGCCCGTTCTCCGGGACCAGGGTTCCGCTGTCGATCAGCGACCTCACCATCTGTTCCAGGTAGAAGGGATTGCCTTCCGCATAACCGAGCACTTGTTCCGCAATCTCTTCCGGGACCGCCCGCCCTCCGGCAAGCGAGCTCAACAGCACAGACTCGGAATCATGGGCTAGAGGCTTGAGCGCGACCTCGCGAAAGAGGTGCCGGTACTCGCGGGCAGCCTTCTCCTTGAGGTCCCAGGACGCGTGGTCGGTATCCGGACGGTGGCTGATGTTGACCATCACCGGCCCCGCTTCTGCCAGGGCCAGCAGCCGTTCGGTCAGCGCCAGCGATGTCGAGTCCGCCCAGTGAAGGTCGTCCAGGGAGATTACCAGCGGCTGCTCGGCAGAGATCTTGCCGAAGAGCTCGGTGAGGACCTCAAAGGTCCGGTACTGGAGCGACTCGGGCGAGAGCGACGCCAGGTGCGCGGCCGCGTCCGCTTCGAGGTTGAGCCCGCGCACGGTCCCCAGATATGGATAGACCTCTTGGGCGCCGCCGGGAAACGATTCCTCCGTCTTACGTCTGAGCTTTACCCGGACCCGTATCTCCGGTTCAGTGGCGCTGACCTGCAGCCAGTTTCGAAGGAGGTCCCGGTAGGGCCAGTAGGGCAATGAGTCGCCATACGAGACGCAGCGCCCCTCCAGCCAGGCCAGGTCGCCCGACCTCGACGCGCGCTCGCGCAGCTCCGCCGCCAGGCGGCTCTTGCCGATCCCCGGTTCGCCGACGATGAACAATATCCCGCCGCGCCCATTGCGCAGCCTGTCGATCAGCTCGAGACCGAGTGCCAGCTCAGGATCTCTGCCCACCATGGGCGCAACCGGTTCCGCCGTGGCTCGGCCGCCCGATACGTCCTTCAGGCCTTTGACCGGATAGGCAACCACCGGCTCCGCCTTGCCTTTGAGCTGCAACGTCCGGGGCTCGCCCCACTCGAATAGAGATGCCACCTGGCGATAGGTTGTGTCGGAAATCAGAACGCCGCCCGGATCGGCAGCTGCCTGCAGGCGCGCCGTGGTGTTGACCGCGTCGCCGACGGCTCCGTATTCGACCCGGCTGCCTGCGCCAACCTCGCCGACGACCACCTGGCCGGTGTGGATGCCCGCCCGCATGGCGAGCTCCGCGCCGAAGCCCCGCCGAACCTCCTCGGCGTACTCGCGGATGCTGACCATCAGGTCGAGCGCGGCCCGGACCGCACGCTCGGGGTCGTCTTCATGCGCGATCGGGGCCCCGAAGATTGCCAGCACACCGTCCCCGGCGAGGTCCTTGATCGATCCGCCGTACGACTCGACCACCCCGATCGCGCGCGCAATCGCCTCTCCGACAATGAGCTTGACCTCTTCCGGGTC
>VBDY01000033.1 GCA_005882775.1 Chloroflexota bacterium | reverse complement strand
GCTCCGGCGTCCGAGGAAGCGAAAGAAATTGGCGCAGCGGGTTGTGCTCGAGAGTCGCGGGCGGGGACTTTACCTCTGCCACCGACGCTCAGCGGGCCATTCGGGTTATTCGGGCTTCACGGCGTGACCGCCGAACTCGTTGCGGAGAGCGGCCACCACCTTGCCGGCAAACGAATCATCCTGGCGCGAACGGAACCGGGTAAAGAGGCTTAGCCCGAGCACCGGCGCCGGGACGCCATGCTCGATTGCCTCCTCCACCGTCCAGCGGCCTTCGCCGGAATCCTCGACGTAGCCACGGATCTGGGAGAGCCCCGGATCTTTCTCGAGGGCTGCCTCCGCCAGCTCCAGTAGCCAGGAGCGGATCACGCTCCCCTGGTTCCAGAGAGTGGCGAGCCCGTGCAGGTCGAAGCGATAGGGGGACGCGTTCAGGATCTCGAAGCCCTCCGCGTAGGCCTCCATCATTCCGTACTCGATCCCGTTGTGAATCATCTTTGAATAGTGGCCGGCGCCGCTCGGCCCGACATACGCGTAGCCGTTGGCCGGGGCGAGCGTCTTGAAGATGGGTTCGACCTGCTTGAAAACGGCTTCCGACCCGCCCACCATCAGGCAGAATCCGACCTTGAGGCCCCAGACACCTCCGCTGACGCCGGCATCGAGGAACTCGAGCTGTTTGGTGCGGAGGTCCTCAGCCCGGCGGACCGAATCTCTGTAATTCGAATTTCCGCCGTCGATGATGACATCGCCCGGCGAGGCCGAGCCCTGCAACCGCTGGATGGTGTCATCTACCGGAGCACCGGCCGGGATCATCAGCCAGAAAATCCGGGGTGCCTTGAGCTTTTGTCCGAGGTCCTCGAGGCTGGTGCTGGCGACCGCACCTTTAGCTGCCGAGGCTTTGATCGCGTCGGGGCTCCGGTCGTAGACCACCACCTGGTGCCCCCCTCCGAGCAGGCGCTGGGTCATGCCCGCGCCCATCCGGCCGAGTCCGATCATTCCTAATTGCATCTGGTCACCGGTTAGCGGACCTGGGCGGCTGCGCCGACGGCCTGTGCGATCTTGCTCAGACCATCCCGGACATCGGCCACCTGCACGCGAAGGACACGCCGCCCGTGGTTGCGGAGCGCCTGGTAATCGCCCAGCGCCTGCGCCTGCTTCAGAACCCCGAAGCTGTAGGGCGCGCCGGGGATTGGGATGTCCTTCGGGTCGTCGCCGACCACCTGGAGGAATACCCCCGTGTTCGGGCCGCCCTTGTGCAGCTGCCCGGTGGAGTGCAGGAACCGCGGTCCGTACCCTACCGTGGTCGCGACCCGGTACTTGTCCCGGATGGCGAGGCGGATTGCGGTGAGAGCCCGGTCATTGTCGGGGCTGGGCGGGATGTACGCCATCAAGGCGACGTAATCGCCGGCCTTCACCTGGCCAAGAAGTGCCTGGATCGCGGCGTCAACGGTCGCTCCTTGCTGACCGGCCCAGCGGATTCCACTGCCGGTCGTCGACGGCTTTGACTCGGAAAGCACCTGCCTTGTGAGGTCCTTGGCTTCCTGGACGTTCGGCTGGTCAAAGACGTTGATGCCAAGGATTGCCCCCGCGATCGCGATCGCGTACTCCCAGCGGAAGAACTCCGAACCCAGGTCGAGGCGATCGGTCAGCTTCAACGAAATAACCGGATGCCCGGCCCGCTGCAGGGCCTCAAACTTATCCGTCGTCCCGTCCTGCTCCGGCAGTTGCAAGGCAACAAAGATGCGGTCGGAGCCGTAGACATCGGGCGGCCCCAGCGGTTCATCTGCGACCGGGACCAGGCCTTTGCCTTCCTTGCCCGTGCTCTCCGCGATCAACTGCTCCGCCCAGAGGCCGAAAGTGCCGACCGGCTCCGGGGCGACGATCGTGACCTTGTCCCGTCCGGCACGAGCCGCCTCCGCGAGCACGGCCCCCAGCCAGGCACCCGGGTTCTCGCCAACGGGAACAGACGGGCTGCAGGCGTGCACCATGGTGGAGGCTCGGTCGAGAAGGGCGCCAACGTCGATGCCCGCCAGAGCTGCCGGAACCAGTCCGAAGTAGGAGAGGGCCGAATAGCGGCCACCGATGTCAGGTGGATTGAGGAAGGCCTGACGCAACTTGCGGGCGGTCGCGTCCCGGGCGAGCGGGGTGTCCGGGTCCGTGATCACAACGAACTGGCGCGGGTTTCCGCTCGTTTGCTCCCAGAAGTAATGAAAATGCGACAAGGTCTCCAGGGTGGTTCCGGATTTGGAAGCCACCACAAATAGCGTCCTGTCGAGCTCGAGCACGGAGGCCACCCCCGCGATCGCGGCCGGGTCGGTGGTATCTAGAACGTGAAGGTTCAGCCCGCCTCCGGACGTACCGAAGGTCAGGCGGAAGACCTCCGGGGCCAGGCTGCTCCCGCCCATCCCCAGCAGGACCGCGTCCGTAAAGCCGTCATGTACGACCGCCTTCGCAAACTGCCGAAGGTCTGGAACCCGCTCCTCCATCTGGTCGGCGACATTGAGCCACCCGAGACGCTCCTTGATCTCCGTCTGGGCGGCCGGATCTGCCTTCCAGAGCGACGCATCCCGTTCAGCCACGCGCCGGACCACCGCTTCCCTGTCCAGTTGCCGCAACCTGTCACTGACCGCCGGCTCCAGCGCGCCCAGTTGCGCTTCGTGCGCGCCGACGGTGCCGGCCATCAACTTCTCCCTCTTCTTCTCGATCTCTTCCATCAGAGTCGTGTAGGAATCAGCAAACAGCTTGACCCCGTCGGCGAGTAGCCCGGCGGTCACCTTCTCCATGTCGATGCCCGCGCTCCTCAGATCGCGCAGCACCGTCTCAGCACCTGCGACGTTCTCTTCCAGACTCGGCCGGACCTCGCCGTGCTCTTTGAAGGCCGTCATGGTCTGCTGCGGCATGGTATTCACCGTGTCCGGCCCGATCAACTCCTCCACGTAGAGCACATCGCTGTAGTTCGGGTTCTTGGTCCCGGTGCTGGCCCACAGACAGCGCTGGACCCAGGCGCCATGCTGCCGGAGTTCTTTGAACTCGGGCTCATTGAATATCCGCTTGAACGACTGGTAGGCCATCTTGGCGTTGGCAATCGCGGCCTTACCGAGTAACGCCTGCAGCCTGGCCTTCTCCGCCGGGCTGGTCGCCGCCGCGATCCTCTGCTCCAGCAGTTTGTCGACCGCCGTGTCGACCCGGCTGACGAAGAAGCTGGCGACCGACGCGATACTGACCGGTTTGCCGGAGCGAAGACGCTGCTGCAGACCCCGGATGTAGGCACGAGCCACCTCTTCGTATACCTTCACGGAGAACATCAGCGTGATATTGATGTTCACCCCATCGGCAATGCATTGCTCGATGGCGGGCAGCCCTTCAGGCGTCGCCGGGATCTTCACCAGGATGTTGGGGCGGCCCACCCGCTCATAGAAATCGTGCGCTTGTCGGATGGTGCCCTGGGTGTCATGCGCCATCTCAGGCAGGACCTCGATGCTGACGTACCCGTCGGTGTGGTTGGTGCTCTCGTATACCGGCCTGAGGACGTCGGCCGCCGACTGGATGTCCTCCACCATCAGGCTGAGGAAGATTTCCTTCGCCGATTTGCCTGCAGCCGTCAGGCCGGCAAGAGCCTCGTCATAATCGCTGCTGCCGCCGATCGCCTTCTCGAAAATCGTCGGGTTCGAGGTCATGCCGCAAACCGCGTCCTCCTCGATCATCCGCCCCAGCTCTCCGGAGGTCATCAGGCTCCGGCGGATGTAGTCCAGCCAGACGCTTGTCCCCTGTTCCCGCAATTCCCACAATGCGTTCCTGGCCATCGCTCCTCCTAAACTCCGCGATCCCACCCATACAAGACTCTCACACTGGGCTTGACGGGCGCTCGCTTGTTTAGTTAGGTGCCGGTACCAAGCAGACTCACGGTCTGGACCCGGCCGCTACGTGAATCGTCGATGATGGTCAGGCCCCCAGTCCGCAGACCTGAGCCCGACGGGGTGAAGGTGAGCGTGATCATGCAACTGGCACCGCTGGGCAGGACGGCGGGGCAGCTATCCGATTCCCGGAACTCGCCACCGCTTGACCCGATCTGGCTGACGGTCAGCGCGCCGGTGCCGCTGTTGAAGAGGATGATGTGCTCGGGCGCGCTCACGTCACCGACCGCGATGCTGCCGAAGTTGAGACTGGAGGCACTCAGTAGCGCATTCGGCCCGGTGCCGGCGCCCCGGAGGAGGATGGCCTGCGCGCCGCCAACAGCATCGTCGAACACCGTTAGTTGGGCGGCCTGGATGCCAAACCCGGCCGGCGTGAAGCTCACGGTTATGGCGCAGCTGACGCCGGGCCCCAGCACGCGGACGCAATTGTTGACCTGCCGATACTGGCCGGCCGCCCCACCGGAAATGCCCACCCCTCGAACAGTGAGAGGTCCATCGCCGGCGTTGGTCAGAACTAAAGTCGTGGCCGGTGCCGCCGCATGCACGCTGGCGCTCGGCCGCAGCACCGTCTGGGTGAAGCTCGCCACCGGCTGGTGGCCGATCCCAGTCACGCGGACGGTCTGCTGATTCCCCGGCTGGCTGTCCGCATCGTCCGTGATGACTACGGCCCCGGACCGCGAGCCGGCGGAGGTCGGCTTGAAGGTGACGGCAATGCCACAGCTGGCCCCGGGAGCGAGGACCACTGGACAGAGACCCCGGGCCGCGTAATCACCGGTGGCACCGATGCTGGCAATGGTCAGCGGCCCATCGCCGGTGTTGCGCAGGACCAGCTGCTGGGGCCCGCTTGTCGACCCGACGTTCTGGGCGAAGGTCAGCCGGGAAGTGCTCAGGCTCGCCGACGGCACTGTCGCCATCCCCAGCAGGGAAATCTTTTGCGGGCTATCCGGCGCCCCGTCCGCTACCACGACATAGCCGTCCCGTTCCCCGGTCGTGGTCGGCTGGAAGGAGAGTGAAATCGGGCAGGAGGCCTTCGGTGCGAGGACAGAGGGGCAGGAGTTCGACTCGGCGAAATCACCATCCGTGCGGATCCCGCTGATGGTCATCGGAGCGTCGCCGCTGTTGACGAGCCGGATCACCTGAGGCGGACTGGCGCCGCCCATGTTCTGACTGAATGAAAGGCCGGCCGGATTCAGGAGCGCCACTGGATTGGCGAATGCCCCGGTCAAGGGGACGATCTGCTGTGTTCCCGCCCCTGCCGGCGAGTTCGGATTCCCGGCGGCGTCATCCTGGACGACCAGGGTAGCGGCCTGGGATGCCGTTCCGGCAGCAATCTGCTTGAAGTTCACGGAGATTGCGCAGCTGTCGCCCCGGGCAAGCGTCGCCGGGCAGTTGTTGGTCTGAAAGAAATTGCTGTTCTGTGGCTGGATATCGATCGACGCGATGTGCAGCGGACCGTCGCCACCGTTCTTCAGTACCACCGCTTGCGCGGGCGCCGCCGAGTCGCCCGGCTGACTGAATCCAAGGCTCGGTGGTGTCAGTGTGACCGCGGGGGCGACCGCCTGCCCGCTGAGCCTGATCACCTGTTGACCGGGGATGGCGCTATCCGGGATGACAACGTTTCCGGTCCTCAGCCCGGGTGCGCGTGGCTGGAATAACACGTTGAACGAGCAACTACTCGAGGGCTCCAGCCTGGCTCTGCCGCAACTGTTGTTCTGCGGGTCGATCGAGAAGTCGCTGGAGGCCAGGTCGACGTCAACCGGCCCCAGCACAAGGAGTCCGCTACCGGTGCTCGAAACCGTGACGGTCTGCTTCTCGCTGGCGCCGGCCAGGTTTGTCGCGGCAAAGCTCACCTGAGTCCGGTAGATGCCGGTCTGGGTTGCCCCAACCCAGCGGATGCGGTCGTTGAGGCTGTCGGCGACGAGGACGGCACCAGTCGCGCTCAGGGGGCTCACGCCCTTGGGGCCGTTTACCTCGGCGGCAGTTGCCACGCCAATGTCGCCGTTCAGGCCGGCGGTTCCGATCCCGGTCAAGGTGGACATGGCCTGGGTAGTCCGATCGACCTGGCGGACCCGCTGGTTCAGGTAGTCAGCGATGTACAGAGTGGTTCCCTGGACCGCGGCACTCCATGGCCTGTTCAGGTGCCCGGAGGTCGCACCACCATCGGCGAAGTCCGCGGCGCCGTCGCCGGCCACCGTTTGGATGGTGCTCGCTGCCCCCTGTCCAACCCGCATCACCTCGCGAACCCGATGGTTGAAGCTGTCGACAACGTAGAGGTTGGGACCAGAGGGGTCGACTGCGACCCCATATGGGAGATAGAGGTCGGCCTTGGTCGCGGTCTTGCCATCGCCGGTAAATCCCAGGGTTCCGCTGCCGGCCACCGTCAAGATGCGGTCGCTCTGTACGGGTACCTCACGGATGCGGTCGTTGTATGTGTCCGCAATGAACAGGTCGCCGGACGCGTCCAGGGCCAAACCGGTCGGATACGAGAGGTGGGCGGTTGTGATGCTCGCTCCATCCGCGTCGAGCGTCTTGTCGAAACCCGCCGAGCCCGAGCCGATAACCCTGTTGAGCGTCAGTGCGGGCGGGTCATTGGGCGGATACGTCACATCGAACTGCTTGACCTGATTGTTGAACGTGTCGGCGACGTAGAGGGTCTTTCCGTCGCTGCTCAGCGCGATACCCATCGGACTCGAAAGGCTCGATTGAAGTTTCAGGGTCGAAACTTCGTCCGCGTCGGGTTTGGCCGTTCCGCCGACCATGTCAGGCGCCGTGTGGTTGTTGGGGTCGTTGTCGGCCGTGGTAAACGCCCGGATGCTCTGGTTGAAGGTATCGAGCACGAAGCGGTTGCCGAATGTCTGAGGCACGGCGGAGGTGGTCGTCCCAGCCGTGGTGGTCAGGTTCGAGGCCACCGCGGTCGGCCCGGCGAATTGGGCCTGCGCCGGCGGCTGACCGTCACCCCCCAGGCTGGGTGTTCCATTCCCAGCCAGCAGGTGGATATGGTGGCTACCGTCGGCTGAAACCGCGGCCTCCAGGTCGCGCAGGTAGCTGTTGCCGGTATCCGCAATCAGGACGTCCCCGTCGGGACGCACCGCGACCGCAAACGGCGCCTGAAGCCGGGCCTGGGTGGCTGCCTGGTTGTCCCCGGTGTAGCCCGGGGTGCCGTTGCCGGCGACGGTGTGGATGACGCCATCTGCCGTAACCTCGCGAACGACGTTGTCGCCGGTGTCCGCAATGTAAAGGTTTCCCTGCCGATCGAGCGCCACGCCAGCCGGCTGCCGGAGTGTGCTGGTAGTGGCAGCCACGCCGTCGCGGTAGCCCGCGGTGGGCGTCGGGGCGCCAGTGCCGGCGACGGTCCTGATCGAGCCGTTCGCCGGGTCGTACACGCGTACCACATTGTTAGAGGTATCGGCGATATAGAGGCGGCCGCCCGAGTCCACGGCCAGCCCTCGCGGCTGATTGAGTGGCGTCCTGGCCGCCACCCTATCGCTGGCCGAATAGCCGGCCTGCCCGGTGCCGACTGCGGTTGCAATCGCGCCGTCGGAGGTGATCTTGCCCGAGGCGGCGCTGACCTGCCGGATCCTGTTGTTCAGGGTGTCGGCGATGTAGAGCACGTTCCGTTGTGGATCCCAGGCCAGCCCATATGGCGAGTTGAGTGTGGCGTCCTTGGCCGCCCTCCCGTCGCCCGCAAACCCAAACTTGCCGGTGCCTGCCACCGTCGTCATGACTGCGGTCGGGACGCCGGTTGAGCTGTCGATGGGCGGGACCGTAACCGAGACTTTGCGCACCTGGTGGCCGAAGGTATCGGCGATGAACATGTCGAAGCTAGTCACCTGGTAGCCGACCGTCGTGACCTGGCCGGGAGCGACCGCGTAGGGTCCGGCGAGCTGAGCCTTCACCGGGTCGGTCGCGTCCCCCTCCACGCTGAGCCCGCCGTTGCCGGCGAAGGGCACCTCAGATTTGTCCACCAGCAGCCTGACAACATGGTTCACCGGATCGGCCACGAACGTGTACCGCCCGGACACAGCCACGCCGAATGGTTGCTGGGCCACGTCCGTGGGCACGCCCGCTACCGGGGTTCCCGCATAGGTTGCCGTCTGAACGGGAGGCAGTGGCTGGTTCGCGGCCGCCACCAGGGTCGGGGCTCGAAACGCCAGGGGCGGGATGGCGAGCCCAAGCCAGAGCAGGACGATGGTCCAGGTCCTACCCCCGCTTCGGGCCCTCAAGGTCATTTCCTCCCCTCGACGAATGGGCGGTTGCTTGCGCGTGCATCATAGCTCGCGCCGATAGGGGTCTTCAACGGCGATAGACGAACTCGGACGGTTGCGCCCGTCCAAGGGTGACCAGGAATGGTGCTTCGGCCTCGACCGCGGCGCCGGCATTTGGCCCGTACGGGTTGGGAACGATCGCCTGGAGCTGCCGGGGGCCAAGGATGTCGTGGTACATGACCAGGACAGGAAGCCGGAAGGCGCCGTTGCCGTCCGTCATCAGCTTTGTCGGTAGACCGGGGATCGGGAGTCCAGGCGTCCAGCGCAGCACCACCACCTGACCGTTCGCCGGAAATCCAGTGCCGACGATAAACGGAACGAAGCCGGGCGGCCCGGTGGGTGGGTCGAGAGCAAGGGAGGGCTGGAAGCAGGGGATGGTGTAGGTCGCCTGCGCCTCCCGCTGCTTGAAGTCGTCCGCACGAATCACGTGCAGTCCCTCAAGCCGCTGAGTTGGAGTGATGTCGGCGTTGAAGTGGCCGAAGCCATCGGTACGCGTCTGGAAGCTCTCGGGCGTTCCGCCGGGACCCACGTCGAAGCTGATCAGAACTGAGCTGAAGGGGTTGAAGTTGACGCCGTCGACGTTGATTGTGTACTTCGGTGTCGCCGGCGACGCTGACGGCTGGAGCGTCTGCACGCCGGAGGAGCGAAGCCGCAAGGGTGCGGGCGGGCGGACGAGCACCGGGTTGATCACGTCCGAGGTGGCCGCAGCGGCCGTGGCCGGCTGGAAACAGGATGGCGAAAGCGTGATCGCGGCTGGCGATGCGATCGCGGTCACAGGCGGACCACTCAGCCAGGTGACGTCCGGGCGATTACTGCGGTGGATCTCATTGGCGTCAAGGAAGGTGGCCTGGACCACGTCGGTCCCCGGGCTGCCGCTGCTCGTATACCTGAACCCAGCTTTACCGGTCTTGTCCGTCGTGGCGGTCAGGGGCTTGAGGTCTGTGTCGGGCCCGTAGAGCACGGAAAAGGTGACACTCACGTTTTGAAGGGGCGCCCCGCCGAAGGTCACCACGGTGGCAGAGAGCGCCGCCACTCCCGGTCCGCCGGCGGTGCTGATGTTGACCACTTGAGCGGCGGGATCGAGCTTTATTCGGGACGCCGGGAACCCCGGCGCCAGGGCCGCCTGAACTCCCACGACGCCGCTCTGTACGAGCGCCAGCATCAGGATCGGTGCGATCCCGGTCAGATACGCAGCCGCCGCCCGGCGGGGCCTGCGCATTAGCTCGGGGAGGGCGTCGGCTGCAGTGGCTTCTGGTAGCCGGAGTAAGTGACTGAGGCGGTGCAGCCCGTCTGGCCGGCGCCGGGCTGACAGGCGCTGGCGGCGACGAACTTCAGATGCTGGTCCTGGGTGATGATGATCGGCGAGACGAAGTGGAAGTCGAGATCGCGGAAGTTTTCCAACCTGAGGGTTAGCAGGTCGGTGGTTGTGTTGGTCTTTGGGTCAAATCGCTGCAGTTTGATGCTCCCCGAGTCTCCGTTGGGGTTCTCGAAGATCAGGTCGCTGATCGTCGTTCCCCCCTGGACCGGGTAGTCCGTGTTCAGCCCGATACGGTCACTGTTGGGCAGCCCTCCCAGGGGGTTCTGGCCGGCGGCACCGCCGGTTGCGATGCCACCCGGCTTGTTGGCCGCGGCAAGCTGCGCGGCCAGGTTGGCCTGCGCGGCCGCCGCCTTCGCCGCGCTGACCGGCGAGTTGACGGCGTCCTTGGCGGTGCTCGCAATGGTCGGCTTCAAAACCAGGAACCAGAGCACGGCCAGGACCAGGGCGAGAGCGACCAGACCGATCAGGGCGGGAACAAGCCAGGTGGGGAGCAGGCCTGTCTGCTGCACGGTGCCGTCGACGGCGATCGGCGGCTGGCCGTCCTGGTGGACAAAGACCTTATACGGCAGGGTTTTGGGGGGCCCGGTGAAGAACCGCTGCCGAGGCGTGAGCCGGATCTGCGCGAAGCTGGCGGTGCCGGGCTCGGCGACCAGACCTGGCGGGGTGATGGCGAAATTGAGCTTCCGGTCAGGGTCGGTGGCTGTGAGCCGGGCATTGATCCGCACGTTGCCGCGGTTGTCGAGCGCGAGCTGGGCACGCGCCCGGGCGGCACCTTTGGCAGTCCGCGGGATGATTTCCGCAGTCGTCTCGTGAAATGCGCCGACCTCGATGACGCCTTCCTCGACCATGGAGGCCTTGGCGTCCTCGCGTGACTTGACCCGGACGGCAAACGGAACGGCCCGGGCGGGGATACTCGGGGATTTGGGTGGCTTGAACCGGATCCGGGCCACCGACTCGGCGCCGGGGAAGAGCGAGACCTGTGCAGGCTCGACGAGGGCCCAGGCGGCGCTCTCGCCCAGGACCTCCAGGGTGAACTGGTCGACCACACTGCCCGAATTTCGAATTCGGATCTCGCAGGTCGCTTCACCGCCGGGCTCAACCGTGGTCGCCTTTATTCCGAGCGTGGCGATAGCACCCACAGCGACCGGATCATATCGGTGGCCATTTGCAACTGCCATAGCCGGAGAGGAAGACGTCGAGGCATGAGGGCTTGCCCGTTAAGTCCCGGTGAAATGCCCGGATAGTCGAGGCGGTCAGACTGGCATGGCAGCACGCGCGGACGAGAAGGAAGAACGCGCGGAAGGGTAGCAGGCAGGAGGAGCAGCAGGTGATCGCAACCGTCCCAACCGTCTTGACGACCGACCGCATACAGGTGTTCGTAGCAACATCCGATCCAGTGTCCCGGGCGGGAATTTCGAGCCAGCTCAGGGCGCATCACCGTCTGGAGATGGTCGACGAGCGGCAGCTCGACAGCGACGTGGTCGCCCTGGTCGTCGCCGACCAGATGGACGAGGAGACGGCGCAGACGATTCGTGCGTTGAAGCGTCGGGGCCTGGAGAGGGTGGTCCTGATCGTGACCCGGGTCGACGACAGTGGCTTGCTGAGCGCGCTCGAGGCGGGGGCCCGAGGCGTCCTGCGCCGCAGCCAGGCGACACCCGAGAACCTGATGGAAGCGGTCCGCGCCGCCGCCGGCGGAGAGGGCGCGCTCCCACCAGACCTGTTGGGCCGCCTGCTCGATCAGGTCGGCCGCCTTCAGCGCCAGGTATTGAACCCGCGTGGGCTCAGCTTTGCCGTCCTGACCGATCGCGAGGTCAAGGTTCTCAAGCTGCTGGCCGAGGGTCTGGATACCGCCGAGGTTGGTCGCCGGCTGTTTTACTCGGAGCGGACAGTCAAGAACATCGTCCACGACGTGACCAGCCGGCTCAATCTGCGCAACCGAACCCAGGCGGTCGCGTACGCGCTGAGGCAAGGACTGATCTAAGCCGGTTTCGGCTCGGGGGACGATGCCGGCCACGGCCATCGAGAAAGAAGCCGAAGCGAAGACTTCGCAGAAGGCTTCCGTCGATGGCTCGCGCCGGGACCCAGGCACAGCGTCGCCCGTCCTCGATGGCGCTCACGCGCCGGTCATGGACGGGGCCCAGCCGGCCTTCCTGGACTCGCGCACGCTCTTGAGCTTGCAGGCGACCGCAGGTAATGCCGCGGTCACCTCAGTGGTTGAAGCGGCAAAGAGGTCCGGTTCAAACGGTCAGAGCGCATCCAGCCGACCCGCGCCCGGTGCAGCGCGACAGCTTGGCACCGCGCATACGTTCGAGGCGAAGCCCCCACCCTCAGCCTCAGCCTCAGCCGTTGCCGAGACATTGGTTCCGGGAGGGCACGAACTGACGGGGGAGTCCGCTCCGGAGGCCGCCGGCGGCGGAGCGCTCGCAGGCGCGACGGTTGCGGCCGAGCCCCAGGCAGCGCCGGCTGAGGCGGCTGCTCCCGGTGAGAGCGACGGTGAGCTCGCCGCCCTGGACACGGCGGTGGTCGCGCCAGACAGTGCGGCCGCGACCGGTCCCGAAATCGCCGAGGGGGCCGCCGCCGAGGAGCGACTTCCGGAGACGGGTGACGCACAGCGGGAAGCCGGCGGAGAGGCCTCGGCCGAGTCAGCCGCCGGCGCCGCGGACGCTCCCGAGCCCGATCAGCAGGAACCAACGGCCAGTGGGGAAGCGCCCGAGGATGCTTCTGCTCCCCCCGAGGAGGCACCGGCCGCGCAAGA
Organism: Chloroflexota bacterium; assembly: GCA_005882775.1. GTDB lineage: Bacteria > Chloroflexota > Dormibacteria > CF-121 > CF-121 > VBDY01. Next base: position 1,781 of record VBDY01000033.1, on the reverse strand, counting down.
CCAGGGCCCGACTCCGGCCGAGGAAGCTGGAGCCGGCGACTCGACCGGGCTCGTGAGCCAGGACGCGCAGGCGGAGCTCTCTGCCGAGCAGAGCGGCTTCCCGAGCGAGGAGTTCCGCGGCGCCGGTGGTGGAGGCGGCGGAAGCGCTATCGAGGAGCGGCCCCCTCCGCCGGTTCCCGAACTGGGACACGTCGACCCAACCCATGGGCTCGCGACGATCGCCTCCTTACCGCCGGCCCAGCTCCTGGTGGCACTTGGGGGTGTGGCGGCGTCGGCGTCGAGCCTAGCGGCCCAGGAACACGCCAACCTGGCGTCGCATCCACCGCAACGCGCACGTCACCCGGGAGCGCCCGCGACGGTGAGCGCACCTGCTGCGTCGCGCCATCCGGCCCCAGCGCAGGCCGCGCCCCGAGCAATCCCGCGCCCCCCGGAAGGGCGGGACGCACGGCTGCACGAGCCCGAGCCACTGCCGACCATGCCGGCGCCCGCCACCGCGGCTGTAGCACAACCGCAGATAAGTGCCGGGGCGGACGGCCAGCTCACCAGTACCGATACGCAACAACTAACTGCGGCGCTGGCGGGCCTACCTGCGCGAGATCCCGCACTCGGTCTGTCGGTTGGCGCAGCGCCGCAACTCCCGCTCGAAGGCAACGCCGATCCAAAACAGGTCCATGAGCAACGTGGACATCTCAACCAGGGCCTCCAGCACGAATCCGCCGAGGGCCGTCAGCAGGCGTCCGCACCGATGGGTGAGGAGGAGATCTTCCCCACAGTCCCTGACGAGGCCCTCAATGCCGAGGTTGCGCCGGCCGGAACCGCTGGTGTTGCGACGGCCGCCGCACCGCCACCAGCCGGAGGGCCGGACGGAGGCGACGAGAATGCCTCGATCCTGGCCGGACAGCTCCGCGGGGGCGAAATTCGGAGTGCCGTGTCGCAAGGTGTCGCCACCGTCACTACCAGGCGCCAGGAGTATGCACAGCGCACGGTGCAGGAGCGGGCTCGGAGTGACCAGGAAATGGCTTCCCTCGAGGCTGCGAATACCGCAGAGCAGGGCTCGGAGCGCGCGGCAGCCAAGCAGCAGGTTCACGGTTTGCGCGAGCAGTGGACGGGCGAGCAGCAGGCCCTTGTCGACCGGGCCGAGGGAGACGCCGACGAAACAACGCGCGGAGCTATTCAGACAGTAGCCACCGAGCGGTTGAAGGCTCAAGCGGAGGCTACCGCCCGTTACCAGGCTGGCGAGGCCGACGCGCGCGCCGCCCAGCGACAGGCGGAGCAGCAAGCAGCGGCAGAGCGTCAGAAGGCGCAGAGCCAAACGTCAGGTGGCTTGCTTGGCTGGGTCGCCTCGGCGGCCCAGTCTCTCTTCGACCGGGCCAAGCAGGCGGTGCAGGCGGTTTTCGACGCGGCACGGTCGATCGTTCGCGCGGCGATCGAGCGAGCTCAGCAGCTGGCAACGGCTGTGCTCGAAGCAGCCCGACAAACGATCGTGGCGGCCATTCGCACCGCGGCCACCGCGCTTATGGCGATTGGCGATCGGGTCCTCTCGGTATTCCCGGCGTTGCGCGAGCGCTTCCGAAGCGCGATCCAGGAGGTTGTCGCCCGAGCGGAGGCAGCGGTCAATAGGCTGGCCCAAGCGCTCAAAGATGGCGTGCAGCGCGCGCTGAACGCGCTGGGGACCGTGCTGACCGCTGTCATCGGTCTTTACGAGCGCGGCATGCAGCTCGCTATCAGCGGCGTGCGCGCGATCGCCCAGGGCGCGATCTCATTCGCGCAGAGCGCCATCT
>VBDY01000101.1 GCA_005882775.1 Chloroflexota bacterium | reverse complement strand
ACGCGTACCAGGTCGACGGCAGTGGCGCTCAGGATTCCTCCAGGCGAAAGCCAGCCCCGCGTACGGTCACGATCCGGACGCCGGCATTGACCAGCTTTGCCCGCAGCCGGCTCATCTGGACGTCGATCGTGTTCGAGCCGAGCGGGTCGGTCTCATCCTGCCAGGCATGCTCGGCGATCGCCTTGCGCTCCACGACCGTCGGCGATCGACGCATCAGGAGCTCGAGGATCTTGTACTCGGTGACCGTGAGCGGGAGAGACTTGCCTTGACCGGTGATCTGGCGGCGCGCCGGGTCGAGCTCGAGGCGTCCCCGGCTGATCACGGGACTATCGACTCCGCGTGGCCGCCGCTGCAAGGCGCGTACGCGGGCCAGCAGCTCGCCGAAATCGAAGGGCTTGACCATGTAGTCGTCGGCGCCAGAGTCCAGTCCCTGAATCCGATCGATCGGCGTATCGCGGGCGGTCAGCATCAGGATGGCAGTCGGGCGGCGGTTCTCCCGGGCCCAGGCTGCCACCTCGATGCCAGGTGTTCCCGGCATCCGCCAATCCAGGATGGCGACGTCGTATTCGTAGAACTTGAACTGCTCGATGGCGTCATCGCCGCGGTCGACAGCGTCAACGTGGTAACCGGCGTCCTCGAGGCCCTGGACCAGGACCTCGCGCAGACCGCGGTCGTCTTCCGCCACCAGGATTCGCATAATTCAGTATGGCCATACGGGGCGCGATGGCCGTTCTTACTGTCCCATTAGAATCCTTTCGAATTCATGACGGACGAAGACCTGGTCGAGCGGGTGCGCGAGCACCTGAAAGGGATGCGCGGCATCAAGGAGAAGCCGATGATCGGAGGCATCTCCTTCATGTGGCGGGGAAATTTGCTATGCGGCGTGATGGGAACCAACCTCCTGGTTCGAATCGCCAAAGCTGACTACGACCGGTTCATCGTTGACAAGGGCGCGAAGCCGATGGTGATGGCAGGTCAGACGGGGAAGAGCTGGATCCTGGTGGACAAGGCGGTCGTCAGCCGTAAGCCGGCGATGAAGAAATGGATCGACCGTGCCGTGCAGTTCGTCGGCACGCTGCCGGCGAAGTGACGATTCTGGCAGCTCGGCAGCGCGGGCCTAGACTGACCCCGTGGACGGCTCGATCCTGGTGGTGGTCTTGATCGCAGTGGGAATCGGGTCGTTGCTCTTGTGGGGCTCGCGGTTGCCGCCGACGCGGCCCCGCCCGGGAAGCCGGCATCGGGGCGAAACCCTGATGGATGTGCACAAACGGCTCAGGAACCGGCGCAAGAGGTAGCCCTGATGGACGAGGAGCTGAAGCCAGAAGCCGCAACCCGGACTGTCTCGCCTGAAGAACAGGCGGGCGCGGTCGCCGAACGTGCACAGAAGGCGAACTCGCCGGGCCGGATGCCGACGCTCTATATAGGTCACGGTGCGCCGCCGCTCGTCGACGATGCGCTCTGGGTGGCCGAGCTTGCCGCCTGGGCGAAAGCGCTGCCGCGCCCAAAGGCCGTGCTGATGGTCTCGGCACACTGGGAGAATGCGCCGCTCACGATGGGCGCCACCCAGACCGGTGTTCCACTCGTCTACGACTTCGGAGGTTTTCCCGAGCGCTACTATCGCGTCCAGTACCGGTCGCCCGGCGCGCCGCAGCTGGCTGCCGATGTGCGCAAGCTTCTGTCGGATCAGAAAGTGGCGGAGGAGCCCGAGCGCGGCCTCGACCACGGAGCTTACGTTCCGCTGACCGTGATGTATCCGGAAGCTGACGTTCCGGTCCTGCAGATTTCGATGCCGAGCCTCGACCCGGAGGAGCTGTTTGCGATCGGTCGACGACTGCGGCCACTCCGTGACCAGGGCGTACTCGTGATCGGAAGCGGTTTCCTGACGCACGGATTGCCGTTCCTGCGCGACTTCAGGCTCGATGCCCCGCCGCCCGACTGGTCGATGGAGTTCGATGCCTGGGCGCACGAGGCGCTGGAGCACGGCGACATCGACGAGCTCTCAGACTTTCGACACAAGGCGCCCGCCGTCCGCTACGCGCATCCCCGCACCGAGCACCTGGCTCCGCTCTTCGTGACTCTTGGAGCCGGGGACAGCACCGGGGAACCACTGCCGAGCATCATCGACGGCTACTGGATGGGTCTGTCCAAGCGCTCGATCCAGATACCGTAAGCCAGCCGCACAGGACTGTTACCCGACCGCGAAACTCGCAGCGGACAAACGGCAGGGGACGGCCCGTAAGCTGCGGTTATGCGCCGCCTGCGATTGGGTGTGATTGTGGCGTTGGCGCTTGCCCTGACAGGTTCGAGTCTCCTCGAACTTCGCGCCCAAACCGGTCCACAACCGACGCGAATCTTCGCATTCTCTGGACCATCGGCCACCGCGGAGCCAACGGTGACGCCCAGCGCGACGCCAACCTCGGCTCCTGCACCAAGCCCGTCATCCACCCCCAGGCCCGTACCGACTCCGACGCCGCGCCAGCCCGCGCGGCCGGCCGGCCCGGTGCTCGCCGGCTGCCCGATGTTTCCCGCCAACAACATCTGGAACACCGACATCTCGACGCTTCGCGTTCACCCGCGCAGCGCGCAGTGGACCGCGAGCATGGGTACCGCGAACCTTCACCCGGATTTCGGTGCGCCGCCGTATGGCTACCCCTACGCACTCGTCACCAACGCGCACACGCGGACCTACATATCCTTCACCTACGCGTCCGAGAGCGATCGGGGTCCATATCCGTTCGGTCCGGACACGCCGATCGAGCAGGGGAGCGACCAGCACGCATTCATGCTCAACCGATCGAGCTGCACCCTCTATGAACTATTTGACGCCAGCTGGAATAGCGGCCACCCGACGGCCGGCTCAGGTGCGATCTTCAACCTGGGGTCGAACGCCCTGCGCCCAGCCGGATGGACGTCGGCGGACGCGGCGGGCCTGCCAATGCTGCCCGGGTTGGTGCGCCTGGACGAGGTCCGGTCGGGGGCGATCCATCACGCGCTGCGGTTCACTGCCAGCCGCACCGACCGCAGCTACATTTGGCCGGCAAGGCACCAGGCTGGGACTGCGAGCGACCCAGGTCTGCCGCCCATGGGTGCGCGCTTTCGACTGAGGGCCAGCTTCAACATCTCGCACTACAGTCCGCAGGCACAGGTGATCCTGCGCGCGATGCAGCATTACGGGATGTTCCTGGCAGACAACGGCTCGAACTGGTATTTCCAGGGGACCGATGACCCGGGATGGTCAGACAGCCTGCTGAGCGAGTTCAAGACGGTCCCTTCGACCGCGTTTGATGCGGTCGACGAATCGTCACTGATGATCAGCGCTA
>VBDY01000123.1 GCA_005882775.1 Chloroflexota bacterium | reverse complement strand
TCATGATGCGCTACGATTTACCCTGTTACAAGATGTCAGTTTATCCTGGTATAAGATCTACCAGCCAATCGGAGTTGATCCAGTTTCTGAAGAGTCGGCGGGCACGGATCTCGCCCACTACGCTGGGCCTCCCGAAGGGTCGGCGTCGGCGAACGCCTGGACTGCGCAGGGAGGAAGTCGCCGAACTCGCTGGTGTAGGCCTCACCTGGTACACCTGGCTCGAACAAGGGCGGGATATTCGAGTTTCGCGCCAGGTGCTGACCGCAATCGCACGCGTTCTCCAGCTTGAGCCAGCAGAACGTGCCCACCTCTTTCGTCTCGCCGGACACGCGCCGCCAGCAGTCGAAGCGGTTGGGGCTTCGCTTTCCCCACGACTGCGGCGCGTTCTCGAGTCGTGGGAACCGTATCCCGCGCACCTCACTGGTCGGCGCCGCGACCTAGTGGCCTGGAACCGTACGAGCGATCTGATCAACGGCTGGTCGGAGCTGCCCGAGGGGAACCGCAACCTTGTTTGGAACATGTTCATGGGGCCGACGATGAGGCGCCTCTTGGTCGATTGGGAACAAGAAGCCCCGCTGACAGTGGCTGCGTTGCGAGCGGAAGCCGGCCGCGACCTCGGTGAGCCCGACTATCAGGAGCTCATCAACCAGCTCCTCGAGGAGAGCCCTGACTTTGCAGCGATATGGGCCCGGCAGGACGTCCGAGGTCGCCAGGAGGGTGTGAAGCGCTTCCAGCATCCGGAACTCGGGCGGTTCGACCTGGAGTACACCGCGTTTCAAGTTGCCGAGCAGCCTTCGCTCCGCCTCTACCTCTACACACCCGCTGACAAACGAACCGCGATGAAATTACGAGAAGCCGCCCAGCGACTGAAACGACCGTCCTGATAGGTGGGGCGGAAGGCCGTCTTCAGCGACCCGTTGTTTGTGGAACAAAAGCCCGTCGCTCGGTGAGTCGGCGGGTACCTCGTGGGCTTGGAATCGAATTGGAGCCCGCGGTTTTCGGACCGCAGATTAACCCGTCCTAAGGGGCATCCCGGAAAAATTGGTGGTACTTTTGGTGGTACGGCGCGGCGGCCCTGCTGAAAGCGGCGCCACGTTGTATTCAAAATCTGGAGCCGACGGCCGGATTCGAACCGGCGACCCGCTGTTTACAAAACAGCTGCTCTGCCAGCTGAGCTACGTCGGCCTGCGCCCCGATTATATGGTGGCTTGGACGCGGCTCAGGCGGTGGTGACGGTCGCGTGCTCCGGCTGGAGGGGATCTATGGTCACCTGGTTCACCGGCACCGTGTCGCTGACGAAGGTGGTGACGAACGTTCCGCGTGCCGGGTCCCACCAGGTCACCAGGTAAGCCTTTCCCGGCGGCACCTTCAACGAGAAGTTTCCGCCGCGGTCTGTGGTCGTCTGGTAGATCGTCCCATAGTCGGCGTAGATACCCGGTCGGATGATGCGCCACCTCGTGGAAATGCGGATCAACCGGTTGGGAACGCCCTGGTGATCCGGCGTCTCCAGCATGCCGGTCAGTGGTTGCGGCGCGGCCATCGCGGCGGCTGCCTTGGGGGCGGCCGATGAGTGCGGGTAAGTTGTCATGACATCAGTCATGGCATCCCGGGCCTGCTGGTAACGGGACAGCTGGACATACGCCAGCGCGCCGCTGTAGAGCGCGTCCGGCAGCTGGCCGGCCAGGGCCAGCTTGGCCTCAGGGCTCTCCGGATAGTTCTTGACCAGGTCCTTGAACCAGGTCACGGCATTAGGCCAATCCTTGTCGGCCACATATGAGGTCGCGTAAGCGGCGAATGCGGTAGCCAGGTGGGCGGTAGTGTCCTGGCGCAGTCGGCCCGGCGTGTCGAAGCCGGCCACGCCGCGGTATTTATCGATCGCCAGGTCGAACTTCTTCTGCGCGAGGAGCGAGTCTCCCCAGGCCAGGTAGAGCGCGGCCAGGGCCTCGTTCCCGCGGGTCTGCCAGTCGGCGATGCCGCTGGACACGGCCGCGTCGAACTGCGGCTCAGCATCGGCAAACTTACCCTGCTGCTGAAGCTGGTTGCCCCAGCTCACGTGAGTCTCTGCCGCTGCCGCCTCCGCCTTGTTAGCCGTGTCCGCCAGCAGCACCCGGGAGACCGGGTTGCCAGCGACCGACTCCACGGTCGCATAGGCGTTGAGCGCGCCGGCAAAGTCCCCGCTGGCCTGGAGGCGCTGTCCTGCGCTCAACTGGTTCTCGGCGTAGGCGAACGCACCCCCCGGGATGGCCAGGAGCAGGAGGACGACCACCGGTACCACGAACAGAGCGGTTCGCCGCGGACGGGCGGGTTGCGGCGGGCCGGGCTGGACGGACACCGAAGCCTGACTCATGTCGACGGCCAAATAACGGGCCTGCCCGTTCCTTCTTGTGCGGATTCGTTGCCGTTCCGAGTTGATGGTTGACCGGCTCGGCCCCGAGTCCCTACAATTCGAGGCTGCATTTGTTGAGTTTGTCGATTAACTTAGTCAACTTTAGGAGGGTATCAGGCATGGCGAAGAGCGCGACAGAGATCAGCCGGGCGGGCTATGCCCATCCCGAGGTGCTGGTGGACACAGCCTGGGTGGTCGAGCATGGCAATGATCCGAACGTGAAGATCGTCGAGGTCGACGTCGACACCAGTGCCTATGACACGGGCCATATCAGGGGCGCCATCGGCCTGGACTGGCGTACGGACCTCCAGGCGCGGCCGGTCCGCGATCTCCTTTCCAAAGAGGAGCTGGAGAAACTCCTGTCCGCTCGCGGGATCAGCGCCGACCAGACCGTGCTCGTATACGGCGACAACAACAACTGGTTCGCCGCCTGGTTCGTCTGGAACCTGAAGTACTACGGGCACAAGGATGTCCGGCTCATCAACGGCGGTCGAAAGAAATGGCAGGAGGAGGGACGCGAGCTGGTCACCGACCCGCCGCAGATCAAGCCGGCAACCTACCGAGCCGGCGGCCCCGAGCGTAAGATCCGGGCGCTGCGCGAAGAGGTCCTGCGCGAGTTCGACTCCGCCGGTGTCCGGCTGGTTGACGTTCGCTCACCCAAGGAGTTCAGCGGGGAGCTGCTGGCGCCCGAAAACCTGCCGCAGGAGGGTGCTCAGCGCGGTGGCCACATTCCGGGCGCGGTGAATGTCCCCTGGGGGCAGGCGGTCAAAGAGGACGGGACCTTCAAATCCGCGGAGGAGCTCAAGGAGCTCTACCAGACGAAGGGGGTAACCCCAGAGAAGGCTGTGATCGCGTACTGCCGTATCGGCGAGCGCTCCTCGCACACCTGGTTCGTGCTCCACTACCTGCTCGGGTACCCGAACGTCCGCAACTACGACGGGTCGTGGACCGAGTGGGGGAGCCTGATCGGGGCGCCGATCGAAAAGTAGTCGCCGGCCGCCCGGATTAACGGTCGGATCGCGGTTTTCACGGCGCTGTCGCGCGCGTGACGATCCGGTGCGGCCCCGTGACCTTTCAAAGGCTGTAACGTTATCCCAGGCGTAGCGAGAGCGACCTGAGCTAGCCGGGGCTGGCGCAGGCGCTGCGAATTCCGAGGGGGTTCGTGGTGAAAGGAGTGCGGCGGGTCGGGTTCGTCCTGATCGTTGCCCTGCTTGCTGCAGCTATCCCGGTGGCCGCCGTGGCCAGCCAGGACATCCTCAAGAGCTCGGTGCAGCAGGCTGAGACCCAGTTCGACCGGTCGCTCACCCGGGCCATCACGAATGGTCTCGATCCGGCCGCCGCGGACGACCTCATGTGGCGCTACAGCCAGGTGACCGCCGCCAGGCCCTCCGCCTGGTGGCAGGCTCCGGTGGTCAGCCACACCCAGCTCGACAAGCTCGGACAGCTCCAGGCAGACCTGACCTCCGCCTATCAACGCGATCTGGCCGACCGCCGGGACGGGTTCACGCGAGCCCTCCGTACCTGGAATGGGCTCGTCCTCGAAGCTCGGATGGCCGGGGTTCGCGTGGACGACCTCGGCGCCGGAGCCACATACGTGCGCCTGAGCCGTGAGGCTGTGACTCCGAACGACTTCGTGGCTCTGTCCCAGGTCCTGGCTACGGATGCCACCGAGATGCAGGGGCGCGTCGCCGGCTACCGGTCGGCCCAGGACCAGGCATCGACCTCGCTGCTGAGCGCACGAGCGTTGCTCGCCAGCGCCGGGCAGTACCCCCAGCTCAACCTGGACGCGTTTGCCGCCCAGCTGACCTCGGTCGCCAATGGCCTGACATCGGTGCACACCGTGGCCGGATTCCAGCCGCTCATGGATCGTCTGAAGGGGACGTCGGTAGGGATCCAGAACCTTCTGAACTCGCGCGCCAACGCCTTCTCGCAGCTGGCATCGGCCCGATCCACCCTGGCCATGGCCCAGTCCATAGGGGCCAGCGTGGGTAATCACCCCGGGACCATCAATGCCCTGGGGGCGCAGCTGAATACCGTCGGCGACCAGAGAAGCTTCCAGAACTTGAGCGGCCGGCTTTACCAGGAGAAGCAGGCGCTGGCCAGCGCCATCTTTCTCAAGCAGATGGCGCCCGTGGCTCCGGTCGACCTGGGCGTGGGAAAAGTGATCGTGATCTCGCTCTCGAGGCAGGTCCTGACCGCCTACCAGGACGGGAGCGCCGTGCTGACCACATTCGTCGCAACCGGCCGCCCGGCGCTACCGACGCCACCCGGCGTGTATCACGTATTCGCCCGAATGTACAACTTCTATATGGTGTCCCCCTGGCCGTACGGCAGTCCCTACTGGTACCCGAGGTCTCTGGTCAGAATGGGGCTCGAATTCCTCGGCGGCGGCTATTTCATCCACGATGCCTCGTGGCGGTCCTGGTACGGGCCCGGCTCGAACCTCTACAACGGCACCCACGGCTGCGTCAACGTCCCCTACAACCCGATGACCTTCCTCTGGGGCTGGGCGCCGATCGGCACGACGGTCATAGTCCAGTACTGACCCGGGTATTTGACGGGCATGCTGGCGTCTGCTAAAATTTGAAACCGCCTAGCAGAAGCTAGGTCTTTTTTATGTTTGGAGAGTTATGCCTGCCCTAGCGTCCATCATCACCCTGCAGTGCCAGGTTTGTAAGCACCGCAATTACACCACCGTCAAGAACAAGAAGAATGACCCTGACCGGCTGGAGCTCAGCAAGTTCTGTCCTAACTGTCGCAAGCACACCGCGCACCGGGAGACCAAGTAACGTGCTGGCGCGCTACTTATACTTGTGCGGCCGGACACAGGGGTGTAGCTCAGCTGGTAGAGCAGCGGTCTCCAAAACCGCCGGTCGGGCGTTCGAATCGCTCCACCCCTGCCAGCCTCGTACGGCGCGCGTGGGTTTAGGGGTATAAGTACCGTGGCAAAGACCCTCCCGACAGACCCGAGGTCGAGCAAGTTGCAGCGAACACCAGTCCCTCGTACGGCAGCCCCGCGGCGCGGGCTGTTGCGCAGCTTCGATGACATCTTCAACGAGCTCCGCAAGGTCATCTGGCCGAGCTGGGGCGAGCTTCGGACCATGACCTTCGTCGTAATCGTCACCGTTATCGTGGTCTCGATCGTGCTCGGCATCATCGACTTCGTCTTGAGCAACTCTCTCGTTAAGTTCGAATTTCCCACCCGCTGAGGTAAGCATGGACAACTCCCCGCAAGACAAACCAAACGTGAACGAGACCGCGGCCAAGCCGCGGAGCCGGCGGGCGCCCCCGAAAGAGGCCGCTGAAACCGGACGCATATGGACGGGTGAGCGGGTTTCCGTGGGCGAAGGCCATGGCCCCGCACCGGCCGAGACACCATCGGCTCAGGCGGTCGTGCCGGGGGCCCGGCCGGCGGCTCCCGAGGGCGAAGCCCACTGGTACGTGGTGCACGCCTATTCCGGTCACGAAGAGAAGGTACGCAACAACCTGATGAAACGGGTCGAGTCGATGGACATGCACGATCAGATCTTCGATGTGCTGGTTCCCACCGAGGACGTGATCGAGATCAAGGATGGGCAGCGCCGGCACGTCGCCAAGCGGACCTACCCTGGGTACATCCTGGTCAACATGATCATGTCGGACGAGTCCTGGTACGTGGTGCGCAACACCCCCGGGGTGACCAGCTTCGTCGGCTCGGGGACCAAACCGGTCCCCCTCCAGGACAAGGAAATCAAGTTCATCCAGAAGCAGATCAAGGCGGAAGCCCCCAAGGTTCGGGTCGAGTACCAGGTGGGCGAGAACGTCCGCGTGATCGACGGGCCGTTCTCAGACTTCCATGGCAAGGTCGACGAGATCAATGCCGACAAGGGCAAGCTCAAGGTGCTGGTCAACATGTTCGGACGGGAGACCCCGGTCGAGCTGGACCTCTTGCAAGTGGAGCGGCTGAAGTAGGAAATGGGCAAGAAGAAAGTCAAGGCGATCGTCAAGATCCAGCTGGAGGCGGGGAAGGCCACTCCGGCGCCGCCCGTCGGCACCGCCCTCGGTCCCCACGGGGTCAACATCATGGAATTCTGCAAGACCTACAACGAGCGGACCGCCTCCATGGCCGGGCAGGTGATTCCGGTGGCCATCACCATCTTCGAAGACCGAAGCTTCATCTTCGTCACCAGGACCCCGCCGACGTCGGTCCTGCTGAAGAAGGCGGCGGGGATCGAGAAGGGTTCGGGCAAGCCCAACAAGGAGAAGGTGGGTAAGGTCAGCCGGCAACAGGTGCGCGAAATTGCCCAGCTCAAGCTCAAGGACCTGAACGCCTTCGACCTGGACGCGGCCTCCCGGATGATCGAGGGGACCGCCCGCTCCATGGGAATCGAGGTGCCCAGCTAGGCGCTGATTACGTATATATAGGATGCGCGAAACGTGGGAGGGCGCCGCGGCCCGCTATCAACCACAGGAGGAAATCACATGACGCAGGCACGGGGCAGGAAGTACAAGGAAGCGGCAAACGCCATCCAGCGCGGGACTCAGTACCCGCCGGATGAGGCGGTCCGGCTGGTCAAGGCCAGCTCCACCTCAAAATTCGACGGCTCGATCGAAGCCCACCTGCGGCTGGGGGTCGATCCCCGCCACGCGGACCAGATGGTCCGCGGGTCCGTCACGTTACCGCACGGGACTGGCAAGAAGCGGAGGGTGCTCGTCTTCGCGACCGGCGAAAAGATCCGGGAGGCAGAGGAGGCAGGCGCAGAGTTCGTGGGCGGTGAGGACCTGGTCAAACGGATCCAGGAAGGCTGGCTCGATTTTGATATAGCTCTCGCGACTCCGGACATGATGGGGTTGGTTGGCCGGCTGGGAAAGATCCTCGGCCCCCGCGGCCTGATGCCAAACCCTCGAGCCGGAACTGTCACCTTCGATATCGCCAAGGCCGTCAAGGACATCCAGGGTGGTCGGATCGAGTACAGGGTGGACAAGACTGGCATCATCCACACCAACATCGGCAAGGCGTCTTACACGGAGGCTCAGCTCAAGGAGAACTTCGCCGCCCTGATGGACGCGGTTGTCCGGTCGAAGCCGAGCTCCGCAAAAGGCCAGTACCTTCGCTCGGTTTACCTCGCCCCGACAATGGGGCCCAGCGTTCCCGTCGACCCCGCCCTGGCGGGCCGGATGTCAGCCTAGCCTCTGCTATACTTCGCGGTCGCGACACGACAATAGCCCGAGACCGCAGGCGCCGGCAAAGCCGGCTCAATCCCCTGCGCAGGCGAGCAAGGTATGTGTGATTGACCTTCTTGCCTGTGGGCGAGGAGGTTTTTTGTTTGGCCGCATCGACCAAGAAGCCGGAGAAAGTCGACAAGAAAGCGCAGAAGGCCTTAACCGTCCAGGAGATAACCGAGCGCCTTAAGGGGACCTCGACGGCCGTGCTGGCCGACTATCGAGGCATGACCGTCAGCCAGATGCAGGAGCTGCGTCAGAAGCTGCGCGGCGGTGGCGTGGAGATGATGGTTGTCAAGAACACCCTGGCCCGCCGAGCGGCCGAGGCAGCCGGATATCCTGCCCTCGGCCCAGAGCTGACCGGTCCGATCGCGATGCTCTTTGCCGGTGATGATGTTTCAGCCCCAGCCCGGGTCCTGACCGAGTACATTCGCGCCAACCGGAAGATGGCCATCAAGGCCGGCCTGCTGGAAGGCCAGCTGATCAAGTCGGAAACTGTCACCGAACTCGCCGACCTGCCCTCCCGCGAGGTGCTGATCAGCCGCCTGCTCGGCGCCATGCAGGCGCCGCTGGGAAGCCTGGCGAGCGTGCTCCAGGCGCCCCTCTCGAAGTTCGCCCGAACCCTCGACGCCGTCCGTGCCGCCAAGGACCAGACACAACCGCCGGCGCCCGCGCCGGCCGCAGCCTAGGAGGAACAAACAGTGGCAAAAGTAAGTGTCGACGACTTCGTATCCGCGCTCAAGGACTGGACGGTGGTGGACGTCATGAACGCCATCAAGGCCATCGAACAGGAGTTTGGCGTCACCGCGGCCGCGCCGGTTGCAGTTGCGGCTGCCCCTGCCGGCGGCGGCGCCGCCGCCCCTGCGCCCGAGGCGGAGCAGACCGAGTTCCAGGTCGTCCTGACGGGGCCCGGGGACGCCAAAATCGGCGTGATCAAGGTGGTCCGCGAGATCACCGGCCTGGGCCTGAAAGAGGCCAAGGACCTGGTCGATCAGGCTCCAAAGCCGGTCAAGCAGGGGGTCAACCGGGAAGAGGCCGAGTCCGTCCTCAAGAAGCTCAAGGACGCAGGGGCCAGCGCCGAAATCAAGTAGTCCAGACAGAACGCAAATCGCTCGGGAAGGAGCCGAAAAGGGTTCCTTTCCCGGGTCTCAGGTGGTAAAATCCCGGCGATTAGGCTGACAACGTCTAGATTCGGTTTCTGACCCGATAGACCGCCCGCGGAACCAGCCGTGGGCCCCGCGCGAAGCCCGGGGGCGACGCGGCAAGTTTGTGCGCGCCCTTGACAGGGTAGAGACAGGGGTGTTAGGATTGCCGTTCGGTGCTGAAAAGCTCCCATTTCCGCGCCCCCAGCACTGTCGGCCTGCCTAGTTTTCCTCTTTCTCATTCAAAGGAGAATCGCCCTTCATGATTCAACCTGCTGTTGATGGCGCCCGCGTGAACTTCGGCCACATCCCCGAGATGATCCCGGTCCAGGACCTGATCGAGACCCAGCTGCGTTCTTTTAGCTGGTTCAAGCGGGAAGGCCTGCGGGAGCTCTTCGAGGAGATCAACCCCATCACCGACTACACAGGCAAGAACTACGAGCTCAAGTTCCTCGACTACGAGTTCGGTCTGCCCAAGTTCGATAAGGAAGAGTGCCGAAACCGGGACATGACCTACGCGGCGCCCCTGCGGATCAACACCAGGCTGACCATCCGTACCGGGGAGAACGCCGGCGAGATCAAGGAATCCGAGGTCTTCATGGGCGACTTCCCGATCATGACCGAGGAGGGCACCTTCATCGTCAACGGGACGGAGCGGGTGGTGGTCTCCCAGCTGGTCCGGTCGCCGGGCATCTACTTCACCTCCAGCGAGGACCGGGCGTCGGGGCGGATGCTCTACGCCGCCAAGCTGATCCCCAACCGGGGAGCCTGGCTAGAGATCGAGACCTCGGGCAAGGACATCCTTACCGTCAAGATCGACCGCAAGCGGAAGATCCCGGTCACCACCCTGGTCCGTGCCCTCGGCTACGGCAGCAACAACGAGATCAAGGCGCTCTTCGCCGATGTCGACAACAACCCCGAACACAAGTTCATCCAGGCGACCCTGGAGAAGGACTCCTCGACCGACGTCAACGACGCCCTGGTCGAGATGTACAAGAAGATTCGACCGGGCGACCCGCCGACCGTGGACAACGCCCGCGCTTTGATGACTGCGCTGTTCTTCAACCCGCGGCGGTTCGACCTGTCCAAGGTCGGCCGGTTCAAGCTGAATCGCCGGCTCGGGCTGGGCACGGACATGAACGTCCGCACCCTGTCGAACGACGACTTCATCGCCATCATCCGCAAGCTGACCGAGCTGAACAACGGCGGCGGTGAGCCGGATGACATCGACCACCTGGGCAACCGCCGGGTGCGGGCCGTGGGCGAGCTTCTCCAGAACCAGTTCCGCATGGGCCTGATCCGAATGGAGCGGATCATCAAGGAGCGCATGACCATCTGCGACGCCGCCACCGTGACGGCGGCCAGCCTGATCAACGCGCGTCCGGTGGTGGCCGCCATCAAGGAGTTCTTCGGCTCCAGCCAACTGTCCCAGTTCATGGACCAGACCAACCCGCTGGCCGAGCTGACCCACAAGCGCCGGCTGTCAGCCCTGGGCCCGGGCGGCCTCTCTCGCGAGCGCGCCGGATTCGATGTCCGCGACGTGCACCACTCCCACTACGGGCGAATCTGTCCGATCGAGACGCCGGAAGGTCCGAACATCGGCCTGATGGGGTCACTGGCGATCTTCGCCCGTGTCAACGAGTACGGTTTCATCGAGACCCCGTTCCGCCGGGTTTACGCCACCATGCCGGCCGAGAAGGCGTACCGGGACCGGCTGGTCGGCCGGACGGTCCGCGAAGACGTCATGGATCCGGCTAACAAGCGGACCCGCCTGGCCAAGCCGGGTGATGTCCTGGATCGGGAGACCGCCGACGCCCTGGTCAAGGCCAAGGTCGGCGAGCTGCCGATCAAGCCCTGGGTGAGTAACGAGGTCGCCTACCTGTCAGCCGATGAGGAGGACCGCTACATCGTGGCCCAGGCGA
Source organism: Chloroflexota bacterium (assembly GCA_005882775.1). GTDB lineage: Bacteria > Chloroflexota > Dormibacteria > CF-121 > CF-121 > VBDY01. Next base: position 54,711 of record VBDY01000123.1, on the reverse strand, counting down.
ACGCGCCGGTCGACGAGAGCGGCCACTTTGTTGAGGAGCGGATCACCGCCCGGACCAAGAACCTCTTCCTGGTCGCGGACGTCAACCGGATCCAGTTCATGGACGTTTCCCCCAAGCAGACGGTGAGCGTGGCCACCGCCCTGATCCCATTCCTCGAGCACGACGACGCGAACCGCGCGCTGATGGGTTCGAACATGCAGCGCCAGGCGGTGCCGCTGGTCGTGACCGAGGCGCCCATCGTGGGCACCGGGATGGAGAGCGCGGCGGCCCGCGATTCGGGCGAGCTGATCATCGCGAAGAGCGCTGGCAAGATCGTGTCCTGCGCCGCCCCGCCGCCGGCAGACCATCCTTCGGCCAAGCTCGAGACTCTCAAGCGCGAGTTCGGCATCCTGCTCAAGCCAGACGACGGGTCGGCCGACCAGTGGTACGCGATCCACAAGTTCGAGCGCTCCAACCAGGGTACCTGCCTCTCGCAGCGTGTCATCGTGCATGCTGACGACCAGGTCAAGGCGGGCGACGTCCTGGCCGATGGACCGGCCACCTCCGAAGGTGAGCTGGCGCTGGGCCGCAACGTGCTGGTGGCCTTCATGCCCTGGGAGGGCTACAACTACGAGGACGCCATTTTGATCTCGGAATCGATCGTGCGGGACGACAAGTACACCTCGATCCACATCGAGGAGTACGAGATCGAGGCCCGCGACACCAAGCTCGGTCCCGAGGAGATCACCCGCGATATCCCGAACGTGAGTGATGAGACGCTCAAGAACCTCGACGAGCGCGGCATCGTCTATATCGGAGCGGAGGTCCACCCGGGCGACATCCTGGTTGGCAAGATCACGCCCAAAGGCGAGTCGGAGCTCTCGGCCGAGGAACGCCTCCTGCGCGCCATCTTCGGTGAGAAGGCGCGCGAGGTGCGCGACTCCTCGCTGCGTGTACCGCATGGCGAGCGAGGCATCGTCGTCGACGTCAAGATCTTCAGCCGCGAGACCAAGGACGAGCTGGCGCCCGGCGTCAACCAGCTGGTGCGCGTCTATGTTGCCCAGAAGCGAAAGATCGCCCAGGGCGACAAGATGGCCGGGCGACACGGGAACAAGGGTGTCATCGCCCGGATTCTGCCGACCGAGGACATGCCCTACATGCCCGACGGCATGCCGGTCGAGATCGTGCTGAACCCGCTCGGGGTTCCGAGCCGCATGAACCTGGGCCAGGTGCTCGAGACGCATCTGGGCTGGGCCGCGCACGCGCTCGGGCTCAAGGTGGCGACGCCGGTCTTCGACGGCGCCTCCGAGGAGTTCATCGAGGAAGAGCTGGTCAAGGCCAGCCTTCCCGAGAGCGGCAAGATCACCCTTCGGGATGGTCGCACCGGCGACGAATTCGACCATGCCGTTACGGTCGGCTACATCTACATGATGAAGCTGGCCCACCTGGTCGAGGACAAGATCCACGCCCGCTCCACCGGGCCCTACTCGCTGGTCACCCAGCAGCCGCTCGGCGGCAAGGCGCAGTTCGGTGGACAGCGCTTCGGCGAGATGGAAGTCTGGGCACTCGAGGCCTATGGCGCTTCGCACATCCTGCAGGAGATCCTGACCGTCAAGTCCGACGACATCGTGGGCCGGGTCAAGGCCTATGAGGCGATCGTCAAGGGCGAGAACACGCTCGAGGCCGGCATCCCGGAGTCTTTCCGGGTCCTGGTCAAGGAGCTGGAGGGTCTGGCGCTCGGCGTCGAGATCCAGTCCGACGGCGAGAAGCAGGTGATCCTGTCAGAAGACGATATGACCGAGATGCCGCTTGACCTGGGTATCAACCTCGAGCGGGATGAGATCGACGAATCCGACCAATGGACCGCCACCCGGACGCAAAATCCGCTGGATTCTTTGAGGTAGTACATGACCCTGAAACTGGAAAACTTTGACGCTCTGAAGCTCTCTCTGGCCTCGCCGGAGACAATCCTGTCCTGGTCGCACGGCGAGGTGACCAAGCCGGAGACGATCAACTACCGCACCCTCAAGCCGGAGCGTGACGGCCTGTTCTGCGAGCGGATCTTTGGTCCGCAGCGTGACTGGGAATGTCACTGCGGCAAGTACAAGCGGTATCGCTACAAGGGCATCATCTGCGACAAGTGCGGCGTCGAGGTGACGCGGTCCAAGGTGCGTCGGGAGCGGATGGGGCACATCAAGCTAGCGTCGCCGGTCAGCCACGTCTGGTATTTCAAGGGCATCCCCTCGCGGATGGGCTTGCTCCTGGACATGTCGCCGCGCAACCTGGAAAAGGTGCTCTACTTCGCCAACTACATCGTCACCAACATAGACGAGGATGCCCGCAAGGAGTACCTGTCCAAGTCCTCGCCACAGCGCAACGACCGGGTGATCAAGCTCCAGGAGGAGCGCGACGTCCAGGTCAAGGAAATGAAGGACGAGGTCGACGCCAGGGTCAAGGCCAAGCAGGACGACACCAAGGCCAAGATCAAGACCCTCGAGGAGGAGCTGGACGAGACCGTCGATGAGATGACCTCCCGCGCCAAGGAGCTGGTCGACAAGATCAAGGCGCAGAAGGGCAAGAAGGCGGCCACCAACTTCACCATCGGCGAGGGCGCCGACGAAGAGGTTTTCGTCCCCAAGGGCACCCTATTCGAGGACAAGCTGGCCCGCGAGCTGCCCAAGCAGGTCGAGAAGAAAATCGACCAGGTGCAGGCTGCCACCAAGAAGAAGCAGCAGGAGCTGAAGGCCAAGTCGGACGAGGAAATCGCCAAGTGGCGCGAGGACTTCGAGGGAAAGGCCTCCACCCTGGACGAGCGCCTGAAGAAGGACACCGAGGGCCTGGCAGGCGATATCGAGTCCTCGAAGACCCAGCTCGATTCGCTCTTCGTCAAGCAGCTGCTCACCGACCAGGAGTTCCGGGAGTTCTCCGAGAAGTTCGGCAAGGTCTTCAAGGCCGGCATCGGCGCCCAGGCCATTCATGACCTGCTGGCGCGAATCGACCTGGTCCAGGAGTCGGCGATTCTCCGCGAGGAGTCGAAGTCAACGTCCGGCCAGCGCCGGCAGAAGGCGATCAAACGCCTCAAGGTGGTCGAAGCCTTCCGCAAGTCAGGCGCCTCGGCGACCTGGATGATCCTCAATAACCTGCCGGTCATTCCACCCGAGCTGCGCCCCATGGTCCAGCTCGACGGAGGCCGGTTTGCGACCTCCGACCTGAATGACCTCTACCGCCGCGTCATCAACCGCAACAACCGCCTGAAGCGCCTGTTGGAGCTCGGTGCGCCCGAGATCATCGTGCGCAACGAGAAGCGAATGCTGCAGGAAGCGGTCGACGCCCTGATCGACAACGGCCGCAGGGGCCGCGCCATCACCGGTACCGGCAACCGCAAGCTGAAGTCGCTGTCCGACATGCTGAAGGGCAAGCAGGGCCGGTTCCGCCAGAACCTGCTCGGCAAGCGCGTCGACTACTCGGGCCGCTCCGTCATCGTGGTCGGTCCTGAGCTGAAGCTCCACGAGTGCGGTCTGCCCAAGAAGATGGCACTCGAGCTCTTCAAGCCGTTCGTCATGCGCGAGCTGGTGAGCAAGGGCTACACCCAGAACATCAAGTCCGCCAAGCGGATGGTGGAGCGCGTCCGGCCCGAGGTCTGGGACGTCCTCGACGAGGTGATCAAGGAGCATCCGGTCCTCCTGAACCGGGCGCCCACACTGCACCGTCTTGGCATCCAGGCCTTCATGCCGGTGCTGGTGGAAGGGTCCGCGATCCAGATCCACCCGCTGGTCTGTACCGCGTTCAACGCCGACTTCGACGGCGACCAGATGGCGGTCCACGTGCCGCTCTTCTCGGGCGCGATCGCCGAAGCCAAGAACCTGATGATGTCGTCCAACAACATCCTGTCGGCCTCCGATGGCCACCCGGTCATCAGTCCGACCCAGGACATCGTCCTGGGCACCTATTACCTGACCATGGTGAAAGCGCAAAAGGACGCCAAGGACCAGGACCTGCGGACCTACGGCACGGCTGAGGAGGTTCTGCTTGCCCTTCACAACCGGAGGGTGGACGTCCAGCAGGAGGTCCGGGTCCGGATCGACGGCAAGCTGGTGCGGACCTCGCCCGGGCGAGTCCTCTTCAACCAGGCGCTGCCGCTCGGCGTCCAGCCGCTCGACGGCCATGCCGAGCCGATGACCTACCAGAACCGCGTCTTCGACAAGAAGACGCTGCGGTCGATCGTGGCCGAGTGCTTCCGTCTGTACGGCAACGAGGTGACGGCGCGCGTCGCAAACGAGATCAAGAGGATCGGCTTCGCCTACGCGACCAAGGCCGGGATCACGATCTCGGCCATGGACATCAAGACTCCGGCCAGCAAGGGGGAGATCCTCAAGGGGGCGGAGAAGAAGCTGAGCGACATCGACGGACAGTTCCGCCGCGGCCTGATCACCGAGGACGAGCGCTACACCCAGACGGTCGACCTCTGGACAGCAGCGACCGATGAGGTCACGGCCGCCACCATGAAGAGCTTCGATGCTCTTCACCCAGTGTTCATGATGGCCAACTCCGGCGCTCGAGGTAACATCCAGCAGATCCGCCAGCTGGCGGGGATGCGCGGCCTGATGGCAGACCCGACCGGCCGGATCATCGACCTCCCGATCAAGGCGAACTTCTCGGAAGGGCTGACCGTGCTCGAGTACTTCATCTCGACCCACGGCGCCCGCAAGGGTCTGGCGGACACCGCGCTGCGTACCGCCGACTCCGGTTACCTGACCCGCCGCCTGGTCGACGTGGCCCAGGACGTGATCGTCCGGACCGAAGACTGCGGCACAACCGCCGGCATGTGGGTGACCGACATCTCGGAGGAGCGGGCCCTGAGCGAGCCCCTGTTCGAGCGGATCGCGGGCCGCGTGGCCGCTGCCGACGTGCTCGACCCCAAGACCCAGGAGACGCTGGTCAAGGAGGGCGCCGAGATCAGCGATGTGCAGGCGCGCAACCTGATCCAGGCCGGTGTCACCCAGGTCAAGGTGCGCTCCGTTCTCACCTGCCAGGCGCGTGAAGGCGTCTGCCGGCTCTGCTACGGCCGCAACCTGGCGACCGGCAAGCTGGTCGAGATTGGCGAGGCGGTGGGTGTCATCGCTGCCCAGTCGATCGGCGAGCCAGGCACTCAGCTCACCATGCGTACGTTCCACACCGGTGGTGTCGCCGGGATGGACATCACCCAGGGTCTGCCCCGAGTCGAGGAGCTCTTCGAGGCCCGCATCCCCAAGGGGAAAGCGATCATCTCGGAGATCGACGGCGAGGTGGAGATCATCCGCACCGAAACCGCGCGCAAGGTCAAGGTGACCTCGCGCGACGTCTACGACGTGCCCTACGTGCTGACCGGCAAGATGCAGCCGCTGGTCGAATCCGGCACCGCCGTGCAGGAAGGCCAGGATATCGCCAAGGGTCCGGGCGAGAACGGCGAGGAGCAGGTGCTCCGCTCGCGCGCCTCGGGCATGGCCCGGGTCGAGCGTGGCCAGATCATCATCCGGTCAACCGACGAGGAATGGCGCGAGTACCCGATCCCGCATGGCTCCCGGATCAACGTCCAGAACAGCCAGCGGATCAAGGCTGGCCAGCAGATCACCGAGGGCTCGATCAGCCCGCAGGAGCTGCTCCACATTCTCGGCCGTGAGGCGGTTCAGACCTACCTCGTGGAAGAGGTGCAGAAGGTCTACCGCTCGCAGGGTGTCGATATCAACGACAAGCACATCGAGGTGATCATCCGGCAGATGATGCGCAAGGTACGCATCGACTCGGCCGGGGACACCGACCTCCTGCCTGGCGAGATCGTCTCGCAGTGGGAGTACGAGGAAGCCAACGCCAAGGTGCTGGCGGAGGGCGGGGACCCGGCGGTTGCGCAGACGGTGCTGCTCGGCCTGATCAAGGCCGCGCTCAACACCGCGAGCTGGCTGTCGGCTGCATCCTTCCAGGAGACCACCCGGGTCCTGACCGAAGCTGCGATCTCGGGCAAGGTGGACAGGCTGCGTGGCCTGAAGGAGAACGTGATCATCGGCAAGCTGATCCCGGCCGGCACCGGCCTGGACTACTACCAGAAGCTGCGCGAGGAGTCGTTCAAGATGTTCGCGGAGCTACCGCAGCCGGTACCCGCGAGCTAACCCAGCTACTGCATACCGCGAAGAGGCCGCCCGGGGGCGGCCTCTTTGTTTGCAGCTCCGTGCCGTCCAAGGATCAGGCTCTCATGGCGTTGTACCGGGGTGGAATCGGCGCTCCCAGCGACGTGGCACCGAGTTGGGACTTCCGCCTCGAGGCGCCCCGTGGAGATATGGCTCCTAGTGCTCCTGGCCATTCCGTCGGCAGCGGTGGATTGGCGGATCGGGCAAATCTGGGGCTGGCCGGCGTGGGAAATCCTGGGTTGGTTGGGGGCCACCGCCGCCGCTATCCTTCTCGCGGTGTTGCGGCCACGAGCACGCGAGCTCGCCGCCGGCACGGTTGCCGCTTCGCTTTACGGCATGCCCATCATCGACGCAATCGCCCGCTGGCACCTCCTGCCCGCGACCAGGGCCCTGATCGGTGATGGCGCCCTCCAGATTCAGATCGCCAGGAGAGTGTTGCTCTCGGGACTCGACCCCTATGGCTTCAACTATGTCGGCACCGGTCTGGAGGGGGCCCCATGGGCGCAGCCATTTCCAAACCCGGCACTCCACCACCTCGACTACTGGCCGGGCACGATCGTGTTGCCCGCGCCGGTCCAGGCTGGCTGGCAATGGCTCCTCGGCTGGTGGGACGAGCGCATCCTGTTGCTCGGTGCCGCGGTAGCGGCCTGGGTCCTGCTCCGCAAACTCATCCCGGGGACGGCGGGAAGAATGGCGGCACTGACGCTCTTCCTCGTCCCGGGCCACACCCTGCTGGCAGTCCTGGGCGACAACGACCTGCCCATGATCTGCCTGCTCTTCGCGGCAATCCTCCTGGTAGGCCGCAAGCAGTTCATCCCAGGGGCTCTCGTACTCGGACTCGCCATCGCGACCAAGCAGACGGCCCTGGTGGCGGTTCCGCCCATCGTCGCCTGGGCGGTGGCCTGCGGCGCCGACCGCCGGACCATGGTCAAGTCGGCGGGGGTCTCGCTGGCCGCCGTCCTGGCGCTCTTCCTGCCCTTTATCCTGTGGGATCCCGCGGCCTTCTTCCGGGACACCATCGCCTACAACCTGGCCAGCGGCCAGGATGCCTACCCGATCCAGGGCCTGGGCCTGTCCACATTGCTGCTGAACGCCGGGGTGATCCGCGGCGCCCGAGATCCATTCCCTTTCTTTCTGCTTCAGGCGGTAGTCACCATCCCGCTCTGGATCCTCGGCTGGCGCTGGATCGTCAAGCGGCGGCAGTCCGCGGATGTCATCCTCTGGATCGGTCTCGCCCTGTTCGGTTTCCTCTTCGTGAACAGGTTCTTCCAGCCCACTTACGCGGTCCTGGGGACGGAGCTGATCCTGATCGGCCTGCTCGGCCGGACGTCAGCCGCCAGAACGGCCACCGTATTTGACAGGAAGCCGGCAGCGGACGTAGACTATCCCTTCGCGTCTTAAAAAGCGCGTTGGTCAAACTATGCCCACCATTGCACAGCTGATCCGTACTGGCCGCAAGCCTTTGTTCAAGAAGACAAAGGCGCCGGCGCTGCAGGGCTCGCCCCAGCGGCGCGGCGTCTGCGTGCGCGTATATACCACCACCCCCAAGAAGCCGAACTCCGCTCTCCGCAAGGTCGCCCGGGTCCGGCCTGATCCGGGGTGGGCGCGTCAAGGACCTCCCCGGTGTCCGCTACCACGTGGTCCGCGGCACCCTGGACACGGCCGGCGCCAAGGGGCGCAAGCAGGGCCGGTCCAAGTACGGCGCCAAGCGCGAAAAGGCGAAGAAGGCCTAGCCGTGCCCCGCCGTCCCCGAATTCGTAAGCGCGTCATTCTCCCTGACCCGGTGTACACACACGAGGGCGTAGCTAAGTTCGTCAACGTGGTGATGCAGCGGGGCAAGCGAAGCGTGGCCGAACACGTGTTCTACACCTCCCTGGACCGGATCAAGCGGGTCTCCAAGAAGGATCCGATCGAGGTTTTCGACGCCGCCATCAAGAACGCCACCCCCGTCCTGGAGGTCAAGCCCCGCCGGATCGGGGGCGCCACCTACCAGGTCCCGGTCGAGATCAAGCCCGAGCGGCGGCTGGCGCTCGCCCGCCGCTGGATCGTCCGGTATGCCCGCGCCCGCTCCGGCAAGTCGTTTGAAGAGAAGCTCGCTGGGGAATTGATGGATGCGGCAAATGGGGTCGGCGCGACCATCAAGCGCCGCGAAGAAACCCACAAGATGGCCGAAAGCAATAAGGCTTTCAGCCATTTCAGGTACTAGGAAGTGACAGAAAAAACTATGGCTCGAAGCTACCCGCTCGACAAGGTGCGCAACATCGGGATCATGGCGCACATCGACGCGGGCAAAACCACCACCACGGAGCGCATCCTCTTTTACACCGGCCGTATTCACAAGATGGGCGAGGTGCACGAGGGGGCGGCCACCATGGACTGGATGGTCCAGGAGCAGGAGCGCGGCATCACCATTACCTCGGCGGCCACGGCCGCCAACTGGCGTGGCCACCGCATCAACATCATAGACACACCCGGACACGTAGATTTCACCGTCGAGGTCGAGCGCAGCCTCCGGGTACTGGATGGCGCCGTGGCCGTCTTCGACGCGGTCGCCGGGGTGGAACCCCAGTCGGAAACCGTCTGGCGGCAGGCCGACCGCTACGAGGTGCCCCGGATCGCCTTCATCAACAAGATGGACCGTGTCGGCGCCGACTTCTTCGCATCCTGGAAGTCGATCCGCGAGCGGCTGGGGGCCAACGCGGTCCCGATCCAGCTCCCGATCGGCAGCGAGGACTCCTTCGAGGGCGTGGTCGACCTTATTAATAAGGTTGCGATCGTCTACCAGGACGACCTGGGCACCACCATGGAGACCGAGGAGATCCCGGAGGCCATGAGCGCCCAGGTCGAGCTCCACCACAAGCAGCTGGTGGAGGCTGTGGCCGAGTACGACGACCAGCTTCTGCAGAAGTACCTGGAGGACCAGCCGATCACCGGCCCGGAGATCGTGGCTGCCATCCGCAAGGGCACGGTCGCCAACAAGTTGGTGCCGGTGCTGTGCGGGGCCGCCCTGCGCAACCGGGGCATCCAGCCGATGCTCGATGCCATCGTGGACTTCCTGCCTTCCCCGATCGACAAGTTGGGGGTGGAAGGCATCAACCCCAAGAGCAACGCGCCAGAGCGGCGCAAGCCCGAGGACAACCAGCCCTTCGCCGGGCTCGCATTCAAGATCGCTACCGATCCCTACGTGGGCAAGCTGACCTTCTTCCGGGTCTATGCCGGCACGCTCAAGTCTGGGTCATACGTATGGAACGCGACTCGGGGCGCCAAGGAGCGGGTCGGCCGCATCCTGCAGATGCACGCCAACCATCGCGAGGAGATCTCCGAGGTCTACGCCGGCGACATCGCCGCGGCCATCGGGCTGAAGCAGACCACCACGGGCGACACCCTGGCGGACGAGAACAACCCGATCGTGCTCGAGTCGATCATCTTCCCGGAGCCGGTGATCAGCGTCGCCATCGAGCCACGCACCAAGGTGGACCAGGAGAAGATGGGTCAGGCGCTCGCCAAGCTGGCTGAGGAGGACCCCACCTTTAAGGTCCGCACCGACGAGGAGACTGCCCAGACGATCATCTCCGGGATGGGCGAACTGCACCTCGAGATCATCGTGGACCGGATGCTTCGCGAGTTTGCGGTCGATGCCAACGTGGGTAAGCCGCAGGTCGCTTATCGGGAGACGATCAAGCGCAAGGCCCGCGGTATCGGCCGCTTTGTGCGGCAGTCGGGTGGGCGTGGCCAGTACGGGCACGCCGAGCTCGACATCGAGCCGAACGAGGTGGGCAAGGGTTTCGAGTTCGTCAACAAGATCGTGGGTGGATCCATTCCGAAGGAATACCACAGTGCCGTTGAGAAGGGCGTGATCGAGTCCATGAACAACGGCGTGCTGGCCGGCTATCCGGTGGTGGACGTCAAGGTCACCCTGGTTGATGGCTCTTACCACGAGGTGGACTCATCCGAGATGGCCTTCACCATCGCCGGCTCGATGGCGGCCAAGGACGGCATGCGCAAGGCGCAGCCCGCCCTGCTCGAGCCGATCATGAGAGTCGAGGTCGTCATGCCCGAGGAGTTCATGGGTGACATCATCGGGGACCTGAGTGCCCGGCGCGGGCAGATCCTGGGTATGGAGGGTCGCGCCACAATGCAGGTGGTGCGTGCCTACGTGCCGCTGGGCAACATGTTCGGCTACGCGACCGAGCTGCGCTCGCGCACCCAGGGTAGGGCGACCTACAGCATGGAGTTTCATCACTACCAGGAAGTGCCCAAGTCGATCGGCGAAGAGATCGTGGCGAAGGCCAAAGCGTAAGGAGAGGATTCCAAGAAGGAGTAGCAATGGCGAAGAAGAAATTCGAGCGGACGAAGCCGCACGTGAACGTTGGGACCATCGGTCACATCGACCATGGCAAGACCACACTGACCGCGGCCATCACCAAGGTTTTATCCAAGAAGGGATTCGCCGAGTTCCGGTCGTTTGACTCGATCGATAACGCCCCGGAAGAGAAGGCGCGAGGCATCACGATCGCGACCGCGCATGTCGAGTACGAGACCGACAAGCGTCACTACGCACACGTGGACTGCCCCGGCCACGCGGACTACATCAAGAACATGATCACCGGCGCCGCCCAGATGGACGGCGCGATCCTGGTTGTGGCGGCCACCGACGGGCCGATGCCCCAGACCCGGGAGCATATCCTGCTTGCCCGTCAGGTCGGCGTGCCCCGGATCGTGGTCGCCCTGAACAAGGTCGATGCTGTCGACGATCCCGAGATCCTGGAACTGGTCGAGCTCGAGGTCCGGGAGCTGCTCTCCCGGTATGAGTTCCCGGGCGACGACATCCCGGTGGTCAAGGTCTCGGCGCTCAAGGCCCTCGAGGGCGACGCCCAGTGGGAAGACTCGGTGATGAAGCTGATGGACGCGGTCGACAGCTACATCCCGGTACCCGAGCGGGCCCTGGACAAGCCGTTCATGATGCCGATCGAGGACGTCTTCTCGATCGAAGGTCGTGGCACGGTGGTCACCGGCCGGATCGAGCGGGGTCAGGTCAAGGTGAACGAAGAGGTCGAGATGGTGGGCATCAACGACACCCGCAAGACCGTGGTCACCGGGGTGGAGATGTTCCACAAGCTTCTGGATTCCGGCCAGGCGGGCGACAACGTCGGCTGCCTGCTCCGAGGCATCAAGCGCGAGGAGGTCGAGCGCGGCCAGGTGCTGGCCAAGCCCGGCTCGATCAAGCCCCACACCGAGTTCGACTCCCAGGTCTACGTGCTGACCAAGGAGGAGGGTGGGCGCCACACGCCGTTCTTCAAGGGTTATCGGCCGCAGTTTTACGTCCGGACCACCGACGTCACCGGCGAGGTGGAGCTGCCCGAGGGCACGGAGATGGTGATGCCCGGCGACAACATCAACATGAAGATCAAGCTCATCACCCCGATCGCGGTCGAGGAAGGCATGCGCTTCGCAATTCGCGAGGGCGGCCGGACCGTGGGCGCCGGGGTGGCCACCAAGGTCATCAAGTAAGTTGGCCCAGAAGATCCGGATCCGGCTGAAGGCCTACGATCACCGCGTCCTCGACCAGGCCGCGGAAAAGATCGTGGAGACGGCCCGGCGGACGAACGCGTCCACGGCCGGGCCTATCCCGCTGCCGACCGAGATCAACCGCTGGACGGTGATCCGTTCGCCGTTCATCGACAAGGACTCGCGTGAACAGTTCGAGATGCGCACCCACAAGCGGATCATCGACATCCTCGACCCGAACCCGAAAGTGGTCGATGCCCTGATGCGTCTCAACCTGCCGTCCGGCGTGAACATCGAGATCAAGCTCTGATGGCGACCAAAGGGCTGTTGGCGCGGAAGGTGGGGATGACTCAGGTGTTCTCCGAAAAGGGAGAGCTCCTGCCGGTCACCGTGCTCGAGGCCGGGCCCTGCATCGTCATCGGGTTGCGAGCCACCCAGAAGGATGGATATGGCGCCGTCCAGCTCGGGTTCGTCCAGGCCAAGGAAAAGCGAGTTACCAAAGCGATCGCCGGCCACTTCAAGAAGGCCGGCGTTGCCGCCCACAAACACGTCCGCGAGGTGCGCTTGAAGGGCGAGGGCGGCTTCGAGGTTGGCCAGGCGCTGAAGGTCGACATCTTCAAGGCCGGCGAATGGGTGGACGTTACCGGGACCTCCAGGGGCAAGGGCTTCAGCGGCCAGCACAAGCGTCACCACTTCGGACGCGGCCCGGTTACGCATGGATCGCACAACATCAAGCAGCCGGGCTCGATCGGATCGTCATCCACGCCTTCGCGCGTCTACAAGGGTATGCGGATGGCGGGGCAGCTCGGCAACGCCCAACGCACGACCAGGAACCTGCGGGTGGTCAGCATCGACCCGGCGCGCAACCTGCTCCTGGTCAACGGTGACGTGCCCGGCCATCCCAACAGCGTCGTGGTCGTCAAGGACTCGCTAAGGCAGCCAAAGACGAAATGAGCACCACCATGACCGAACAGCCGTCCGTGAAGGTCTTCGACGTCGAAGGCAAGGAGACGGGTGAGGTGCAGCTCCCGCCTGAGATCTTCAGCGCGCCTGTGAACGAGGCGGTCCTCCACCAGGCGCTCCTGCGTCAGCAGGCGAACGAGCGCCAGGGGACGCATCAGACCAAGACCCGGGGCGACGTCTCCGGTGGCGGCAAGAAGCCGTGGAAGCAGAAGGGCACCGGGCGCGCCCGCCAGGGCAGCACCCGGGCGCCTCAGTGGCGCCACGGCGGTACCGTCTTCGGGCCCCATCCGCGCAGCTATGAGCAGAAGATGCCACGCAAGCAGCGCCGCCTGGCCCTGCGGGCGGCCCTCTCAGCGAAGGTCCGCGATGGCGCCTTGCGGATCGTCGATGAGATCACGCTCGAGGCTCCAAAAACAAAGACCCTGGATAGCTTCTTCACGGCGCTGCAGGCCGGTGTGCGAATCCTCTTTGTCCTGCCGGAGCACGACCTCCTGCTCGAGAAGTCGACACGCAACCTGGCCTCGGTCAAGACCATCCTGGTTTCCAACCTGAATGTCGGCGACGTGCTGGCGGCAGACAGCGTTGTCCTGACCCGGAAGGCGTTGACCCAGGTCGAGGACTGGCTCTCATGAAGGAAGCGGTCCAGGTGATCCAGCGGCCCCTGATCAGTGAGAAGAGTTACGCCGCCATGGCGACCGGCAAGTACCTGTTCCGCGTCCATCCGAAGGCGACCAAGACCGAGATCGCCCTGGCCATCGCGGACGCTTTCAAGGTGGACGTGGTCAGCGTCAACACCATGCACGTCCACGGCAAGGAGCGCCGGCGCGGTCGTGTCCGTGGTTTTCAGCCGGATTGGAAGAAGGCGGTCGTGACCCTGGCCGAGGGCCAGAAGATCGAGAACCTCTTCCAGGGAGTCTAGGCAGATGCCCATCAAGAAGTACAAGCCAACCTCCCCGGGCCGCCGTTTCATGTCGGTCAGCGCCTTCGATGATCTGACCCGCGGCAAGAAGGCGGAGAAGGCCCTGCTGGTCTCGATGAAGACGGATGCCGGGCGCAATGCCCAGGGCAAGATCACCGTGCGCCACCAGGGCGGTGGCCATCGGAAACTCTACCGCCTGATCGATTTCAAGCGAGACAAGCGGGAGATTCCGGCGACGGTGACGGCGGTCGAGTATGACCCCAACCGCAGTGCCCGGATTGCCTTGCTGACCTACGCGGACGGCGAGAAGCGTTACATCCTGGCTCCGGTCGGTATCAGTGTGGGTGCCAGGGTGGCATGCGGCCCGGAGGCGGACATCCAGCCCGGCAACGCGCTACCGCTCAAGGACATCCCGGTCGGGACCACGGTCCACAACATCGAGCTCCATCCCGGGCGAGGCGGTCAGATCGTTCGCTCCGCGGGAATGTCGGCGCAGCTCCTGGCCCGCGAGGGCGACTACGCCCAGATCCGGATGCCATCAGGTGAGGTTCGCCGGGTGGCCGTCGAGTGCTACGCCACCATCGGCCAGGTGGGCAACGTCGAGCACGAGAACGAGAACGTCGGCAAAGCGGGCAAGAGTCGCTGGCGGGGCAAGCGGCCCGCCGTGCGTGGCATGTCGATGAACCCCTTTGACCATCCCCACGGGGGTGGCGAGGGCCGGTCGGGTGCGGGTGGCAACCCGCAGACGCCCTGGGGCAAGCCTGCTCTTGGCTACCGGACCCGGCGTAACAAGAAGACACGCAACATGATCGTCCGCCGCCGGCCACCCAAGAGGAAGAGCAAGAGCTAAATGTCGAGATCAACAAAGAAAGGACCGTTCGTGGAGCCGTCGCTGATGAAGAAGGTGACGGCTATGAACCAGCAGAAAGATAAGAAGGTGATCAAGACCTGGTCACGTGATTCGAGTGTCTTCCCGGAAATGGTGGGTCACACCATCGCCATCCACGATGGGAAGAAGCACGTGCCGATCTTCATCACAGAGAACATGGTCGGCCACCTGCTCGGTGAGTTCGCCCCCACCCGGCGCTTCCGCGCCCACGGGCACCACACCGAGAAATCCACAACCCTCAAATAACCATGGAAGTACAAGCCGAAGCCAAGTGGGTACGGACAGCGCCGCGGAAGGTTCGCCTGGTGGCGATGACCCTGCGCGGCCTTCCGGTCGCCGAGGCGCTTTCCGCCTGCCAGTTCATGACCAAGGGCGCCGCGCGCGACGTGGCCAAGGTGATCCGTTCGGCACAGGCGAACGCCGAGAACAACTTCAACCTGGCCAAGGATGACCTGGTGGTGAAGGACATCCGGGTGCAAGCCGGCCCCATGTTGAAACGCGGTCGCCCGCGAGCCATGGGCCGCTACTTCAGTATCTTCAAGCGGACCAGTCACATCACCGCCGTGGTCGAGGACCGGCCGGGCGTGGTTCGCCGCCGTCCGGCGCCGCTGCCCCGTGCAGTGCAGCCGGCCAGCAGGGCAGCTATACCCGCGGCTCCACCCGCGGCGCCCGTGCGCAAGCCGGCCGAAGAACCCACTACTAGCGAAGGTGTAACCGAGGAGACGACCAAGAAGAAAGCGCCGAAGAAGGCGCCGGCAAAGGCGACCAGCAAGAAGGATGAGCCAAAGAAAGACACCAAGGAGAAAAAGAGCAAGTAATGGGGCATAAGGTCCACCCAAACGGCTTCCGACTCGGTGTCTACCGGAATTGGGAGGCGAAATGGTTTGCGCCCGACAAGGAGTACAAGACGCTGCTGCTGGAGGACGTTCGCCTGCGCCGGATGCTCCTGGCTCGGCTCAAGAACGCCGGGGTCGCGCGGATCGAAACCGAGCGGTCCTCGAGCGCTCTGACGATCACCTTGCATACGGCCAAGCCAGGCATCGTGATTGGCAAGGGCGGTACCAGTGTCGATCAGCTCCGTGATGAGCTCGAGAAGCGGACGGGCAAGCGCGTTCGGGTCACGATCCAGGAGATCAAAAAGCCCGAGCTCAGCGCTCAGCTGGTGGCCGAGAACGTGGCCGCTCAGCTGGAAAAGCGGATCGCGTTCCGGCGGGCGATCAAGCAGTCGCTGATGAAGACCATGCGGGCGGGCGCGCAGGGCGTCAAAATCCGGCTGCGTGGCCGCCTGGGCGGTTCCGAGATGGCGCGTGTCGAGTGGAACCGCGAGGGTCGGGTCCCGCTGCACACCTTGAAGGCCGACATCGATTTCGGTCAGACCGAAGCCAAGACGACTTTCGGCCGGATCGGGGTTTCGGCCTGGGTCTACACCGGCAATTTCCCAACCGAGGCTCCGCCGAAGCCGGCGCCCGTGGTCGAGGAAGAAGAGGAGGCCCCCATCTCAACGCTCCCCGGGCTCCCGGTTGCGGTTCCGGAGCCGGCGCTGGTCACGGCCGCCGTGGCCGCGCCAACGGCTGCGGAGCCCGCGCCTGTTGCTGCCGCCGAGGCCGCCCCGGCAAAGGCCAAGCGCGCGCCACGCGCGACCAAGGCTGCGACCACGACGGATGGCGCCGAGAAGGCCCCCGCCAAGCGGGCAACCAGGAGCAGGACCGCCACCGCCAAGAGTCCAGAGGGCGCAGCCAGCGCCGAGGCTGCTCCAAAGCCGGCCAGGACTCGTACCACCAAGAAGAAGGAATAGGGAAATGTTGCTTCCGGCGCGTGTCAAATTTCGCAAGCAGCATCGGGGCCGCCGTACCGGCGTGGCCACCCAGGGCAATGACCTCGCGTTCGGCGAGTACGGCCTCCAGGCGGCCGAGGCCTTCTGGATGACGAACCGCCAGATCGAGGCCGCCCGGCGGGTCATGACCCGGTTTGTTCGACGTGGCGGCCAGGTCTTCATCCGGGTCTTCCCCGACAAGCCCACAACCAAGAAACCCGCCGAGACCAGGATGGGGAGTGGCAAGGGAGCACCCGAGGGCTGGGTTGCCGTGATCAAGCCGGGGCGAGTGCTCTTCGAGATGGGGGGCGTCACGCCCGAGATGGCCAAGCGCGCCTTCCAGCTGGCGGCCTACAAGCTTCCAGCCCGGACGCGAACCATGGGCATCAAGTCGGGTGTGAAGGCTGCCGCGGACGTCAAGATCAAAGGTCCGGCCGAGCTCAAGCCGGGTGAGGAGGGCGCGGTTCCCGGTGCTGTTCCGGTCGCCGCTGCCGCCGCCGCTCCGGCCGCCGCAGCCCGCGGACCGAAAGCTGCACCTGGCGCTGCTCCGTCGGCCAAGGGCGCCCCGGCACCGGCTGCGGCCGGCAAGGCGCCGGCTGGTGGTAGGGCGGCGGCCGCGGCTCCCGCGGCGAAGCCGGCCAAGGGTGGCGGGAAGAAATGAAGACCAAGGAACTGCACGCGATGTCGATTCCCGATCTGCAGAAGCAGCTGAAGACTTCACGGCAGGAGCTCTTCAACCTGCGCTTCCAGATGGCGACCGGTCAGCTGTCCAATCACCGTCAGATCCGGCACGTCCGGCATGACCTGGCCCAGATCCTGACCGAGATCCACACAAAAGAATGGGAAGAGGGCAATCAGCCCGCACCCGCGCCGGTCGAGGAGGCTGCGGAGAAGCCACGGCGGCGGCGTGCCAAAGCGGAGAAGACTGCGGAGACATCTGAATGATGGACGAGCGCGCAATGCGAAAGAGTCGGGTCGGTCAGGTGATCAGTGACCGGATGGACAAGACCGTGGTAGTCCGGGTCCAGACCCTCAAGGAGCACCCCCGCTACAAGAAAGTCATCAGGCAGTCGAGCCGGTTCAAGGCACACGACGAGCAGAACCAGTGCAAGGTGGGTGATCGCGTCCGGATCATGGAGACCCGGCCGCTGTCGCACGACAAGCGCTGGCGGGTGGTTGAAATCGTGGAGAAGGCGAAGTAGTTTCAGTGGTCCAGCAGGAAACCCGGCTCAAGGTGGCGGATAACACGGGCGCCCGTGAGATCCTGTGCATCCGCGTCATGGGTGGGCACTATCGCAAGTACGCGGCCATCGGCGATGTCATCACAGCTGCCGTAACGGTGGCAACCCCGGGTGGCCAGGTCAAAAAGAGCGAGGTGGTCAAGGCGGTGGTGGTTCGCACCTCGCGAGAGTTCCGCCGCCTGGACGGATCCACCATCCGTTTTGACGAGAACGCCGCCGTCCTGCTTGGCCCCCAGAACAACCCGCGCGGTACCCGAATCTTCGGGCCGGTGGCGCGCGAGCTGCGCGACAAGAATTTCATGAAGATCGTGTCCCTGGCTCCGGAGGTTTTGTAATGAGCATGCTTCATCTCGACATTCATAAGGACGACACGGTGCAGGTGATGGCCGGCAAGGACCGCGGCAAGCGCGGGGTGGTGGTTCGGACTGTCCCTGGGCGGGGCAAGATCGTGGTCAAGGGCATCAACATGCTCAAACGCCATCAGCGGGCGCTGCAGCAGAAAGGCGGCACCAAGGTGATGCAGGGTGGCATCGTGGACTTCGAGGCGCCGCTCGACTATTCCAACGTGATGCTGGTCTGCAACAAGTGCGACAAGCCGACCCGGATCCGCAAGACCGTGATGCCGAACGGCCAGCGCGCCATCATCTGCGTCCATTGCGGCGAGATCTACGAGCGGGTGAAGGCCAAGGTATGAGCGTCGCCGCCCAGCCACGCGTCCAGCTCCGGCTCAAGGACCGGTACCAGGAGAAGATCGTTCCCACCCTGATCCAGCGGTATACCTACGCCAACGCGATGCAGGTGCCAAAGCTGGTCAAGGTGGTCGTCAATATTGGAGTCGGGGAGTCGATCCAGAATCCAAAAGCGCTGGACGCCGCGATTGCTGACCTGAAGAAGATCACCGGCCAGCAACCGGTGGTGATGAAGTCGCGGAAGGCGATCGCGAACTTCAAGCTTCGCGCCGGGCTTCCGATCGGGGTCAAGGTGACCATGCGCGCAGCGCGCATGTACCAGTTCATCGACAAGCTGATCTCGACTGCCCTACCCCGGATCCGCGACTTCCGCGGGATCTCGCCGACCGCGTTCGACGGTAAGGGCAATTACACGCTCGGGCTGCGTGAGCAGCTCGTGTTCCCGGAAATCGAGTACGACAAGATCGACAAGCTGCGCGGGATGGAGGTCACCATCGTGACCACGGCCCGCACGGACGACGAGGCGCGGGCGCTCCTGACGGAGCTGGGATTCCCATTCAGGAAGTGAGGCAGATTTGGCAAAGAAGTCGGTAATCAATCGGGGACTACGCAAACACAAGCACGCGGTCCAGCTGCACAGCCGGTGCAACCTGTGCGGCCGGCCACGCTCGTACATGCGCAAATTCGGCATCTGCCGGATTTGTTTTAGGACCCTCTCGTCTCAGGGTCAGGTCCCTGGCGTAAAGAAGGCGTCGTGGTGAGGAGGGGAGAGAGCTGATGAGCACAGATTCGATCGCCGACATGCTGACCAGGATCCGCAACGCGAACAGCGCCGGTCATCCCCGGGTGGCCATCCCCGCTTCGCGGGAGAAGGTGCAGATCGCGCGTGTGCTCAAGGAGGAGGGCTACATCGCGGCCTATGACGTGGCTCCCGCCGAGCAGGGACAGAAGCTGGACATCCAGTTCAAACCGAAGACGCTCCGCGGTCGCTCGCTCGCGGGCGTTCGCCGCATCAGCAAGCCGGGTTTGCGGGTCTACGCGCGGAAGACCGAGATTCCGCGGGTGCTCGGCGGCCTGGGCATTGTCATCCTCTCCACGTCGCACGGAGTGATGTCGGGTCAGCAGGCCACCAAGCAGGGATTGGGTGGCGAAGTCGTGTGCTACGTTTGGTGATCCGGTATGAGTAGGATTGGAAAGCTTCCCGTCAAAATTCCGAACGGCGTCACCGTGCGCCTGGATGACCACACCATTTCGGTCAAGGGTGGCCGCGGCGAGCTCTCGCGGTCGCTGCATCCTGAGATGAAGTTGGCGGTCAAGGACGACGCGGTCCTGGTCGAGCGTCCGAGCGAGTCCAAGCAACATCGCTCGCTTCACGGACTGACCCGGACGCTCGTCTACAACATGATCGAGGGCGTGAGCAAGGGCTTCGAGAAACAGCTCGAGCTGGTCGGGGTCGGATACCGGGCATCGAGGCAGGGTGAGGCGCTGGTGCTAAACGTCGGCTACTCGCACCCTGTTCGTTACCAGGTGCCGGCGGGGATCACGGTCGAGGTGCCGGAGCCGACCAAGATCATCGTCCGTGGGGCGAGCAAGGAGGCTGTCGGCCAGGTGACGGCTGAGATCCGCAAGGTACGGCCGCCCGAACCCTACAAGGGAAAGGGGATCATGAATAAGGGCGAGCGCATCCGCCGCAAGGCAGGCAAGACGGGCAAGACCGCCGGCGCCGGAGCCGCGAGATGACACGCAAGGCCGCTCGCCGCGACGGTCGCCTCAAGCGGCACGTCCGGCTGCGCAGCACGATAGAAGGGTCGCCCAGGAGGCCCCGGCTGAGCGTCTTCCGCAGCCTGCACCACGTCTATGCCCAGCTGATCGACGATGTGGCCGGCCGAACCCTGGTCGCGGCTGGAACCACCGATGCGGAGCTGCGCAAGACCGTGAAGTCACATTCAGGGAACGAGGGCGCCGCCGCGGTTGGCAAGAGCATTGCCGAGCGCGCCCGGCAGCAGGGAATCGAGTCAGTGGTCTTCGACCGCGGTGGGTTTCCCTATCACGGCCGGGTTAAAGCCCTGGCGGACGCGGCCCGGGGCGCCGGCCTGAAGTTCTGAGAAATCTGAGGTTGTAAGGAGTCGCATGGGATATCAGTACCGTGATCAGCGGTCGGAGTTCAGCGAGAAGGTTGTCCACCTGAACAGGGTTGCGAAGGTGGTCAAGGGTGGACGCCGCTTCTCGTTCAGCGCGCTGGTGGTCGTGGGCGACCAGAATGGCCGCGTCGGGGCCGGCCTGGGAAAGGCCGGTGAGGTGCCGGAGGCGATCCGCAAAGCGGTCGACTCGGCCAAGAAGCACCTGATCACCGTCCCCATGGTCGGGACCACCATTCCCCACGAGATCCGGCTCAAGAAGGGAGCGGCCAAGGTCCTCCTCAAGCCGGCCGCACCCGGGACCGGGATCCGGTCCGGCGGGGCCATGCGCGCCGTGGTCGAGCTCTCCGGCATCAAGGACATGATCACCAAGTCGCTCGGGACCAACAATCCGGTGAACACGGTGCGGGCAACCATCGCCGCCCTGCAGGCTTTGCAGACCGCCGAGATGGTCGCCCAGGCGCGGGGCAGGTCCACCGAGGAGATGGCAGCCCTGATCCGCCGGGGTCGCAAGCCGGCCGTCCCGAAAGAAGAGGTCGCCCCGGTCGAGGAGCCGGCGCCGTCCGCATGAGCACGCTCAAGATCACTTACATACGGAGTGTGATCGGCCAGAAGCCGGACCACGAAAAGACCGTGAAGGCGCTCGGCTTTCGCAAGTTGCATCAGACCGTCGAGCGCCCGGACAGCCCCCAGCTCCGCGGGATGGTCCACAAGATTCGCCACCTGGTCACCGTCGAGGAGGTCCGCTGATCCGATGAAACTGCACGAGCTCCGTCCCAGTCCGGGTTCACACGAGTCGCGCAAGCGGGTGGGCCGTGGGGCCGGTTCTGGGCATGGAAAGACTTCCGGCCGTGGCCAGAAGGGGCAGGGCGCCCGCACTTCCATGAACCTGCCCAAGGCTTTCGAGGGCGGTCAGACCAAGCTCACCATGCGGATCCCGAAACTTCGCGGATTCAAGAACCGCTGGAAGAAGACCTTCGCGGTGGTGAACCTGACTCGGCTGAGCCGGTTCCCCGAGGGTACCGAGGTGACGCCCGAGCAGCTGATCGAAGCCGGGATGATCAAGGACGTCGGCGCCGGCATCAAGGTGCTGGGTGCTGGCCGGCTCACCCACAAGCTGACGATTCGCGCGCATCGGTTTTCAGCCGACGCGCGCCAGAAGATCGAGGCCATCGGCGGCACGGTATCGGTGATCGAGGTCCCGCCGCCGATCCGGCCGAAGACCAAGCGGGCCAAGAACCAGCCCAAGCCGGTGCCGGCGGCGGTATCGGAAGAGGCGGCCGAGAAGCCGTCAAAGCCTCAGAAGGGCGCCAAGCCCGCCAAGGCCGAGAAGACCGGCAAAGCCGAGAAGTCCGCCCGAGCCCAGGGTACCGGCAACGCTGAGGGCTCCACCAAGGCGGAGGGCTCCACCAAGGCGGAGGGTTCCCCCAGGGCCGATAAGAAGCAAAAGGCCCCCCGACCCGAGAAGGGGGAAGAGGGCTAGCCGATGTTAGAGGCGATCGGAAACGCCTTACGCATCCCCGAGCTGCGCCGGAAGATCCTCTTCACGCTGGGGCTTTTCGTTGTCTTCCGGATCCTGGCGAACATCGCGGTGCCGGGGGCGAACAAGCAGCAGCTCGACCTGCTCTTCCACAACAACGCCTTCCTCGGCCTCCTGGACCTGTTCTCGGGGGGTGGATTGTCCCGGTTCTCGATCATCGCCATGGGCGTGAACCCGTACATCAACGCCTCGATCATCATGCAGCTGATGACGGTGGTTTCCACTCGCATCAAAGAGCTGCAGCGTGAGGGCGAGCTCGGCCGTCGCAAGATCACGCGATGGACTCGCTGGCTGACCGTGGGGCTTGGCTTGCTCCAGGCCTGGGGCCTTACCCTCCTCTTCAGCCGGCAGGGGGTGCTGGGCAGCTCGATCGGTTGGTTCACCACCCTCACCATCATGGTCACCCTGACCGCGGGCACGGTCGTGCTGATGTGGTTTGGGGAGCTGATCACCGAATACGGCATCGGCAACGGCATCTCGCTGGTGATTTTCGCCGGCATCGTTGGCCGCATCCCCAATAACATCTACAGCCTGCTGACGGGTGGCGGCACCAACAACCTGGCCCCGCTCCTGCTGTTCGCGGTACTGGCGATCGTGGTGACGGCGTTCATCATCGAGGTCCAGCAAGCGCAGCGGAAGATTCCCATCCAGTCGGCCCAACGCGTGGTGGGGCGAAAGGTCTATCAGGGTCGGAGCTCGCACCTGCCGCTGCGGGTCAACCAGGCTGGTGTCATCCCCATCATCTTCGCCATCTCCATCATGTTCTTCCCGGTCATCATTGGAAACTTCCTGGCCAACTCGCCCAAGCCGTGGAGCGATATCTCGCTGCTGCTGCGCACCTACTGGGTGCCAAACGGCCCGAACATCCCGAGTGACATCCTTTATAACCTGGTCTATTTCATGCTGATCTTCGGCTTTACCTACTTCTACACAGCGGTCACCTTCGACCCGGTCGATACCGCCGACTACCTGAAGAAGCACGCCGCGTTCATACCGGGCATCCGGCCGGGCGTTGCCACCGCGCAATACCTCGATCGCACCATGACCAGGATCACGTTTGCAGGTGCTTTATTCCTTGGATCGATCACGGTGCTCGTCCCGCTGCTGGCGACAGCCCTCACCCGATTACCCAGCCAGAACCTGTACCTGGGAGGCACCGCGGTCTTGATCGTGGTGGGTGTGGCGCTCGACACCATGAAGCAGATCGAGACCCAGCTGATCATGCGTCAGTACAAGGGGTTCATCAAGTAACCCCGGACATGAGAAGCCCGAGATGAACCTGATTCTGTTTGGCGCGCCCGGCGCCGGAAAGGGGACGCAAAGTGGGTTCCTGATCAATACCTATCACATCCCGGCGATCGCCACCGGCGACATCCTCCGAGCCCAGCGGAGAGCCGGAACGCCGCTGGGCGAGAAGGTCAAGGGCTACATGGACCGGGGCGAGCTCGTGCCTGATGAGGTGATGATCGACATCATTCGTCAGCGCCTCCAGCAGCCGGATGCCCAAAATGGCTTCATCCTCGATGGTTTCCCGCGCACCGTGGCCCAGGCGCAGGCGCTGGACGAGATGCTGGCGAGGCTCGGCCGCCAGCTGGATGCGGTCATCTATCTGCGAGTGAGTCGGCAGGTCTTGATCGAGCGGCTCTCGAACCGCTACACCTGCCCGACCTGCAATTCGGTCTACCACTTCACTCCGGAACAGGCGCACAACCTTCCGCGCTGTCCCAAAGACAGCAGTGAGCTGTACCAGCGGACGGACGACACGTCGGAGATCGTGGCTCGCCGGATTGACGTCTTCCTCAAACATACGGCGCCGCTTATCGACTATTACAGCGCCCAGGCCAAGCTCGAGAACATCGACGGCCAGATGTCGGTGGAGGAGGTCCGGGCTGACATCACTCGGCGGTTGGCCGCCCGCAAGAGGGTGGGCGCTCGATGATCATTTACAAGTCCAAGGCGGAGATCGACCTGATGCGGGAGGCCGGGTCAATCCTGGCAGAGGCGCTGCAGCGCTTGCAGGACATGGCCGCGCCCGGCATCACACTCCTCGAGCTGGATCGGGAGGCCGACCGCTTTATCCGTAGCCGCGGCTGTATCCCCGGGTTCGTCGGCTACCAGGGTTTCCCGAATAGCATCTGCACCTCAGTCAACGACCAGGTGGTCCACGGCATCCCCAACCACCGCAAGCTGCGCGAGGGGGATCTTCTGAGCCTGGATTGTGGGCTGATCCACCAGGGCTTCTGGGCGGATGCCGGGCTGACGGTCGGCATCGGCAAACTATCGCCGCTGGCCCAGAGGTTGCTCGAGGTCACCCGGGAGTCGCTCGCAATCGGGATCGAGCAGGCACAGGTCGGAAACCGGATCGGGGACATCAGCGCCGCCATCCAGGGTCACGTCGAAGCGGCTGGCTTCAACGTCGTCCGGCAGTTCGTCGGCCACGGGATCGGTCGGGACATGCATGAGGACCCACAGGTGCCCAACTTCGGCATCGCCGGCCGGGGGCCGCTGTTGAAGGCCGGCATGGTGCTGGCAATCGAACCCATGGTCAACGCCGGGGGCCCCGACGTGGCGCTGCTTGGAGACGGCTGGACGGTGGTCACGGTCGACCACAGCCTGTCAGCCTACTTTGAACACAGCGTGGCCATCACCCCGGACGGCCCCGAGATCCTGACCCAGGTGCGACCCTGATATGTTTCCCCGCGATCGAGTTGTGGTATATTTGTCGATCGTGCGCCGGAAATCCGGCGAACTCGGCATGGGCACTTGCTGATGCCGAGTTTTGTCGTCGGACGAGTGGTAGAGCCGATGCCCAACGCACTCTACCGCGTCGAGCTCGAAACCGGCCACAGGATCGTGGCACACGTGGCCCCGGCCGCGCGGCTCCGGTTCCTCCGGGTCATCCCGGGAGACCGCGTCCGCGTGGAGGTGTCCGCCCTCGATCCGGGGCGCGGTCGGATCGTCAAGAAGGATGCGTGAAAAATGAAAGTGCGGTCGTCGGTCAAGAAAATATGCCCGAAGTGCAAGGTCATCAAGCGGGGTGGCCAGGTGCGGGTCATCTGCAGCACGCCCAAGCACAACCAGCGGCAGGGATAAGGGGAGGATAGGTGGCAAGGATTTCCGGCGTCGACGTTCCACGCGAGAAGCGCGTCGAGATTGCCCTGACCTACATCTTCGGCATCGGGCCCACCACGTCGCGCCGGGTGCTAACCATTGCCAACGTCGACCCCAATATTCGGGTCAAGAACCTTACTGACGAGCAGGTAGGACGCCTGCGAGACGTGATCGACAAAGAGGCCAAGGTGGAAGGCGAGCTTCGCCGGGAGATCGCGCTCAACATCAAGCGGCTGATGGAGATCGGTACCTACCGCGGACTCCGCCACCGGCGTGGCCTGCCTGTCCGCGGCCAAAGGACTCGCACCAACGCCCGCACCCGCCGCGGTCCCCGAAAGACCGTCGGCGTGAAGAAGAAGGCGGCAGAGAAGAAGTAATGCCGAAAAAGAAAGTTGTCCGCACCCGGCGGCGCGAAAAGAAGAACGTCACCGTGGGCCAGGCCCACATCCAGTCGACGTTCAACAACACCATGGTGTCCTTGACAGACCCGCAGGGCAACGTGCTTGCCTGGGGCAGTGCCGGGAGCCAGGGCTTCAAGGGCTCACGCAAGAGCACCCCGTTTGCCGCACAGGTGACCGCTGAAGCGACGGCGAAGAAAGCCATGGAGCATGGCCTCAAGCAGATCGAGATCTTCGTCAAGGGACCCGGCGCGGGTCGCGAAGCCGCGATCCGATCCCTGCAGGCAGCAGGCCTGGAGGTCACGGCGATCACGGACGTGACCCCCATCCCGCACAACGGCTGCCGCCCGCCCAAGAGGAGGCGCGTCTAATGGCCCAGTACCACGACGCGGTCTGCCGGCACTGCCGGCGCGAGGGCGTCAAGCTCTTTCTCAAAGGCGAGAAGTGCTTCACCAAGTGCACCCTGGATCGCCGGGCGATGCCGCCCGGGATGCACACCCAGGTGCGCCGGCGCAAGGTGTCGGACTACGGCATTCAGTTGCGGGCCAAGCAACGTGCCCGCCGCATCTACTTCCTGCTGGAGGGGCAGTTCCGGCTGTACTTTGACCGGGCGGCAAAGATGAGCGGGGTCACCGGCCTCAACCTGCTCCGCCTGCTCGAGTCGCGGCTGGACAACGTGGTCTACCGGCTTGGCTTCGCCGCCTCCCGGCGTGACGCCCGGCAGCTCGTCAGCCACAAGCACATCGCCGTCAACGGCAAGACGGTCAACATCCCTTCCTACTCGGTCCGGGTGGGCGACGAGATCCGGATTCGCGATGGAAGCAAGGAGATCGAGCGGATCAAGACGGCGGCCGAGATCGCCAAGCAACGCACCCTGCCCAACTGGCTGAGCGTTGACCACGAACAGCTCACCGCCAAGATCGTGAGCCAGCCCGTACGGGAAGACATTGACCAGACCATTCAAGAGCAACTGATCGTCGAGTTTTATTCGCGCTAATACCTGTATTCATAGGGAGGACCATGTTCGAGATCGCGCAACCGCAAGTCAAGAGCGTTGAAAACACCGCCAGCTACGGCAAGTTCGAGATCGAGCCGCTGGAGCCGGGTTTCGGCACCACGCTCGGCAACTCGCTGCGCCGGGTGCTGCTCTCCACCCTCAAGGGAGCCGCGGTGACCTCGGTGTCCATCGAAGGTGTCGCCCACGAGTTTTCGTCGATCCCGTACGTCAAGGAAGACGTGACCGAGGTCATCCTCAACCTGAAGGGGCTGAACCTGATCTCCTACAGCGACGAGCCGGTCCGCATGACGCTCGACGTCACCGGTCCGCGCGAGGTCCGGGCGGCCGATATTCAGGCGCCCAGCGACGTGGAGGTCGTGAACAAGGACCTCTACATCTGCACGTTGGACAACCGCAACGGCCGGCTCCGGATGGAGCTCACCGTGGAGCGCGGCAAGGGCTATGTCCCGGCCGATCGCAACAAGAAGGAAGGCCAGCCGATTGGCGTGATCCCGATCGACGCCATCTTCAGTCCGGTGGTCAAGGCGAACTTCCTGATCGAAAAGACCCGCGTTGGCCAGGAAACAGACTGGGACAAGCTGATCCTGGAGGTCTGGACGGATGGCACCATTGCGCCGGACCAGGCGATCAGCGAAGCCGCCAAGCAATTCACCACCCATCTCGGGCTGTTCACTCACTTCACGGACAGCATCAAGGCGGCCGACGTGCTGCCCGCAAAGGGCAACGACCTGTCGTCGCGCCTGGCTGATGTCCCGATTGAGGACCTCGACCTCTCGGTCCGCGCGCTCAACTGTCTGAAGGCTAACGAGATCACGAAGGTGGGCCAGCTGGTCGCCCTTCGCGAAGAGGACCTGCTCGGGCTGCGCAACTTCGGGCGTAAGTCGCTCGACGAGATCAAGGAAAAGCTGGTCCAGCGCGGCTTCCTGACGGCGGAAGAGCTGACCAAGGTCCTGGTCTAAGGGTTCGATTCGATGCGGCATTGCAAGGCAGGGCGGAAATTCGGGCGGAGCACGGCACATCGCAAAGCCCTGAGCCGCAACCTGGTGACCGCCCTGCTCGAGCACGGCCGCATTCAGACCACCGAGGCAAAGGGCAAAGAGCTGCGCCGATGGGTGGAAACCGTGATCACCACGGCCAAAGGCGATAACGTGGCGGCCCGGCGGGCCGTGGACGCCATCGTCGAGAACCGCGAGGTGTCGGAAAAGCTGTTCTCCAAGCTGCTCCCCCGTATGAAGGAGCGACCCGGCGGCTACACCAGGGTGCTCAAGACCTCTCCTCGCCAGGGCGATGGCGCCCCCATGGTGCTGGTCGAGCTCGTCGACTGATGGGCGCAAACATCAAGCTGGTCGTCGAGTACGAGGGCACCCGCTTCCACGGGTGGCAGGCGCAGTCCGGGTCGACCGCCACGGTTGAGCGGACGCTGGTAACGGCTCTCGAGCAGCTTACCGGCGAGAGCCCGGTGCTGATTGCAGCGGGCCGTACGGATGCCGGCGTCCATGCTCTCGGCCAGTGCGTCAACTTCCACCTCGACTCAGGCTTCCCAGTGGCGGAGCTGCCGGGAGCACTGAACAGCCGGCTCGGTCCCGACGTGGTGGTGCGGAGCGCGGAGATCGTCGCCGACAGTTTCCACGCCCGCTACAGCGCCCGACTTCGACGGTACGCGTACAGGATCCGCCGGGCGATCCGCAGGGGCGCCTACGAGCGGCAATACGCCTGGAGTGTGCCGGGCCGCCTCGATGTGTCAGCCATGCGAGATGCCGGGAAGCGACTCGAGGGCCGGCACGATTTCCGGGCGTTCGGTCGGAGCCCGCGTCCGGGTGGCCACACCGTCCGCGAAATCCGTCAGGTCTCCGTGGAGGAGAATGGGGAGTGGCTCACCATCGCGGTGGCTGCCGATGCCTTCCTCTACGGCATGATGCGGCGGATCGCCGGGGCCCTGGTCGAGGTCGGCCGCGGGCGCCGTCCACTGGATTGGATCGACCACCTGCTGGCCGGCAACGCGACCGGACTGCGTCCCGCCCCGCCGTTTGGGCTGGTGCAGGTCGCGGTGGACTACTGACGTGAACCAATCAAAGACGTACACGGCGCGGCTATCCGACTTGAAGCCCAGCTGGTACCTGATAGATGCCAACGGACAGACGCTCGGCCGCCTGGCAGCCAACGTGGCTCGGCTCCTCAGGGGTAAGCACAAGCCGATGTACACGCCCCACCTGAACACCGGCGACCACGTGATAGTGATCAATGTCCGAGGCATCAAGGTAACGGGGAAGAAGGTCGAGGAAAAGTTCTACAAATCTTATACCGGCTACCCCGGCGGGCTTCGTCAGCGTGCCTACGGGGACATGCTGAAGCGGCACCCGGCTTTTCCCTTCCGCCACGCGGTCGGTGGGATGCTCCAGCATGGCACCCTGGGCAAGGATCAGCTCAAGCGCCTGAAGGTCTACTCGAGCGACGCGCATCCACACCGCGCGCAGCAGCCGGTGCCCATCCGTTTTGGATCTAAAGGGGAGATTGAGTTCATTGGCCGATAACGCCCACTACTACTACGGGACCGGCCGGCGTAAGAACGCGGTTGCCCGCGTCCGACTCTATCCGGGCGAGGGCACCATCATGGTCAACAACAAGCCGCCACTGCAGTACTTCGGGCGGCGGATGCTCGAAATGATCGTGGTCGAGCCGCTCAAGCTGACTGAGACCACGAAGCGATTCAACATCAGCGCCATGGTCGTAGGGGGCGGCTCGTCGGGCCAGGCGGGCGCCGTCCAGCATGGCATCGCCCGGGCGCTCTGTGTCGCTGACCTGGCCATGCGTCCGGTGCTGAAGAAGCATGGCCTGCTCTCCCGAGATCCGCGGATGAAGGAGCGCAAGAAGCCCGGTCTCAAGCGCGCTCGGAAGGCGCCTCAGTACACCAAGCGCTAGCCCGGCGCTCCCGTCCTGGCCGACCAAACCGTGTAGAGTCCGCCGTTCGGCGATACTAAGCGCCGGGAATGGAGATCCTGCGGGACATCGGAATATTCCTGGCCAGCGGGAATATCTGGCGGCACGTCCTGGACGTTATCGATATCGGGCTCGTCGCCTTCTTCCTCTACCGGATGTTTCTGCTGATCCGGGGCACCCAGGCGGTCCAGCTCATGATCGGCCTGTTGCTGTTGGGCCTGGTTGGCCTGGTTGCCAACCTGCTCGGCCTGCGCTTGCTCTCCTTCATCTTCCGAAACGCGGCGCCCGCGATCCTGATCGGGATCATCGTCCTGTTTCAGCCGGAGATCCGCCGGGCCCTCGACCAGTTCGGCCGGATCGGTTTCATCGGCCGCCCGCTGGCGCACTACAACCTGCAGATCTTCAACCGCATGATCGATGAGGTCATCCGGGCCACGACCAAGCTGACTCAGCGGTTCACCGGGGCCCTGATCGTCTTCGAGAAAGAGACGGGGCTCGAGAACTACGCGAATACCGGGATCCGGATCAACGGGGAGCTCACCGCGGAATTCCTGGAAGCGATCTTCTTCCCCAATTCGCCGCTTCACGACGGCGCCGTGATCGTGCGTGGCAACCAGATCCTCGCCGCCGGCTGCGTGCTGCCCCTGGCGGACGAGGCCAGCGTGCGGGAACGGATGGGAACCAGGCATCGCGCCGGCCTTGGGCTCTCCATGCAGACCGACGCCGTGGTCCTGATCCTGAGTGAGGAGCTTGGTCAGATCACTGTTGCCCACGAGGGAAAATTGCTCCGCAACCTTGACACCGACCGCCTGCGCCAGGTGCTCAGTTCGCTGCTCCAGCCCCGGCCAGAGCTTCACGGTCCCCTCCTCGCCTGGAGGCGTTAACATGACCTCTCTTGCTTAGCAACCTGCGGATCAAGCTGCTCGCGATCGCTCTCGCGACTGCCTTCTGGGGCGTCGTTTCCTATACCCAGAACCCGACGCAGACTCATTCTGTGCGCCTCTCGATAGACCATCCGGCAGTGCCTGCTGGGCTGACGGTGATTGGCGATATCCCTCAGGTCAGCGTGACCGTGATCGGCACCGCCGAGAACCTCCGGGTCTTCGACCAGCGGAGCCTGCACCTGTCGGCAAACTTCAGCGGCGTTCGCGTCGGCACCAACCGGGTGCCAGTCCACGTTGACAACGCCGACCCTGACGTGACGGTCACCCAGCCGGATTCCATCACGATCGACGTGGACGAGATCGGGACCACGGTCCAACCGGTCACCATCGAGCGGGTGAATGGCCTGCCACCTGGCTTTCACGAGGTGACATCCGCCACCACGATCACTCCCCAGACCGTGCAGATCGTCGGTCCCAAGAGTCTTCTCAACGGCATTCAAGCCGTCGCGCAAGTGGATCTTGCCGGGGTGGTAGCGCCGATCAATCCCTCCGTCATCGTGGTCGTACGCGACGCTCGAAAACAACCCCTCACAAAAATGGTGGTTACCCCTCCCCAGGTCTCGATCAAAATGACCATCCAGGCCGACGCCGTCACCTTGACCAAGCCCATAGGCTGGTCTGTGACCGGCCAGCCCGCCACGGGTTACCGAGTCACAAACGTCACGGTCTCGCCTATCCAGGCCAACCTCACCGGACTCTCGGCCGTCCTGGCAGGGTTGGCTCAGGTGGCTTCCGATCCGGTGGACATCAGCAACGCCACCGCAGACGTCATTCGGACGGTCCGGCTGCGTCCACCCGCCGGGGTCGACGTGAGCCCAACCACGGTTCAGGTGCACGTCTTCATCGGGAAGATCCCGGGGACCTCCCCCTCGCCGTAGGCCGTAACCGTTACTGCCCCTGGGCCGTTCTACCGAGACTGTCAAACTCAGGACGTTCGTTTGAACGTGCGCTGAGTGGGAACATAGGAGCAGAAGATGTGCGGGATCATCGGCTACCTGGGTGAACGGTCTGCGGCTCCCATCATCATGGACAGCCTCAAGCGGCTGGAGTACCGCGGCTACGACTCGGCCGGCGTGGCCATCTTCGACCAGGACGCGGGCGACCTCTCCGTGGTAAAGAGCGCCTCCAAGGTTGACACCCTGGTCGAGCGGCTGACCGAGGAGATGCCGGCGGGGCGGGTGGGCATGGGCCACACTCGCTGGGCGACCCATGGCCGCCCGACGCTCATCAATGCGCACCCGCATTCAGACTGCACCAACAAGGTGGTGGTGATCCACAACGGCATCATCGAGAACTTTGCCGAGCTGCGCCGCGAGCTCCAGGCCAAGCGGCATGTGTTCGTGTCCGAAACCGACACCGAGGTCGTGCCCCACCTGATCGAAGAGAACTTCAAAGGCGATCTGGTGACGGCGGTTCGTGAGTCGCTGCGTCGCCTTCGGGGCGCGTACGCCATGGTCATCTTCTCCCAGCACGACCCCGACCTGCTTATCGGAGCGCGCCTGAACGCCCCTCTGGTGGTGGGCGTGGGCGAGAAGGAATGGTTCATTGCTTCCGACATCACCGCCGTGATCCCCTACACAAAAAAAGTGCTATTACTGGGCGAGGGGGAGATGGTCGCGATCAGCTCCTTGGGCCCCCAGGTCAGCAGCATGGACGGGGCCTCGGTCAAGCCCAAGATCATCGACGTCAAGTGGGATATCAGCCAGGCCCAGAAGGGTGGCTATCCCCACTTCATGGCGAAGGAAATCAACGAGTCTGCCGATGCCGTCTCGAACGCCCTGCGTGGCCGGCTGGCTGACGACGGCGAGGTGACCCTCGAGGAGTTCGGCTTCACCGACCGCCAGCTACTCAAGGTCCGCGACATCAAGATGGTCGCTGCCGGAACATCGTTCTACGCTGCGCTGCTCGGCAAGTACATCATCGAGGACCTTGCCCGGATCCCGGTGGAAGTCGAGCCCGCCTCAGAGTTCCGCTACCGCCAACCGATTATCGATCAGGACACCCTGGTGGTCGGCATCTCGCAGTCGGGCGAGACCGCCGATACCCTGGCCGCCATCCGCGAGGCCAGGCGGCTCAAGGCGAAGGTGGTCTCGGTCACCAACGTGGTGGGCAGCTCGATGGCCCTGGAGAGCGACGGCGTCGTCTATCTGCACTCGGGACCCGAGATCGGGGTGGCCTCCAGCAAGACCTTCATCGCGCACATCACCTGCCTTTACCTCCTGGGGATCAGGCTGGCCGCCGTGCGCCACCGGCTCGACCCGACGCGTCTCAAGCAGCTTACTGCCGAGCTCAAGGCTCTACCGGCTGCGGTACAGAAGGTCCTGGATCGGGCCGAGGTGCTCCAGAAGCTGGCCCGCAAGTACGCCGGCTATCGAAACTTCATGTACATCGGCCGAGGCATCAATTACCCGATTGCCCTCGAGGGGGCGCTCAAGCTGAAGGAGATCTCATATCTTCACGCAGAGGGCTATGCCGCCGGGGAGCTGAAGCACGGCCCGATCGCTCTGCTCGATAAGAACTTCCCCGTGTTTGCCATCGCCACCCAGGGCGCCACTCTGGAGAAGATGGTCAGCAACATCCAGGAAGTGATCGCCCGCGATGCCCCGGTGGCCGCCCTGGTCACCGACGGCGACCATGTCCTGGACGAGGTCGCGGCCGACCGGGTCGAGGTCCCCGCGGTCTCGGAGTTCCTGTCGCCGATCCCCAATGTGGTCGCCTTGCAGCTGTTCGCCTACTTCGTCGCGTGCGAGCGGGGTTGCAACGTCGACCAGCCTCGCAATCTTGCCAAGAGCGTCACCGTAGAATAGCCGCGGTAGCGGCAACGAAAACGATGACCCCAAGAGTCGGCGTGGACGTCGCGGCGGTCCCCCGGGTGGCGGAGGCCTATGCGAAATTCGGCCAGCGCTTCCTTCGGAAATTCTTGAGCGAGCGTGAGATCGCCTACTGCGGCGACAGCGCTGAGCGGCAGGCAGGCCGCTGGGCGGCGAAGGAGGCGATCGGCAAGGCGATGCCGACCGGCGTGCCCCGGCCGCGCATGCGGGACGTCGAGATCTTGCCCAGCGACGATGGCCGTCCCCATGTCATGGTGGCCCCTCACACGACCCTGACCGGTCGCACGATCGACGTCAGCATCGCCCACGACGGCCATTTTGCCGTGGCGGTTGCCGTCATTCCGGAGGGCGATGCCCTCCAGGTGGGGCCCGCACTTCCCCCGGACTTCCGGTTGCCGGATCGTCCGGCCGACGGCCACAAGGGGACCTTCGGGACCGTCGTGGTGCTGGCCGGCTCACAGGGATTTACCGGCGCCGCCTACCTGTCGAGCATGGGAGCGGCTCGCACGGGCTCCGGCCTGGTCCGGCTGCTGGTGGCTCACACGATCTACCCGATCCTCGCGCAGAAGTGCACCGAGGTGATGGTGGCTCCTTTGCCGGAGATCGCCCCCGGCGTGGTCGGACATGCCTCCGTCAGCGGCGTGCTGCGGGGATTCACCGGGGCCGATGCCGGCGTCATCGGGCCAGGGCTGGGTCGCGACGCCTCGACCCGGCGGCTGATCGAGGATGCCATCCCACGGATTGCGGCGCCGCTGGTCCTCGACGCCGATGCCCTGAACCTGCTATCCGAGCACCGATCGCTGCTACCGCGGCTATCCGATCAGATCATCCTGACGCCCCATCCGGCGGAGTTCGGTCGTCTGAGTGGGCTGGACGTGCCCGCGGTCCAGGCGGATCGACGTGGGGTCGCCCTGCGTTTCGCCAGGGCCTGGAATAAGGTTGTCGTCCTCAAGGGTGCCGGCACCGTGGTGGCGTCCCCGGATGGCCGAGTCAGCGTGGACCCGATCGCGACCCCGGCGCTGGCTTCGGGCGGAACTGGTGATGTTCTGTCCGGTGTGATCGCATCGCTCCGCGGCCAGGGCCTCACGTCGTACGAGGCAGCCGTCACCGGTGTGCACCTGCATGCGCTGGCCGGACTCGAGCTGGAGCGGCAACTTGGAAAAGCCGGTGGGCTTGCCTCCGACCTGCTACCGGAGATCCCGCGAATCATGGAAAGGGTCCGGTCGATTCAATCGTGACTCGCGACGCCGCCACCAAGTGGGCGGACGTCGACCTGGGCGCCATCTCTCACAATGCCCGCCTGGTCAAGGACCTGGTCGGGCAGTCGACTGCCGTGATGGCAGTGGTCAAGGCCAACGGCTACGGCCACGGCGCCGTGGAGGTCGCGCAGGCGGCCCTTTCAGGCGGCGCCACCTGGCTTGGAGTTTCGTCCGTTGCCGAGGGGGTCGAGCTCCGGCAGTCCGGAATTAGCGTGCCCATCCTCAATATGGGCTACACACC
This sequence comes from Chloroflexota bacterium, assembly GCA_005882775.1. Taxonomy (GTDB): domain Bacteria; phylum Chloroflexota; class Dormibacteria; order CF-121; family CF-121; genus VBDY01. The sequence goes on along the minus strand of VBDY01000123.1, from coordinate 20,132 downwards.
CCCGGCCGCATTATCCGCGGCGATCGCCGCCAGGCTCTCGCTCACGCTGTACGACCAGGCTTCGCTCGAGGCCCTGCAGCGCATCGAGTCCCCAGTCGCGGTGCATGTGAAGGTGAATACCGGCATGAACCGCCTGGGCGCGCCTGCCGGCGACGCGGTACGACTCGTCCGCGAGCTCCGTCGATCGCCCAACCTGCGGCTGGAAGGCTTCTGGACCCACTTCGCGTCCGCGGAATCCGAACCTGATTTCACGCGGCAGCAGCTCGCCGCATACCTCGAGGCGCGGACGCGGATCGTGCAGGAAGGCGCGAGCGGTTTCATCAGCCATGCCGCCAATTCGGCCGCGCTGCTACGCCTACCCGAGGCGCGACTCGACATGGTGCGAGCCGGCCTGATCATCTACGGCGTCCGGCCGGTCCAGGACTGGCGTGACCTTCCCTCGCTCCGCCCAGCCCTGTCCTGGCAGGCCATGGTCACCAACGTCCATCTGGTCCCGGTCGGTGGCACCGTGGGATACGGGCGGCGCTTCACGGCAGCGCAACCGACGAAGGTGGCCACACTGGCGGCTGGCTACGCTGACGGACTGCACCGGCGTTTGTCGAACCGGGGCCGTGCCGTCGTGCGGGGGCAGATCGTGCCAATCGTGGGCACTATCAGCATGGACCAGGCGACGGTAGACGTTTCCACCGTCCCCGGCGTGGAGATCGGCGACATCGCCTGCCTGATTGGCAGCGACGGCGAGGCAAGCTGGCAGGCTGACGACGTGGCGAAGGCCGGTGAGACCATCTCGTATGAGGTCCTCTGTGCGATCTCGGCAAGGGTGCCGCGCCGCTACCGCAACCTATAATGGGAGTGCCCTAGGGGAGCGGAATGCTGAGACGGCGCCGCGCGCCGACCCTAAGTCACCTGACCAGGTTAGGACCTGCGGAGGGAAGGGCTCTCAGGCATTCCGCGCTGCTGGGCGGGATGCTTTTTTGATGGAGACATCTGGCGAGGACCGGCGCAAGCGGCTCGATCGCATGCGCCTGTACGTGGTCACAGGTGAGGCCGGCGGGATCGAGGAGACCGTCCGGATCGTTGAAGCCGCCCTGCAAGGTGGCGCCGATGTCATTCAGATGCGCAAGAAGGACATGTCCAAAGCTGACCAGTACCGGCTCGGCCGCCGGCTCCGGCCCATCACACAGGAGCGTGGCGCCCTGCTGATCGTCAACGACCACGCCGACCTGGCGCTCGCGATCGACGCCGACGGCGTCCATCTGGGACAGGGCGACCTGCCGCTATTCGTGGCTCGTGCCCTGGCCGGGTTCGAAGGGCGGCTGATCGGCTGCTCGACGCATTCACTCGAACAGGCCCGGTCTGCCGCCAGCGGCGGCGCCGACTATCTCGGGGTCGGCCCGGTCTTTGCCACACCCACCAAGCCGGGCCGCCCGGCTGTGGGCACGGGTCTCGTGCGGGAGGTGTCCTCGAGCCTGAACATTCCATTTGTCGCGATCGGCGGAATCGAGGCCTCGAATATCGGCCAGGTTCTCGAGGCAGGCGCCCGGGCGGTAGCCGTGGTTCGCGCCGTGTATGACGCCCCGGATCCGGCCGGGGCTTCGCGCATGCTGCGTGCCGCTGTCGAAGCCCGGCTCAAGGTTGTGGTATGAGCCAGGAGGTCAACGTCACGCTGAACGGGAAACCGCGAACGGTGCCGCAGGGGCTGACCTTGCTCCAGCTTCTGGAACAGCTCGACGTGCAACCGTCGCGAGTGGTGATCGAGCACAACCGGCAGATCCGGCGCCGCGAGGACTTCGAGAACACCCAGGTTGGTGAGGGTGACGAGCTGGAGCTGGTCTATTTCGTCGGCGGTGGGGCCGCCGACGGCTCCGACCCCTTTGTCGTGGGGGGACGTGCGTTGCGCTCGCGCCTGATACACGGGACCGGAAAATTCGCGTCGAACGAGGTCCTGGTGCGCTGTCTCGAGGCCGCGGGGCCGGACATGATCACGGTCGCCATCCGCCGGCTGAGCCTGGAGGGCGGTCGGTCGGAGCTCGAAGGCGTCAACCTGCGCCGCTACACACTCCTGCCGAACACCGCCGGCGCCACCACCGCGGAGGGGGCGGTGCGGATGGCGCGCCTCGCCCGGGCGGCGGGCTTCTCGGAGTTCATCAAGGTGGAGGTGGTCGGCGACGAGGACACGCTGCTGCCCGATCCCCAGGCGACCCTGCTGGCGACCCAGCAGCTGGTGAAGGAGGGCTTCATCGTCATGCCCTACACCAGCGACGACGTGGTACAGGCGATCCGGCTTTACGAAGCCGGAGCCGCCGCGATCATGCCAGGCGCGGCTCCGATCGGCACAACCCTCGGCTTACAAAATCTCCTCAACCTGCAGCTGATCAAGCAGAAGGTGAAGGTGCCCGTTATCGTCGACGCCGGCCTGGGCGTCCCCTCCGAAGCAGCCCGCTGCCTGGAGCTGGGCATCGATGGTGTGCTCGTGAACACTGCGATTGCGCGTGCCCAGGATCCACCCGAGATGGCGCGCGCATTCGCGGAGGCGGTGACTGCCGGCCGGCGGGCTTTTCGCGCTGGGCGCGCCCACATAGGTCTCAAGGCGGTCGCCAGCAGCCCGGTGGAGGGCGTTCCCGTTTAAGTCGACCATCAGGCGGCGGTCGGGCACCCTGGCCGGCCTGGGCGAGCGCGGCCTGCTCAGGTCACTTCGCCCCTACCTGGCGCGCGCCAGCAGCAGGCTCATCATCCCGGCGCCCGACGACGACGCCGCTGTCTGGCGCATCGGATCCACCAGAGTTGTGGCCACGGTGGACACCATGGTCGAGGACATCGACTTCCGCCGTCGCTGGCCCGGTTTTGATTTCCGCAAGCTGGGCCGCCGGCTGATGACGATCAACCTCAGCGACCTGGCCGCCATGGGCGCGACGCCTCGATATGCGCTGGTATCCCTGGCGCTTCCCCGTGCCCTCTCGACTTGGGCGATCGACCGCCTGTATGCCGGTATTGCCCAGCAAGCTCAGCGATTTGGTTGTGCGATCGCCGGGGGCGATCTGAGCGCTACCCGGGGGCCGCTCACGCTGACCGCCGCGGTTTTCGGTGAGCTCCCAAAAGGCAGTCGCCCGCTGACGCGCCGGGGCGCCAGGGCAGGTTGGCGTATCGGAGTAACCGGCCGGTTGGGTTCAGCTGCTGCCGGGTTGAAGCTTCTCGAAGGCGGCCGTCGTCCGGCAACTCCGGCGGAGCGGAGCTGGGTCAGGGCGCAGCTGGAACCGGTTCCTCGTCTCGAGGCAGCCCAGATCCTGCGACGCGCCGGAGTGCGGGTGGCGGGGGACATCAGCGATGGCCTCTATCGCGAGGTGGAGAAGATCGCCGAACCTGCTGGACTCGGCGCCGAACTCTGGGCTGACGAGTTACCAATCGAGGCATCCCTGGGCCGGTGTCACGGCGTGGCCGCCTGGCGGTTGGCTCTTTTTGATTCCGAGGACTACGAGCTGATTTGCGCCGCACCCCGGCGGCAACTGGATACGGCCGCGGCGGCACTGCGCGCAAGCACCGGGCTTCGACTCACCCAGGTGGGACGGCTGACCCGCGAGCCAGGAATCACCCTGGTCCGCAATGGGCGGCGGCTGCGGCTAAGGCATGGTGGATTCGAACACTTCCGTTAAGACCGAGTCGGTCGAGGGCACGCACGACTTCGGCCGCCGGCTCGGGTCGGTCCTGGCGGCCGGGGACCTGGTTGCCCTGGAGGGAGACCTGGGGAGCGGGAAAACCGTGCTCGTGCAGGGGATTGCCGAAGCTCTTGAGGTCACCACGACCGTCCACAGCCCCACCTTCGTGCTTCATCATCGATATCCGGGGCGGGTGCCGGTCGACCACTACGACCTGTATCGCTTGCACGGTATGGAGTGGAGTGACGCGGGGCTGGACGAACCGGCGCCCGACAGCATCACGGTCGTGGAATGGTCGGACCGGGCCGGCGTCCTGGATGCCTGGTCGACGGTGCGGATCCGCCTTGAGGTCGTCACCGAGCGCAAGCGGCGCCTCACATTTCTCAAGGGCCCGGACCGGGTTCGGGCAGTCTTTAGTGGCCAGACGTCTCGCGCTTGACACCTCCGGCACCGAGTATGCGATGGTGCTTATCGAGGATGGCCGATGTGCGGGTAGCGTGACCTGGACCCGCGCCGGTATTTCCGCTCCTGCCATCGTCCGGCTCGCCGACCTGCTTTCAGGCGCGGGTTGGTCGCCGAGGGACCTCGACGGCGTGGCCGCGGGCCGAGGCCCGGGGTCCTTCACCGGCCTGCGGGTGGGTCTCTCGCTGGCGGCCGGACTGGCGTACGGGCGGCAGATTCCGCTTTACCTGGTTGACAGCCTGGAGATGGTTGCTGCCCGGGCGCGGGGGCAAGCGGCCTCAGCCGTTCTCCGGGACGCAGGCCGCAACGAGGTCTACGCCTGGCGCCGGCGGGAGGGCGCCCTCCGGCTGCCGGTGCAGGGAATCGATGCCTGGCTGCGCCCAGGAGACCTGGTCCTGGTCGAACCGGCAGGCGCGTTGCTGCGCTGGGCACCCAACCGCGCCGGGCTGGAGGTTCCGGCGGGCGAGCAGCAACCACTGAGTGACGCCATGGTGACCATCGCGAACGAGATTTTTGATCACGCAAAACCTGTGCGATATGATGAGTTGCAGGCGCTCTATTCGCAGCCTGCAGCGGCCGAAGAGCGAAAAGGCAACCAACCATGATGCAACTGAAATCCCGAGTCCTTATCGACGGCATGCGCGAGGAGGATATCCCCCAGATCCAGCAGATCGAGAAGGAGATCTTCCCCACACCCTGGCCGAAGAATGCCTACTATCGCGAGCTGCATCACAACCGGTCCGCGTACTACATCGTGCTGCGCCGGGACGACGAGATCGTGGGCTACGCGGGCCTCTGGAAAATGAGCGACGAGGCACATGTGACGACTGTGGGTGTGCGCGGGGGCGAGCAGGGAAAAGGGTATGGCCACGCTTTGATGGCCGCGCTCATCCAGCGGGCCTACAGGTTGGGCTCGCGCTGGATGACCCTGGAGGTACGACCCTCCAACGACGTCGCCGTCCGGCTGTACGAGAAGTTTGGCTTCAAGGTCATCGGCCGGCGGCGAGGCTATTACACCGACAACAATGAGGATGCGATCGTGATGTGGTCGGATTCGATCCAGGCGCCGAGCTTCAAAAAGCGCTTCAGGGAAATCCTCGAGTCGCTCGAGGTCGAGGGCGTCGACAGCACCGCCCCACTGTAAGCACCGCGGCACCGCCCTGATATTCCTGGCGATCGAGACCTCCTGTGACGAGACGGCGGCAGCCGTTGTCGAGAGCGGACCGCGGCTTCGTTCAAATGTGATCCGGTCTCAGGATGAGCTGCATGCGCCCTACGGTGGAGTGGTTCCGGAGATCGCGGCGCGAGCCCACCTTCAGTCGTTGATCCCCGTGATAGAGCGCGCTCTCGCGACCGCGGATAGCACCTGGGACCAGATCGACGCGCTCGCGGTTACCCGGGGACCTGGTTTGATCGGCGCCCTCCTGGTCGGTGTGAACATGGCGCAGTCGATCGGGCTCGCCCGCGGTCTACCGGTGATCGGCGTCAGCCATCTCGCCGGTCACCTCTACGCCGCGAAGCTCGAGGAGCCTGGCCTTCGGCCTCCCGCGCTGGCGTTGATCGTATCGGGGGGCCACAGCGACCTCGTCCGCTGGGAGGAACATGGCGCCATCGAGGTGGTGGGGCGCACCCGTGACGACGCAGCGGGGGAGGCATTCGACAAGGGCGCCCGGATCCTCGGGTTGCCGTTTCCCGGAGGGCCGGCGATAGACCGGCTGGCCGAGGGCGGGGATCCGAGGTCGTTCGCCTTCCCGCGTCCGCGCGCACCTGGACTCGACTTCAGCTTCAGCGGGGTGAAAACCTCCCTCCTGTACCAGGTCCGCAAGCTGGGTGACCTGACAGATCAGCAGCGTGCCGACCTGGCTGCCAGCTACCAGGAGGCGATCGTGGACGCGCTGCTCCAGCGCGTCGAGGCGTCGCTGGCTGCGGAACCGGTTCCGACTGTCATCCTGGGGGGAGGGGTGGCCCGGAATCGCCGGCTGCGAAAGGCGGCTGCCGAGCGCCTCGGCGCCCGGGTGCACCTGATCGTGCCGGCGCCCGACCTCTGCACCGACAACGCCGCCATGATCGGGGCTGCTGCCCTGGAGCAATGGGAACGAAAAGGCCCGGATCTCGCGCCTTTCGACGCCGACCCGGGCCTCGGCTTCAGTTAATCGTAAGCGGCGTTAGAAGCAGGGTAGAACGAGCGGTGTTCCGACAATGCTGAATCCGGTCGCCGGGCTCCCCTCAAATCGCGCAATGACGAACGCGCACTGGCCGGCAGCCGTGATCTTGGTGGCGACCACGCCGTGGCCACTCGAACTGTCATAGAAAAGCACGCCACGCGCGCCGACGGGGCTGCCCGTGGTCGTGTGGAAGAAGACCGTGACGGTTGAACCGCGATGGATGGCCGTAAAGGCTCCGAACGCGACCGGCGTGACGCCGACGACGGCAGTAAATGTCCCGCTGCAGACGCCGTTCTGACCGGTCTCTGTCGACAGAACGAGACTGCCGGTACCACTTACCGGAAGGATGCCGCTGGGCAGCACGAAAGGAAAGGTCTGCTCTACCTGTGGACAGGAAGTCGCGTTCGAGTCGGCAAACGCCGTCGTCCCCGCCGGCAGAGCCAGGCTCAGCGCCAGAGCAGACGCGGCAAGGGTTTTCTTGAGATTGACCATCGTCCCCTCCCCAAAAATTGATGAACGAACGGTAAATTCGCTCGCTGCCGAGACTATCCGCCCGCGGCGGCCGTGTCAAGGCTCGCTGGCAGGGTACCTCGAGGGCCCAGGTCATACAAGACCCAGGGCCTTGAACGAAAGCCTGGCGTTCCGCTATCATTAGCACTCGGACTGACTGAGTGCTAACTACAGCATTGCCAGCAAGGAGGATTCGAGTATGAAGCTACGTCCACTGGGTGATCGGGTTGTGATCAAGCCGCTCGAGCGCGAGGAGATGACCAAGAGCGGGATCGTCCTGCCGGACACCGCCAAGGAGAAGCCGCAGGAAGGCTTGGTCGAGGCTGTCGGCAATGGCCGGTTCATCGAGGCTAGCGGCAAGCGGGAGCCCGTCGATGTCAAGGTCGGCGACCGCGTCGTCTACGCCAAGTATTCGGGGAGCGAGATCAAGCTCGAAGAGACCGAATACCTGATCCTGTCCGAGAAGGACATCCTCGCCGTCGTCGCAAACGGTAAGGGCTAACCGCCGCCGCGCGGCACGGAAGGGGCCAGCTCAGGAGCTGGCTTCTTCTTTTTTGATGGGAATTTTCGGGAGGGCGAGGGTGGCCTCGATCAGCTCCGAGTACTGCTCCGCGTTCTTCCAGTCGTAGGTGGGGTTTCGCCAGCGGACATAGCCGCGGTAGTCCACCAGGAAGAGTGACCGGCGGGCGGCGCCCGTCTCCTCGCGAAGCACCCCGTAGGTCCGACTGACCGACTTATCCCAGTCCGCCAGCAGGGGGAATGGAAGGTCGCCGAGGCTCTTGGCGTATGCCTTGTGCGCCCAGATGTGGTCGACGCTGATGGCCAGGATTTGGACCTCGTTCTTCTCGAACTGCTGGTGATCACCTCGCAAGGAGGTGAGCTCGTTTGTTCAGCCAGGGCTGAAATCGAAAACGTAAAAGACGAGGACCACGTGCCGCTTGCTACGGAATGAGGCCAGCGTGACCTTGTCGCCATCGGGCGTTCCGGGCAGGCTGAAGTCCGGCGCCAGGTCACCCAGGCCCGGCATCTTTTCAACCACCGCCGACATCGGCCTATTGTAGAGCGGGGAGTCAGGATGATTTTCCGCGACCGGGTCGATGCCGGCGAACGGCTTGCCGAGCGGCTCCGTCATCACGCGCACGCGGCGGACACGGTGGTGCTCGGCATACCTCGGGGCGGCATCGTGGTCGGCGCCGTGATTGCGCGGGAGCTCGGGCTACCGCTTGGTATCTGCCCGGTGCGTAAGCTCGGCGCGCCGGGCAACCCGGAGCTTGCCATCGGTGCGGTCGACGACGAATCCGGCGTCGTAGTCGACCACAACCTGAGCCGCAGGCTCGGGCTCAGCGAGGAGGAGCTGCAGGCCGAAGCCGATGGCACGCGGGCCGAGCTGAGGCTCTGGGTCGGGAAGTTCGGCCAGGGAGTCGCCCGCCTCGAGCCCGACCGCCAGGTCATCCTGACTGACGATGGGATTGCAACCGGCCTGACCGCGCAGGCGGCGGTCGAGGCTGCCCGGCGCCGGGGCGCCAGGCGGGTGACGCTGGCGGTGCCGGTGGCCCCCAAAGACACGGCCGACTGGCTTTCCCGGCTGGTAGATGAGTGGGTCTGCCTGGCAACGCCCGAGCCCTTCTATGCCGTCGGGAACTTCTTTGAGCACTGGCCGCAGGTCGGTGACGACGAGGTTCGGTCCCTCCTGACGCCAGGTAACGGGTAGTTACACAGGCGTTACCGGTTCTTGGGGGGGCAGCCGGAGAGCCGGGGATATAGTTGGGAGCGCATGAAGCTGTTCGCCAAGGGGAAGGGGGGCCCCGGCGCGCCCACGGCTACCCAGCCACAGGTCCAGGCCATCGACCGCGTCGGCCTGCTGGGCTTGCTCGACCAGGTCGTCAACGGTGGCGGCTCGGGCACGCTCCAGCTCACCGAGCCGCGTGGGTCCTGGACCTATGCCTTTCAGAACGGGGCACTTACCCACGCCAGCGGTGGCCGGGTGCGCGGAGCGCGCCAGGCGTTCGATCTCCTCTGGGAGTTTCAGAGCGGACAGTTCGTGTTCGTGCCCGGCCCGAATCCGGAGCTGCACTCCAACCTTTATATAGACAAGGGCCGTCTGCTCGACCTGCTCCGCCGGAGCCAGACCGTGCTCCAGGGCCCGGCGTCGCCCTACATCGCGCCCGACCAGCAGCGGCAGGTCGCACCCGTGAACCCGCGTTTTACCCCCCAGCCTGGGATGACACCCGCCTGGCAGGCCCCGCCTCAGGGGCAGGGCTATCCGCCCCAGCCTTATCCGGCTCCGCCTGGCCCGCAAGCTTTTCCACCGGTGTACCCCAACGCCCCGTATCAGCCGGCGCCCGGGGCTGGCATGCAACCCCCACGCATGCCTTCGGGCATGCCGCTGCAGCAGCCGATGATGCAGCCGCAACCGCCGATGATGCAGCCCCAACCGCCCTACCCTCCGCAGCAACCCCCCATGATGCGGCCCCCTGTGCCCCAGCAGCCCATGCCGCCGCTGATGCCGCAGCAGCCTGTGGTTGCTCCCTACCCCATGCCGCAAATGCCGGGCCAGCCCACCTTCATGAATCCCCAGGCTGCGCCTCCGGTGCAGATGCCGCCGGCTCGTCCGGCCGTGCCGGCCCGGCCGGTTACTCCGCCGAGCTTCTCGGTGCCGCCCATGCCCATCCCCAAGCGAAAGGAAGCAGCCCCCGTATATCAGTCCCCTGCAGCTGCCGTACCGGCTCCGCAGGCGCCGCCTGCCGCCGAACCGAAGACCTCGGCCCCCGAGGACGACCTGAGATCGCTTCGGGCGAGCCTTGTCTCCCAGGCGCCGATAGCGGGCGTGCCGCCTGCCGCTCCCGCCTGGGGCGTGCGCAAGTCGGACGGTACGGTGGCGCCGCCGCCGTCGAGCGCAAAGGTACAGGGCAACGGCAAACAGAAGAAGCGCGGACGGCTGGCCGCAGCCACCCGGGTGAGGCTGATCAAGTTCCTCCTTTGGGCCTGCGAGCGGAAGTACTCGCCGGACGACCACTGGACGCTCAAGGACGCCTTCGAGGTGTCGACCATGGAATTGCGCGACCAGTTTGTGGGCGCGTTCTCCCAGTCGTTCAAAACGAATCGCCAGGCATCCGCCGAGGACGATGACGTCGACCAGATGAACGAGGGCCGGATGCGCGGCCGCGCCCGCTCCCGCAAGCGCTAAAGCACCCCGTCTGCCCTGGGCCCGGGCCCGTAAACTTTGGACTGACCTTGGCAACGCCTTCCTCATCCGCGCCGGCAGCGGCCGGCGTTGACCTGCTGGCCGGTCTTAACCCGCCGCAGCGAGCAGCGGTCACCGCTGACGACGGCCCCCTCCTCATCTTCGCCGGAGCGGGCAGCGGCAAGACACGCGTCCTTACCCACCGGATCGCCTGGCTGATTCAGCAGGGTCGCGCCCAGCCACACGAGGTTCTGGCCGTCACCTTCACCAACAAGGCGGCCCGGGAGATGCGCTCGCGGGTCGAGCAGTTGCTCAACCTGGCCGCAGGCAGCATCTGGATGGGCACGTTCCATGCAATCGCTGCTCGGATCTTGCGGCGGGACGGCAGCCCGGCCGGGATCGACCGGCGGTTCGTCATCTATGACGAGGGAGACCGGCTCTCGGCCATCAAACAGGTCATGAACGAGATGAGACTCGACCCCAAGCGCTATCCACCGGGGTCCGTCGTGGAAGCGATCTCCCGGGCCAAGGATGAGCTGCTGAGCCCGACCGCGCAGGCGAGCGCCGCCGGCACGCATTTCGAGGAGCTGGCCGCGCAGGCGCGCGTTCGCTACGAGGCCATCCTCGAGCAGAACCATGCCCTCGACTTCGATGACCTCCTGCTTCGGACGGTGCGCCTGTTCGAAGAGCACGAGGACGTGCTCGAGCGATACCAGAAGCGCTTCACCTACGTCATGGTCGACGAGTACCAGGACACGAACCGGGCGCAGTACGTCATGGTCAAGCAGCTGGCCGGGCGCCACCGCAACCTCTGCGTCGTGGGAGACGACGACCAGAGCATCTACAAGTTTCGCGGCGCGGACATTCGCAACATCCTGTCTTTCGAGCACGACTATCCGGACGCGAAGATCGTCAAGCTGGAGCAAAACTATCGCTCGACCCAGCGCATCCTGGACGCGGCCTACCACGTCATCAAGGTCAACCCGAACCGGGCGGATAAACGGTTGTGGACCGATCGCCAGGGAGGCCCCAAGGTGGTGGTGGCGCAGACCTACGACGAGCAGGAGGAGGCGCTGGCCGTGGCCCAGGAGGCCCTGCGCCTGGTCGGTGACGGCGACTACCGGCTGGGCGACATCGCCGTCCTCTACCGCACCAACGCTCAGTCACGGGCGCTGGAGGAAGTGCTCATCCGTCGCGGCCTGCCCTATCGCTTGATTGGCGGTCCTCGTTTCTACGAGCGCCGAGAGGTCAAAGACGTGCTCGCCTACCTCCGTCTGATCGCCAACCCGCAGGACACCCTCGCCTTTTCGCGCGTGATCAATGTCCCGCGGCGGAAGCTCGGCGAGAAATCGCTGTTCCAGCTCGGCTACTGGGCCGACGCCCACGGCATGACTCCCTGGGAAGCCCTCAACCGGGTCGAAGAGATGACCGGGCTCGCACCCGGGGCGATGGCGTCGCTCGGCGACTTCCGGGACATGATCAACGAGGTGCGGGCCGCCAGCCAGGAGCGACGGTTGGTCGAGGTGATCGACCTGCTTCTACTCAGGTCCGGTTATGAGCGGCACATCCAGGCGGAGGGCGCGGACGCCCAGGAACGATGGGCCAACGTGCTCGAGCTTCGCGGTTTGGCCTCGGAGTACGACGGCCTGGCGCCGGGCGAGGGTCTGCAGTCGTTCCTCGAGGATGTCGCCCTGATGAGCGACGTCGACAGCCTGGAGGAGGGACCGCAGGGGATGACGCTTATTACCCTGCACATGGTCAAGGGCCTTGAGTTTCCGGTGGTCTTCATGCTCGGCATGGAGGAGGGTCTCTTCCCGCACAGCCGCAGCCTGGACTCACCGGAGGGCCTGGAGGAGGAGCGGCGGCTGGCGTACGTCGGCATGACCCGGGCCAAGGACCGGCTCTACCTGTTCCACACCTTCCGCCGTCACCTCTGGGGAAGTGCCACTCTCAACCTCCCATCGCGGTTCCTGGCTGATATTCCGCCTGAGCTGGTCGACGCCCCGCCCGGCATTCCCGCGGGTGTCAGCAACGCGGAGATGGCACCCGCCCGCGCCCGGGAGGCCGCCCGCCCGGCGGCGCCCCTCGAGGTGGTGCAGCGGTTCTTTCCCGGAGACAACGTCGAGCACAAGCTATGGGGTCGAGGCAAGGTGCTCAAGAGCACGCTGACCCGCAGCGACGAGGAGCTGATCGTCAGGTTCGACAAGGCCGGGATCAAGATCCTGGCGGTGAGTCTGGCCTCGCTCATAAAGCTGTGAGCACCGCGGTTCACACCATCGAGGAGGCGCAGGAGCGCGTTCTCGAGCTGCGGCGGTTGATCGAGTACCACAACCGCATGTACTACGTGCTCGACCAGCCGGAGATCACCGATGCGGAATACGATGCCCTCTTCCGCGAGCTGGTGGAGCTGGAAACGGAGTACCCGGAGCTCGTCACACCCGACTCACCCACCCAGCGAGTTGGCGGTCCTCCCTCGGACGCGTTCGCCAAGGTCACTCACCGGGTGCCCATGCTGAGCCTGAACAACGCGTTCGAGCGGGATCAGGTGCGCGAGTTCGACCGCAGGGTCCGCCGCACCCTCGGTGAGGTGGAGATCGAGTACGTGACGGAGCTGAAAATCGACGGCCTCGCCATGAGCCTCCTCTATGAGGACGGTCGATATGCCGTCGGCGCCACCCGAGGGGACGGCTATGTCGGCGAGGACGTGACCGCCAACGTCAAGACGATCCCGAGCGTTCCGCTCAGCGTCACGGTACCGGCCGAGTTCCCGTCGACATTCGAGGTCCGGGGCGAGGTCTATATGCCTAAACGCAGCTTCCAGCGCCTCAACGCCGAGCTGGCCGGGCAGGGAAAACCTCTCTTCGCCAACCCCCGGAACGCGGCTGCCGGCGCCGTCCGGCAGCTTGACCCTCGGATCACCGCCAGCCGGCGCCTCGACACTTTCATCTACGCGCTCGACCCACCCGGTAGCGCCAGAACGCAGGCCCAGATCCTGAGCCTGCTCGGGGAGATGGGGTTCCACGTCAATCCGATTTTTCGGACGCAGACGAGCATCGACGGAGTGCTCGAGTTCCTCGACGAATGGCAGGACAAACGGCACGAGCTCGACTACGAGACCGACGGCGTGGTCATCAAGGTGAACGACCTGGGCCAGCAGGCCGAGCTCGGCTTCGTGTCCCGCAGTCCCCGCTGGGCCCTCGCCTTCAAGTTTCCGCCCGAGCAGGCGGAGACGGTCGTGAGCGAGATCAAGGTCTACGTCGGCCGGACGGGTGCGATCACGCCGGTGGCCTGGCTCGAGCCCGTGGTAGTGGGTGGGACTACAGTCAGCCGCGCCACCCTTCACAACGAGGACGAGGTGGCTCGCAAGGACGTGCGAGGGGGCGACCACGTGATCATCCAACGGGCGGGTGACGTCATCCCCGAAGTCGTCCGGGTTATCAGCGATAAGCGACCCGGGACGAGCCGTCCCTGGCACATGCCGCAGAACTGCCCCGAGTGCCATACCCCGCTGGTGCGCGAGCCGGGTGAGGCGGTCACCCGGTGCATCAACCCACTCTGCCCGGCACAGGTCCGGGAGCATCTGCGTCATTTCGTGGGCCGCAGCGCCATGAACATCGAGGGCTTCGGCTACGCGACGCTCGACCAGCTGATCACGCGGGGGCTGGTCAAGGATCCCGCGGACCTCTACCACCTGACCAGGGACCAGCTGCTGACCCTGGAGGGATTCGCCGACAGGTCGGCCCAGAATCTCCTCGAGCGGATCGAGGCCAGTAAGTCGGCCACCCTGGCGCGGTTCCTGTTCGCACTCGGGATCCGGCACGTCGGAGACCATATGGCCGGCATCCTGGCGGAACACTTCGGCTCCATCGACCGGCTCCAGTCGGCCGGAGTCGAAGAGCTGCAGTCCGTGGGCGGCGTGGGGCCGACCGTGGCAGCCGGCGTCCACGAGTATTTCCAGCGCCCCGAGTCCCGCCGGCTGATCGATCGCCTGCTGGAGGCGGGCGTCACGATCAAGGCGCCGGACCGTCGCTCCGGCCCGCTCGCGGGCAAGTCGTTCGTGATCACCGGGACCCTGAAGACGATGACCCGCGGCCAGGCCGAGGAGCGTATCAAGGAGCTCGGCGGCATCCCGGGCTCGAACGTTTCGAAGAAGACCGATTACCTGGTGGTTGGGGAAGAGCCGGGCTCGAAGCTGGAAAAGGCGCAGCGGCTCAAGGTAGCGATCCTGGATGAGCCGGCCTTCCTCGCCCTCATCAGATAACCGGATGTCGTCTGTATAAGACTTTGTAACGGTTTGTAACAGCTCCTTAACTTCCCTTTCATGGCCGGTGACGCATATTGCGCGCCATGCGGCTGAACCGCAGTCTGCTGCTTGTCGCGCCGCTGCTGGCAGCGCTTGCCATTCTGGTGCTGGGGACCCTGCGGCAGAGCGGCACCCTCGCCCTGAGCTGGTCCGTGCCGCTGATGGACGGCACCACCGTCCTGAGCGTCACCCTGCTGCTCGGCGGGATGCTGTCCCTCTACGTCCTTGCCAAGCGTGAATCCGTCTCCTACCTCAAGCTGGCGGAACAGTCCCAGCATTCAGAAAGCCGGCTGAAGGTGATCATCGATACCTCACCCAGCGCGGTGATCTCCGCCGATGAGCGCGGACTCATCACCGGTTGGAACAAGAAGGCGGAGGAGATTTTCGGCTGGAGCCATGATCAGGCGATCGGTCGCACCCTGAGCGGGACCGTCATCCCGCGCCGGCACCATGAGGCCCACCGGCGCGGCTTCAGGCGCTTCGTCGAAACCGGCGAAGGCAAGCTGCTCGGGCAGTCGATCGAGCTGGCCGCCCTTCACCGGGACGGGCACGAGTTTCCGGTTGAGGTCTCGGTATCCGCCGTCTGGCGGTCGGGCCGGCAGCTCAGCCTGGTCGCGTTCATCACCGACATCAGTGAGAGGCGGAATGCCGAGCGGCTGCGCAGCGCGCAGTTCGCCGTGACCCGTCCTCTGGCGACCTCGGCGAGCTGGGCGGAGGCCGCGCCCCAGGTGATCCAGGGGCTATGCGAGAGCATGGGGTGGGCCCTGGGCGAGTTCTGGGGCATAGACCTAGAAACGAGTGCCTTGCGCTGGGAATTCGGCTGGCTGCGGCCGAGCCGAGACCTTGAGGCGTTTGAAGCGGCGAGCAAGGCGTTGACCTTCGCTCGAGGCGTGGACCTTGTCGGCCGTGTCTGGGCCACCGGCAAGTCCGCCGCCGTGCGCGACGTCGCCTCCGACCGTAATGCGGTCCGGGCAAAGCTCGCGGGACGCGCCGGGCTCCACGGCAACTTTGTCTTTGCAGTGACGAACGGCCGCAAGGTGATAGGCGTGATTGCCCTCTTCAGCCGGGAGGTGCGGTCCCTCGACCGGCCCACACTGCGGGTGATGGCCGACATCGGCAGCCAGATCGGTCAATTCATCGAGCGTCGCCGTGCCGAGGAGGAGCTGCGCCGCAGCAGCGACCGTGTTCGGGCCGTTCTCGAGAGCGTCCCCGAGGGCATCCTCACCCTGGACGAGCGCTTGCAGGTTCGATCCATCAACTCGGCGGCACAGCGCCTGTTCGGAGTACAGGTCGATGAGGTCGCCGGAAAAGACTTCGGGGGGCTGATCGCCGAGCCGAATCGCGGCGAGCTGCGGCCGCAGTTGCGCTCCTATCTGCGCGCCCGCGATGAGCGGGCCCAGGGAACCCACGAAACCGTGGGGCAGCGGAAGGATGGCACCACGATTCCGATCGAGTTCACCGCCACCCGCTTCGGCTCCCAGCGTCTATTGATCGGCGGGCTCCGCGACGTCTCGCAGCGCAAGGCCGAAACCGAAGCGCTTCAGTTTCAGGCCCTGCACGACCCGCTCACCGGGCTACCCAACCGCAGCTTTTTGAAAGAGCGGCTGGAGACAGCCATCCTCGCGGCCGAACGCGATCTGCGGCCCTGCGCCGTCCTGGTGATGGACATGGACAACTTCAAAGAAGTGAATGACCGGCTGGGCCACCACGTGGGTGACCAGCTGCTCCGAGAAGTCGCCGCGCGCCTCCGGGGCACTCTTAGAAAGGCCGACATGGTGGCCCGACTTGGCGGTGACGAGTTCGCCGTGGTCCCCTTCGGGGCGACGGACGCACCGCGGGCGGCGCTGATCGCCGAGAAGATCCTCCAGGCGCTCGAAGCTCCGGTTGTGATCGATGAGACGCCGATCACCCCGGCGGTCAGCATCGGGGTGGCCAGCTTTCCCCAGCACGCTGAGGACGCCGCGGCGCTGATGCGCCGGGCGGACGTGGCCATGTACGCGGCCAAGCGCGCCCGCAGCGGTTACAGCGTATATGCGTCCGACCAGGAGGACGGGAACGGCAGCCCGACCCCGCTGATCGGAAAGCTCGGCCATGCCATCGACCAATTCGAGCTGCTGCTCCATTATCAGCCGATCGTCGACCTGGCGGACGGTCGCCCTGAAAAGCTGGAGGCGCTGGTCCGCTGGGGACATCCCAAGCACGGGCTGCTTCCACCGGATGACTTCATCCCCTCGGCGGAGCAGACCGACTTGATCAAGCCGCTCACGGCCTGGGTCCTCAATGAGGCGCTCGGCCAGCTGCATGCCTGGCACAAGGCGGGCTTCGAGGTTGGCGTTGCCGTAAACCTGTCCGCCCGCAGCCTGGCGGACGTGGAGCTGGCTCCCACCGTGGCTGATCTCTTGCGGACCTGGCAGATTCCCCCGGATAAGCTGACCCTGGAAATCACCGAACGTAGCATCCTTTCGGCTGAGGCCGACCCGACCCTGCGCTGCCTCCACGAGATTGGGGTCAGGCTCTCGGTCGACGATTTCGGCACGGGCTACTCCTCGCTCACCTACCTCAAGCGCCTACCGGTTGCCGAGATCAAGATCGACAAGTCGTTCCTGGCCGACCTGGCCCAGAGTCGCGACGACGCCGCCATAGTCCGCTCTACCATCGATCTGGGCCACAATCTGGGGCTGCGGGTGGTGGCCGAGGGCGTGGAGACCGCCGAGACCGCGACCCTCCTCGGTGAGCTCGGCTGCGACCTGGCTCAGGGATTCCACATCAGCTACCCGCTGCCTGCGGCCCAGCTCGGTCCCTGGCTCCGTGCGCGCCATCGCACGCCGAAAACCACAAGCCTGACCGGGTGAACTAAGCCCCTAGAATTAGGGTCTTGCCCGAGCCCGAATCAGAGCTCTCCTCCGCGGAAGTCGAGCATGTTGCGCGGCTGGCTCGACTGGGGATCACGGCGGAGGAAGTGACCCGCTACCGTGACCAGCTTCGCAATATCCTGGCCCACATAAACGCTCTCAACCAGGCTGACACGTCGCAGGTTCCGGCGACGGCCCATCCTCTGGAGGAGCGCAATGTGATGCGGGCGGACGAGGTCCGCCCGTGCCTCAGCGTCGAGGACGCCCTGAGGAATGCGCCCAAGGTGGACGGTGCCTATTTCAAGGTCAAGGCAATCCAGGAATGAACCTGCACGGCCGCACCATCCACGAGCTTCATCAGATGCTTGTCGACCGCGAGATCTCCTCGTTCGAGCTCACTCAGCTGGTATATGCGCAGATCGACCGCGTCGAAGAGAAGACGGCCGCCTATCTCACCCTTACTCGCGACCTGGCTCTGCAACAGGCGCGAGCGGCGGACGAGCGACTACGGGACGGTCGCGACGCGACACCGCTGACTGGCATTCCGATCGCCCTCAAGGACGTGCTCTGCGTCAGGGACGTCCAGTCGACGGCCGGGTCCCAAATTCTCAAGGGCTTCGTCCCTCCGTACAACGCGACGGTGGTGGAGCGTCTCGATCGTGAGGGCGCTGTATTCCTGGGCAAGACCAACTGCGACGAGTTCGCGATGGGATCCTCGAACGAGAACTCCGGCTACCGTCCCGTGCACAACCCCTGGGACCTGGACCGGGTCCCGGGTGGCTCCAGCGGCGGGTCGGCGGCGGCGGTGGCCGCGGGTGAGGCGATAGCGGCGCTGGGGAGCGATACCGGGGGGTCGATCCGGCAGCCCGCGGCACTGACCGGTATCGTCGGGATGAAGCCGACCTACGGCCGGGTCAGCCGGTACGGGCTGATCGCATTCGCCTCCTCCCTGGACCAGGTCGGGCCGATGACCCGGGACGTCACCGACTGCGCCCTGCTCCTGCAGGTCATCGCCGGCCATGACCCGATGGACTCGACGAGCTCCCCACGGCCGGTGCCCGACTACCTGGCCCAGCTGGCCTCCGGCGTCAAGGGGATGCGGCTGGGCGTACCCAGGGAATATTTCGTCTCCGGCATGGAACCGGGGGTCGAGGCGGCGGTGCGGGCGGCCATCCGGACGCTCGAGCAGCAGGGTGCCTCGATCGAAGAGGTCAGCCTGCCGAACAGCGCTTATGCGTTGCCCGCCTACTACATCATCGCGCCGGCCGAGGCCAGCTCCAACCTCGCGCGCTACGACGGCGCCCGCTACGGGTTCCAGGACGGCAGTGGCCGGACCGTGATCGAGGAGTACCAGGCGACCCGCCAGCACGGCTTCGGGCAGGAGGTCAAGCGCCGGATCATGCTCGGCACCTACGCGCTAAGCGCCGGCTACTACGACGCCTATTACCTCAAGGCTCAGAAGGTACGAACCCTGATAATCGAGGATTTCAAGCGCGCTTTCGAGAAGGTCGACGCGCTCCTGGGGGCAACCTCTCCCACGGTGGCCTTTCCGCTCGGGGCAAAGACGGCGGACCCGCTCGCCATGTACCTCAACGACATCATCACCATCCCCGGCAACCTGGGGAATGTGTGCGGCATCTCCGTCCCCTGCGGCCTGGCCGGCGGCCTGCCCGTCGGCCTGCAGGTGATCGCACCAGGATTTCGCGAGGAGGTCGCCCTCCGCGTCGCCTTCGCCTATGAGTCGGCCAGTGGTTTCCACAACGCACACTCGCCCCTGCTGGAGGCGGCCGTGGCATGAGCGCCCTCGCCACCCGCTACGAGGTCGTGATCGGGCTCGAGGTCCACGCCCAGATCCTGACCCGGAGCAAGATGTTCTGCGGCTGTTCTACCGACTACCTGACGGCAGCACCCAACAGCATCACCTGCCCGGTGTGCCTCGGGCTGCCCGGCTCGCTGCCGGTGATCAACCGCGACGCCGTCGAGGCGACCATACGGACGGCCCTGGCGCTGAATTGCGAGATTCCCGAGTTCACCAAGTTCGACCGGAAGAACTACTTCTACCCGGACCTACCCAAGGGCTACCAGATCTCGCAGTACGATCTTCCGCTCAGCCGCAACGGCTTCCTCGAATTCGAGGTCAAGGGTCAGCCCCGCCGGTGCGGGATCACCCGTGTGCACCTGGAGGAGGACACCGGCAAGCTCCTGCACGCCGGCGCCATCCACGAGGCGCAGTCATCCCTGGTGGACCTCAACCGCGCGGGCGTTCCGCTGATGGAGATCGTCTCCGAGCCTGACCTGCGCAGCGCCGACGATGCTCGCGAGTATTTCACCAGGCTCCGGGCGATCCTTCAGTACATCGGGGTCAACAACGGCGACATGGAGTCGGGACAGCTGCGTTGCGACGCGAACGTTTCATTGCGTCCGTTGGGGGCCACCGAGTACGGCACCAAGGTGGAGATCAAGAACATGAACTCGTTTCGTGCGGTGCATCGTGCCATCGAGTTCGAGATCGTCCGGCAGACGGAGGTGCTCGACGGTGGCGGAAGGCTGGCCCAGGAGACACGCGGCTGGAACGACGCCCGGGGTGAGACGGTGTCGCAGCGCAGCAAGGAGTATGCGCAGGATTATCGCTACTTTCCCGAGCCGGACCTGCCCCCGCTGGCGGTGACCCGCCCCTGGGTCGAGCAGATCCGCACCGGCTTGCCGGAGCTGCCTGCTGCTCGTCGGGCCCGGTTCATGAAGGCATTCGAGCTGTCCGGTTATGACGCCTCACTCCTCACCTCTTCGCGGACGGTGGCCGAATACTTCGAGACGGCAGTCCGAGGCGGTGCTCCCGCCAAGGCGGTGGCGAACTGGATCCTGGGCGACCTCAGCCGCCTGCGCAACACCGCTGACTGGGACAAGGCCGGTCCCCCGGTGAAGGCCGAGCAGCTGGTCGAGCTGCTGACGCTTGTCGACTCGGGCCAGATCAGCGGCAAGATGGCCAAGGATCTGATCGCTCAG
>VBDY01000032.1 GCA_005882775.1 Chloroflexota bacterium | reverse complement strand
GGCAGGTGCCGGGGCCGGCGGGATCCTGGGCAGCTTTGGCCAGAGCCGGGCCAGGCTTTATGTGCCGGAGGGACCAGACCGGGTCACCTTCAATGACATCGCCGGGATCGATGAGGCAAAGCAGGACCTGGCTGAGGTGGTCGACTTCCTCAAGACGCCCGAGAAGTACCAGAAGCTGGGAGCGCAGATTCCCCACGGGGTCCTGCTGGTCGGCCCGCCTGGCACCGGCAAGACGCTGCTCGCGCGTGCGGTCGCGGGTGAGGCGAACCGGCCCTTCTTCAGCATGTCCGCTTCCGAATTCGTGGAGGCGATAGTCGGCGTGGGCGCGTCGCGGGTGCGCGACCTCTTCGCCAAGGCCAAGGAGGCAGCCCCGGCCATCATCTTCATCGACGAGCTCGATGCCATCGGCCGAGCCCGAAGCGGCGGCGCGGTGCTCAGCGCCAACGACGAGCGCGAGCAGACCCTGAACCAGATCCTGACCGAGATGGACGGGTTCACCCCCAACCAGAACGTGGTGGTGCTTGCCGCCACTAACCGGGCCGAAGTCCTCGATCCAGCCCTGCTGCGGCCGGGGCGCTTCGATCGTCGGGTGACCGTATCGCCGCCGGACAAGGTGGGGCGCGAGGCGATCCTCAAGATCCACACCCGCAAGGTGCCGCTAGGTCCAGACGTCGACCTTGCCGACATCGCCGGAGCCACCTCGGGTTTTGTCGGCGCCGACCTGCGCAACGTCGTGAACGAGGCGGCCCTGGTCGCGGCACGCAAGGGACACGAAAAGGTGATGGCCGAGGATTTCACCGATGCGATCGAGCGCTCGGTGCTGGGATTGCGGCGCCCGATCGTCCTGACCCAGGACGAGAAGCGGCTGATCGCTTACCACGAATCGGGCCACACTTTGATGGGTTTGCTCGTCCCCGGTTCCGACCCGGTGCGCAAGGTGACGATCGTGCCGCGCGGCATGTCGTTGGGGTCCACCTACAGCCAGCCGATCGACGACCGGTACAACTACCCGGAGAGCTACCTGCGCGGCCGGATCACCGCAGCGTTGGGCGGCCGGGCGGCCGAAGAGGTGGTCTACGGCACGATCACGACCGGCGCCGAGTCTGACCTGCAGCAGGTGAACCAGATCGCCCGGTCGATGGTGATCCGGTGGGGAATGTCCCCGAAGCTCGGGCCGCTAAACCTGACGCAACCTGGTGATGGGGCGCTGAGCCGGGAAACCTTAAGCGAGGAGACCGCGAAGGTGCTCGATGAGGAGGTGCGCCGGATCGTGGACGAGTGCCACCAAGAGTCGGTGCGCCTGCTCAAGGAAAACCGAGGGCGGCTGGACAGTCTGGCCGAGGCGCTCCTGAAGAAGGACACCCTGAACGAGGACGAGATCCTGGCTGCCGCCGGCATGAAGCCAAAAGAACGCGTGATCGCGCCGCCGGTACCGGCAGTTGGCGTGGCCGCGGCCAGCGCCCCGCGGACGGTCGAGGTCTCGTCCCGCAAGGAGGGATAGCCCCCACCCTGACCCTCCCCCGAAGGGGTAGGGAAAAGACCGTCAGGCGCGCTGGTAGCGGAGGAGGACGACCCCGTTGCCGAAGGTCCGGGTCTCGGCGAGCTTGAGATTGATCCGGGCATCCGGTAGCTGGAACAGTCGTTTGCCATTCCCAATGACAATCGGGTGGATATAGATTCGGTACCCATCGATCAGGTCGTGTCGCATGAAGGCTGTCGCGAGGTTGGCCCCACCCAGCGCCATGTCTCCACCGGGCTGTTCCTTGAGCTTTTTGACCTCCTCGGGCACGACGTCTCGGACGATGGTGGTGTTCCAGCCGGCGTGATCCAGTGTCCTGGAGTACACGATCTTGGGCATGTCCCGCCAGTTGCGGGCGAACTCGACCATGGGTCCCGTGCTCGAGGGATCCTTGTCGGCCGTCGGCCAGAACCCGGCCATCAACTCGTAGGTGACACGTCCGCTCAGAAAGGCGCCCATCCTGCTGAGCCAGTCGTTGAAGTGACCGTGGAGCTCGTCATCCACCATGTGCCAATCGATCTCGCGGTTAGGGCCCTCGATGAAGCCATCGAGAGACACCGACATCGTCAAGATGATCTTTCTCATGGGCTTTGTTCCGGTTGCGCCAACGCCTTGATTATGGCCCCAGGCACTGAAGCCGGATCGGCGCGTAAACGTTTCCTCCACCTGGGGCGTTGTAGGGGCAGAAATTGACCAGCCAGGCCGAGGAGGGAGGCAAGGCGTGGATCGAACCGATGGTCAGACAGCTGGCCCGACCCGCGTTTCAGCTGGCGATGGGGCTGGTTAGAGACCGCGAAGCGGCGGAGGACATCGTTCAGGAGGCATTCTTGCGCGCCATGCAAAACCGGCGGACCCCGCACATCGCCGAAGAGTTTCGTCTGTGGCTCTATCGCGTGATCGTCAACCTTGTCCGTGACCATCAGCGCCGCCGCGCGCGCGAGCGCCGGCCTACCCTCTGGGTCACGCCTTCGACCGATCCAGCCATCGAGGCGGAACGCCTGATCGGCGACCAACGGCTGGCAGAAGCCATCCAGCGGCTTACCCAGCGTGAGCGTGAGGCGATCCAGCTGCGCTTTGGAGAGGATGCCTCATATGGAGACACGGCCCGCATCATGGGAACGCGGGAAAGCACCGCGAGGGTCCTAGTGCATCGAGCCCTCGATAAGTTACGAGCCAGCCTGTCCCGCCAGGAGCTCGAGGAAGGCTGGAGGATTTCAACATGAACGCGCTCGAGGACCGCGTCCGTGCGCAGCTGCTCGCCGAGCGCCAGGCGGCGGCGCCACCTCCCGACCTGGAGGCGCAGCTACTTTACGCACTCCACCGGTCCGAGGTTCCGGCGCGGCGAGCTGGCATCTTTCGCCAGGTGGTTCTGGCTGCCGCGGTTGTCGGGTTCGCCAGCCTGGTGGCCTTTGGCTTTTCGCGACTCCAATCGCGCCCCGCGCCGGCGGGCCACGCGATACCAACCGCGAGCGCCAGCGAGAGCACCTCGGCCACGCCTACGGTATCGGCGTCCGGGTCGGTGTCGCCATCGGCCACTGCAATTGCTGCCGCGCGGCCGGCGACGGCAGACGAGCTAACGGCGATGGTTGGCGCAGGAAAGCCCGGCGCCGAGCGGGACCTGGGCATCCGCGACTGCGGAAGCTCGCAGCCGGGGCCGGGCAACGACTGCTTCGCCGTGCCCTCTCCAAAACGAGGCACGATTGGCACGGAGGCGGGGTACTTCCTGGGCGCCCGGTTTGGTTCTGGCTGCTGGGTTTACCTGTACCACGACAGCGGCGGCTGGCACTATGTCAACGTTCGTTGCGGCCAGGCCACCGGGTACGCACCCACGGTCGGCGCCGACGACCAGGTCTACGTGACCGGCTGCGCGAACACGCGGACTACGCCTGGTCTTGGAAGCCCGGTCGTGGACTGCCTTCCCAACGGCACCGTCGTCCACCTGACGAACGGCCCGGCCTATTCGGACGGAAAGCTCTGGTGGCGCCTCCAGGGACATGGATGGATGGCGCACGACTTCCTGATCAGCCCAGCCTGATCAGGCGGCGGCGCGCAGGGAAACATGGTCGGTGATGACCGCGATCACCCGGGCCTGATCGTCCTCGCTCAACTCGGTGTAGAAGGGGAGGCGCAGCAGGCGATCACTGACGTCTTCGGTGACCGGACACATGCCGGGCCGGCCGCCGAACCGAATGCCCATCGGCGACAGATGGAGCGGGACATAGTGAAATGCGCTCATGATTTTCTGCGCCTTCAACTGGGCGATCAGCGCCTGGCGCTCGGCCAGGGACGGCAGGAGGAGATAAAACATGTGGAAGGGCTGCTCGCAGTGCGCCGGCACCACCGGGAGCCGAACACCCTCCCGGCCAGCCCAGCCGGCGAGCTCCCGCTGATAGTTGGTCCAGACGCGGCGGCGCCGAGCCTGGATCAGTTCGGCCGACTCCAGCTGGGCCAGGAGGAAGGCCGCCAGCAGGTCGGATGGCAAGAAGCTAGATCCAAGGTCGACCCAGGTGTACTTGTCGACCTGGCCGCGAAAGAACTGGGCGCGGTTGGTGCCCTTTTCACGAATGATCTCGGCGCGCTCGCTGTAGGTGGGATCGTTGACAAGCAGCGCGCCACCTTCTCCGCAGCTCACGTTTTTGGTCTCGTGGAAGCTGAGGGTCGCCAGCTGGCCGAACGTTCCGAGCGGCTGGCCGCGATACCGGCCGAATAGGCCGTGCGCATTGTCCTCGACCACCGCGATCTGGTGCCGGTGCGCCAGGGCAAGGATGGCTTCCATCTCGCAGCCAACCCCGGCGTAGTGCACCACGAGGACGGCCCGGGTCCGGGGCGTGATCAGGCTCTCGAGGCGAGTCTCGTCGATGTTCAGGGTATCCGGCCGGATGTCCGCGAAAACGGGAACCGCGCCGCGAAGGACGAAGGCATTGACGGTGGAGACGAAGGTGAAGGAGGGGACGATCACCTCATCACCCGGTTTGATGTCCAGCAACAGGGCGGTCATCTCGAGGGCGTCCGTGCACGAGGTAGTGAGTAGGGCCTGGCGGCTGCCGGCTGTATCCTGAAGAATCGACTGGCATTTGCGGGTGAAGACGCCGTCACCTGATATATGGCCCGCGTTTACGGCCTCACGGATGTAGCCGAGCTCTTTGCCCGTGAGGAAGGCGCGATTGAATGGGATGGCGTTACTCACGGGTCCCCACGTACAGGATCGATGTCCCGAACGGTATGGACCAGCGCTTGGTGGCATGTGCTTCCAGCGTGAATAGCCTGGTCAGGAGCCAGTTGAGGCCGGCCGGCGGTTGCTTGAGCTCGTCGCCCCTGCGGGTGGATCCCAGCAGCCGGACCATGACGATGGGCGGAAAAAGAAGGCTGTTGAAGTAGGTCGCGAAGGATCGTCGGAAACCCGCCCGGGCCATCAGATCAGTCAGCCCGCTTAGCCGGTAGCGACGCCGATGGTGGCCCAACTCATCCATGGGTCCCCACAGAAATGGGAACGCCGGGACGGTGACGATGACGTGGCCACCAGGCTCGAGCGCCTGGTGCAGCCGGCGGGCCAGACTCAGGTCGTCATCGACGTGCTCCAGGACATCGAATGCGGAGACCGCGCCGAAGCCTGACGCAAACGAAGCGCCGGGGGCGAGCGTCCGCGCTCGGATCCCACGCTGCCGGGCGATCGCTACCGCCTCGGCGGACGGGTCCACGGCTTCAACTTCGTACTCGCGGGCGAGCTGCTCGGTCAGTCCACCGGTCCCGCAGCCGACATCGAGCAGCCTGCTGCCGGGAGGAAGATGCCGGCGAAGCACAGCCAGAATGAGTGCCCGGCGGCCCCGGAACCACCAGTGGCTGCGGTCGACCGAGGAATACTCGTCGCTGTAGTCCATCACGCCACGGCCGACGGATACATTCATGAGAAGACCCCGGGGACCGTAGCGTAGAAGCGATGCTCGATGGTGAATATGGCGAAAGCGCCCACGACGGCGCAGAGCAGGGCGAGCCCGGCAGCGCTGATAACTGGAAGCCGGGCAGACAGAGCCGGCTGATCCCGCCGCAGCGCTCGCGGCGCGTAGTGGAATGCCAGCATCCAGGTCGGGAGCAGAAAGGGCAACCAGTTTCGGCCCTGCGGGTAGAACGTTCCATGGGTGAGGACGTAGTAGGCGAGCATGAATCCGGTGAACAGCAGGTAAGCGACGAGAAAAGGGTCCACCAATGCAAGGCGAAGTGCAGTCCAGGCACGGCCTCGCCCGGCGAGCCTGACCAGGCGCGTTCCGGTGCGCGCGAAATGGGCGAGCATGATGATCAGCACCACCAGGGTCGATCCCACCTCGACGGCATAGAGGAACTGATAGACGACCGGCGCGCCGAACTGGATGCGGCCCAGCCAACCGACCGTGCCCCAAAAGGTGCGGAAGCTCTCACCGCCCAGGTAGTAGGTGTAGGCGCCCTGGCCGAGCGCGGTGCCGACATATTTGGCCAGCGGCAACGGGCCCAGCGCGGCTGCGGCGTGGAAATCCGCCGAGTTGGGCATGGCGGTGGCTGTGGACGGAACCGGGATGGTGGTGCCCCACACCACCCAGAGGTGAACCGCCAGCAGCGCCAGCGAAGGCGCGGCAAGCAGGAGGCCGGCGCGCAGCCGGCCAGTGCGCTGTGGCTGATCGTGCCGCTGCAACAACAGGACGGCCGCAATCGGCAGGGCCAGGCACAGGAAGTAATGCGTCTTGGTCACGAGCAGGCAACCCAGGGCCAGGCCCAGGGACGCGAGCAGCCAGGGCGCCTGACCACGCCGGCGCACAAGCAACGCCAGATACACGGCCAGCGAGACCAGCAGAAACGACAGGTTGTCGGGCTGAATGGCCGAGGCGACGAAGCTGGTAAGAGGAAACAGGCCGATCACGGCGGTGAGAAAGAGTGCCTTACCCGCGGTAATTCGAAGCTCGCGGCTGATCGCGTAACAGAGCAACAGCGTGGCCGGCAGCATTAGAACCGACAGAAGGCGAGCGGAGAAGAAGAGGATGGTCACGCTTGTGGTCAGGTGGCCGACCAGCCACAACCATGCGCCCAAGAGCGCGTAGTAACCGAAGGGATAGACCGGAAGCAAGCCGGGATTCTGTGCCGGCGGCCCATTTAGCGCGGGTTGCGGCGCCGCCTTGTCCAGCTGCTGGTAGTAGGCGGTGGTTCCGTATCCGGCCGGCATTCGCTGGTCCTGGTCGCCGACCACGCGCAAAAGGTCGGTCGCCTGCATCAGATACTGGACGTCCGGATTGACCACCAGCGACCATTGGTTAGGAAGTGTCGGCCGCTCCCGCGCGTTGAGCAGGTGGCCGGCGCCGGCAATGCCTAGCGCGTAATCGAAGTGCTGGGGTTCATCGGGACCCTCGAAGATCGGAACCAGGAACACCCAGGCGGTAGCCAGCAACGAGGCGGCGGTGATGATGACGGCCAGCCTCACCTTTGGGGAACGCCACCAGCCGGGCCTCATGCGGCGCGCTCCTCTCCGGGCAGGGAGACCTCGCGCGAGCCCCAGATGTAGGCAGGCGCCTCGGGACCGGTCATGAAAAGCAGGTCCAGGATCGAGACCTGCGGGTCAAAGGGTGGATACAGCTGCGGGTACTGCGGATAGCTGTAGTCCATGTACTCGACCGAGATGCCGGCCGCGGCGAGCCTGCTCTCGTCGAGATATTCACGGGCCGACGGACCCGTGATGTAGTGGGTCGCGCCAATCTTTTGGAGCACGTCCACGAGGCGATCGGTCTTGGTGCCGGTGGCACCGAGCGTTGACGATCGAAGGAACCGAGTCTTCGTAAGACCCAGCTCGCGAGCCAGGGCGATGCATAAATCGATGGTGAAATCCGCGAGCAACGTGTCATGGCGGCTGAAGAACAAATCAAGCAGTGTCCGGTATCTATCGAAGAAGGGGGCCTTGTGGTAATGCTGTTGCAGGGTCCGCCAGTGAGCCTGGTTCCAGTCTGTCTCCCACGAGATCTCGATGCTCTGGATGGGCGTGTGCTGGAGCTGGTGGCCCCGGCTGTGGACCGGGATCGTAAGCCAACGAGGCCCGGACGGAGTCTTGATCCGGTTGCGGTTCCGCCAGCCGCGCTTGTCGAACTGCACGTCGTCGTAGAAGACGAAGACATCAGCCTTGTGGATCTGGTGAAAGAAGCCGCGCCAGGGAATGTACGACGGTTGCAGGATCACGGCGTTCACCGGCAATCCTCGGGAAAGCCGTCCTCGATTGCGGGGGAAATCGGGAGCTCGCCGTAAACAGCGCCGTTGACCCAGACTCGACCCTGCGCGTCCTTCTCCACCCGACCGGCGGCATACCAGGCGAGAACCTGCAAGAACATCAACCTGAGTGAGCCGAACAGACGGCGGCCCAGTGAGTCAGGGGACTCCTCCCGGCGAACTCCGATCAGGCACTGGGCGATGACAGCACCTCCGTCCAGGTCGTCGGTCACCTCGTGGATGGTGGCCCCGGCAAAACGAACCCCCGCGTTGGTTGCTTGCTCGAGCGCGTTCATTCCCTTGAACGCGGGGAGCAGGCCCACGTGGACGTTGATGATGCGTCCGCGGTAATGCGCCACCAGCTCGGGCGAAAGGATCCGGTCAAAGGTGAGAGCAAGCAGGTCGAGCTTCGCCTCGATGCACAGGCGGTCGACCTGCTGATCGAAGGCGGACCGGTCGCCTGCGTCGAGCCGGTGAAATGGGATCCGACGGGCCGCGCAGAATTCATCCAGATCACTCGCCGCTCGGGCCTCGGCTATGACGAGCGCGGGTTTGATCCCGAGGCGTTCGGCCTGACACGCGGCCGCCCGGAACAGATGGCCGTTGCCTGAGACGCAAAACCCGACGCGGGTGACGGCTGACATTCAGGCCGCCGCGCTATCAGCGTCCCGGTTGACGACGCGGTCGGTACGCTCGCGAACCGCATAGGCCGGCCGGTCCATGGTCCGGGCGTGGACGCGAGCCAGGTATTCACCAAAGATGCCCAGCGCAAAGAGCTGAGCTCCGGAGAAGATGGCGATGGCGGATGCGATGAAAGAGAAGCCGGGTACCTGGCCGCCGTGAATCAGGTAGTGGCCGATGACGTACGCCAGGACGATGACGCCGAAGGCAGTACTGGCGAACCCGACCAGGCTGGCCAGCTGTAGCGGTAGGGTGCTGAAGCCGGTCATCAGGGTGACGGCGTGGACCAGTAGTTTCCGGACCGTGTAGTTGGAGGCGCCGATCCGGCGCGGGTCGTGCCGAACCGGGATCCAGGCGAAACGGGCGGTACCCCAGGTCAGCATGACGTCGAAGGCGATGAAGGGGCCCTGGGCATTGGCGAACGCGTCGCGGATCTGCGTCCGAAAGGCGCGGAACGCGGAGACATGCCGGGCGCTGTCGGCGCCCATCGCGTTCTGGAGGACTCGCTTGGTGATGCGCGAAGCCAGGTTGCGCCAGAGGCCGTGCTGCTCGCGCTCGGGCGCCCCGTAAACGACGTCGTAGCCCTGGCTCAGTTTGTCCAGCAGCCGCGGGACCTCCTCGGGCGGATGCTGGAGGTCGTCATCCATCGTGATCGTGGTGTCGTAGCGGGCCAGGCGCACGCCGCACAGGACCGCGTTGTGCTGCCCGTAGTTGCGCAGCAGGTTGACCCCGCGGATCCATGGCTGCTGGGCCGCCAGCTGTTCGATGACCGACCAGGTGGCGTCCTGGCTGCCGTCGTTCACCAGGATGGCTTCGTAGGCTGGCGTGATTGACCGGAGGACCGGCTGCAGCCGGGCCATCAGCTGGGGAAGGGAGGCCTGGCTGTTGTAGGCGGGGACAACCACGGAGATCCCGGCTGGCACGGGGATGTAACGGGCTGCTCGGCGGCGACCTGCGTAGCGCAAACTCAAGCCTCGCCGTGTCGTTACACCGCTGTCATGCGCGCGGCCCTCTCGAAAATGACCTCGCCCACCCTCTACCTGGCGGTGATCGGGGGTCTCCAGCTCGGACTGCTCTGGCTGCTCCGGGAGCGGTTTGGCATATGGTTGCCGCTCGCGGGGACGGTTGTCTTCGCCGGCCTCCTCCTGGCGCTCGTCCGGGTGCCCGGCAGATGGGGCGTGAAGCTGCTCGGACTGTTCCTCCTGGTGGCGCTCACCACGGCGGGACCGATGGTCGAGTCGATGGTGACCCGATCACAGGTGGGCTTGACCATCGAGCACGATGGCCTGGTCCAAACGGAGGCCGCCGTCGACCGGGTGATTGCCGGACAGCGGATCTACGGCGTGGACTGGTCGAACACCCAGGTGGCCAGGATCCCCTGGACCACGACCGCCGGGCCAAACCCGGCGCTCCGCCACTTTGTCTACGACCCGCTCCCGGTCCTGCTGGGGATCCCGTTCCGCCTGGTGACGGGAGCTGCCGGGCTGCCGTTTGACTACCGGATCGTCCTGCTTCTTTTCCTGGCCCTGGGGGTTGCCGGGGTGGCGGTGTTACCAGCGCCTCCCTCTCGCCGGTTCATGATCACCGTCGCGCTCTATCTCAACCCGCTGATCTCGACCTACTTGTGGACGGGGCGCAATGACATCGCATTCGTGGTGATGGTGGTGCTCAGCCTGGTTTGCCTGACGCGCGGGCGGGTTCGCTATGCGAGCCTGGCGCTGGGGATCGCGCTAGCGCTCAAGCCGTTTGCGGTGCTCGCCGTCCCGTTCCTGGCGCTCGCGCTATGGAAGCGGTGGAACGCCCCCACCCCAACCCTCCCCCAGAGGGGGAGGGAGAAAGTCGGGAGGGGGAGGGAGATCTGGGTCTTGTCCGGCGCGCTTCTGGTCATGCCGGCCCTGGTCACGATCCTTCCGTTTTTCCTGGTAGACGCGGCTGCCTTCTGGCGCGACACGGTCCTATACACCAGCGGGGGAGTGGCCGACGCATACCCCATCGGTGGCGACGGCTTCGGTGCATTCTTGCTGGCCACCGGCATCATTCACCGGAACACCGACTCATTTCCGTTCTGGATCCTCCAGCTTCTAGCCACAGCTGTGGTCCTCTGGTTCAACGGGCGCGCGTTCTTACGCCGTCCCACTGCGGGTCGATGGATGGCGGGGTTTGCTGCCGTGCTGCTGGCTTTCACCTTCTTCGCCCGGTTTTTCAACGACAACTATGTGGCCGTGATCCTGGCCCTCATCCTCACTGTTCCCGCATTCGGGGACGTGCCCGCCGTCTCCAGAGACGAACTCCAGGGTCACGCTGCGGGAAGTTCCGTGGCCGCCTAGTGTAAGTAGCGGAAACCGGCCCGTAAGTCCCACTTGACAAGCTTTTTGGCCCGTTTATAATCGGCCGCGCGAGCTCGGACTCTTCGGGCAGCGAGGAGGGCGCCATGGGGGTCTGGTGGGAAGGCATGCTGGCTGAGGGAACCGGATTTGTGGGAGCGGCAGAACCCACCCGGTCGGCGAGCTGGTGGAACGGTCCAAGGGCGGACTGGGCGGATTACCGGCGAGGATTTCGGATTCGGGGAAGCGAGCGGGACCCATTGAACGCGTTGCATCGACTGGCGTTTCAGCACATGTTTTCGCCCGCGTGGGAGGCAACCCCGAATCCGATCGTCTGCCGATTCACCGGTCGCTCCCTGCTGCGCTACGCCCTGTCGACGTGGCGACAGCCGGATGTCTTCACCCCAAGCCGGACGCTTGCCCTCCTTGAGCAAGCTGTCCGAAGGCCCGAGCCGTCGCGACCCGCCATCGTGCTGACCGATCCTATGGACGCGCGGCGGGCGCAGCTGATCTTTCCACAGGGGATCGAGGAGCGCGGCGGAGCCATCCGGGTTCGCGACTTCAGTGCGAAGGGCTCCTCCCATCTCCTGGAATTGGACCCCGCGACCGAAACCTGGGCTTACTCGGACGGCAACGGAACCAACTGGCATGGCGGTGAAGACCGCGGGCGGCTGCTGCTATTACCGCCGCAGCTGATGACACGTGACCCCCTTCCTTTTGTGGAGCCGGTGACGGAGGTAGAGGATGACGCACCCATCAGCCTCGCGATCCTATCCGGCTCCGCTTTCTTTCCCATCGCCCCTGACGAGGCGCCCTGGTGGGTGCTGTCGAGCACGCAGCGCGTCCTCCCGCAGGGTTATCTGCACCGGGCGTCCCGCAACCGCGCCATCAGCGCGGTCCTGCAGGTGACGGGCGCCTACGAATACTGCGTGCTGGAGACCGGTCGCGGCATCGTCTGGCGCGGAGAGGGCACTGGCTGGGACGTGGCGCGCGTAGAGCGCAAGGGGAGGGGTGTGCACTTCTCCATCCGGACTGACGGCGGACGCCGCTTCGGATCCCTGGAGCTGACCCAGGCAAATCAGGAACGGCAGTCGGTACGAACGTTCCGCCTCCAGCGGTTGGACCTGGCGCCTGGCAGCCAGCTCGAGGTATCGCTGTCCTGCGGGGCCGACGAACTGACCGTCTTCAATCGGTCGCCGCACCCCGTTGAGCTCAGCATTGAGATCGAGGCCGGGTGGGCAGCCGGTGGACAGCGGCGCCGGCTACCGGGGGTCCGGCTTGGCCGCGGCGAGACGATGCGGATCCGACCGGTGCGCTGGCAGGCCCTTGGCCTGGGACCGATCCAGATCGTGAAATAAGGACGCCGGACGGCGACGGTCGCGTATTCCCTTATGAGCCGCTTACCGTCTCGTACCATACGGCGTGATCCGTACCTCGGATGACCACATCGATCACACCCTGGGCTCGCGCGGATGCGCCAGGCGGCGAAGCCAGGACGCCGCCGTTGGCTTCCGAATCGCTCCAGTTGCTCCAGTTGGCAGCATCGTTGGTGGCGATGTGCCACAGCCCGCCATCAGTCCCGGTGATATAGACATCGAGACGGCTGGTCCCCCAGGCGGTCGCGGACGGGCGCGAGCCCAGCACACCATTACCGACCCGGGTCCACGTGTGCCAGTTCGTGCTATCGCTCGTCCATAGGTGCCACAGCTGTTTGTCCGTTCCCCCGATGAAGACGTCCATACGTCCGCCGCCCCATGAGGTGCAGCTCGGCTCCGAGTCGAGGATGCCACCCGCGCCATCGGTGTTGGTGAACGGGGTGCCGACGCCATTGTTGATGATTTTGTGCCACAACTGGTTGTCTGTTCCGCGCACGAAGATATCGAAGCGGCCCGAAATCGGCGAGCAGGCGGTCGGGGTCGACGTAAGGATGCCGGTCGAATCGACCTGCCGCCACGGAATCCATTGGGCCCCGTTGTACGTCGTTTGCCATAGATGGTTATCGGTTCCCCGGGTGAACACGTCGAGATGACCATTGGAGGCGACCACCGCCGGGTCGGAGTTCATGACGCCGCCGAGTGCCTGCCAGTTCCCCCACGTACGGCCGTTAAAGGGGCGGTGCCACAGGCCGTTGTCTGAGCCACGCACGAACATATCGGTTTGGTTCAGTCCCGTTGCGGCGACCTGCGGCGACGAGTTGATGTATCCACCAATCGACCGCCAGCCGGCTGAGCCACCATTTATCTGGAAGGTCAGCAGTGTGCTGCTGCCTGGCACGAAGATCGTGCCGGCCGACTCCGCCGCTGTCCCAAAGTGATTGACGCTGAACGCGGCGCTGTTGTACCGCACGTTGCCAGTCGCGAGGTCGAAGGCATGGAGCCCGGATCCGCCGGTATCTGTCGTCCAGACGACGCCCGCCGCCACGATCGGTGGCGTTGCCCAGAAGTTGCTTCGCCAGGTCACGGCGAACGATGGCACCGTCGCGTCGTACGTCAATGCCACCAGTCCGTTATCGCAGGCGACGAAGATGTATGGCGGCGCATAGGCCGTCCCGCCAAATGCCATTCCGCCATTACATACGTCGGCACCGAAGGCCTGGCCTCCGATCCCGCCGAGGTTGTTGACGCGGATGATATAGCCCACGCTCTGCTTGCCGACGATAAACGCATACCCGCCGCCCAGCAGGAGCGGCCCGACAGATCCGAGGTCGACATCGTGGCAGTTGTCGTAGTTCCAGTTCGGTTCGGTGAATGTGTCGAGGACCGCCAGTGTGGGCGACAGGCGCAAAACGCTTTGCCCCTGGTGTGGCGAGGGTAGGCAGCTACCCTGGCCGGTCGCAACCAGGAGGTCGCCCGTCGAAGCGTCGACAGCCGGGCCCGAGGTTGCCCAGATGGCATCCCCGGTTGTCGCCGTGTCGGTCTCGAAGCTGATCACAGCCAGGCTTGTCGTATTGACGCCGACGACCCAGCCGTGATAGTTGCCGCAGTCGCCGTCGCGACCGCCAAACGGCACGTATACATAACCGTTGGCGAGGGCCAGTGCTCCGCGCTGCCCGTTGATGACCCAATCGAGTCCGGCAGGCGCCAGCTTCGTCTGGCTCACGATGGCTCCACTCGTGAGGTTCAGGGCCGTGAGGTAATAGTTAACGGTTCCGGCGACGTTGACGAGGCCGGCGACGTAGAGGCGATTGTTCGGGACGTCGGCAGCGGGCGTGCTCGTGATTCCCCCGAATGACTGGCCACAACCCCAGCCGCTTGTCACGGCCGTGCCCACCGATGTCTTCCATTGCTGACTTCCGATCGCGGTATCGAAGGCGTACACCCAGTTGCCCTCGGTGGCAACGAATACTCGCGTACCAGCGATAATCGGCGAGGCCATCAGCGTCCCCGTCACCCCGTTCGACCAGCCCGCAGTTACCGACGCCAATCCCGGCTGGGTCGAGTCGTACCCACCGCGGGTGTTGTCGAGGTGGTACGTGGGCCAGTCGATCGCCTGCGACGGCGCCGCCGATGCAACTAGCGCGACCAATGCCAGTGCTACAGGGAACGGAATCAGACGGACCCGCATGGCCGCCGGTAGTCTAGCCGATTCTCAGCCCGAGGGCCCGAAGCGATCGACGCCCTTCAGAAGGTGAGAGTCGCCGGGCCGGACGACCGACCCGGCGACATCAAACGGCTAGCGGAGTCTCTTCGACGACCAGACGAAGCGATCCCGGAGCACAGCCCACCAACCGAGGACACCCAGGATCAGCAGGAGACCACCGCCCAGCGCGTATGGACCGGCATCAGGCGGAAGTAGCCAGGACCCGCCTGTCTGGGCCAGAGTCACGGTTTTCGCCACGCTCGCGGCCGCGGTGGCCGACTTGGTGCTGCCGCCGGTGTCGGTGATGGTGGTGGTGACGGTGAACGATCCGTGGCTGGAGTAGGTGTGGCTTCCCGTCACGGAGAACGTGCCATTGTCTGCCAGGCTAACGGTGCCGGTGCTGGTCTGGCTATCGCCCCAGTTGATGGAGGCGGTGAAATCGGTCTTATCCTTTGCCGGCTTGGCATCGGTGAAGGTCGCCGTCACGACGTTGCCGGTGCTCTGACCCTGCTGGGCGTTGAAGCCCTGACCGTTGGAGGCGCTGAGAGCCGCGTCCTTCACCGTTATGGCGCTATCAACCGAGGCTGATGATCCGCCGTTATCCGCGATTGTGACGTGGGCGGTGTGCGCGCCCTCCTCAGGATAGGTGTGCTTGCCCGTGACGGTATAGACGGTTTGGTCTTCCGGTCCGAGCTGGGTGGCATCTACCGCCACTGTCCCGGTCGAGGTACTGCCATCGTTCCAATTGATGCTTGCCGAATACGCCGAAGCCGATAGCTCCTGGTGATCGTCGTAGAAGCTTGCAACCACTACGTCTCCGCTCGACTGGCCCTCCGTTGAGCTCGCTGGTTTTGCGGTGGCATGTAGAGGAGCGTCGGCGACTGTGGCTGTCAGCGTTGCGGTCGCTTTGGCTGCGGTTTCGTCCTTGGTACCCGTGTCCTGGTCAACGATGCTCACCGTGATCGTGTACGTACCGCCTTCAGCGTAACTTTCGCGTGTACCCTTGACGGTGTACGGTCCGCTGCCACTAATGGACCCCTCGGATGTGGTGCCGTCGCCCCAGTTGATGCTCGCGGTGAAGTCGGTGCTATCGGGTGCTGGGTTGGCATCCGTAAAAGTCGCGAGTGTGGCCTGGTTCACGAAGCCACTCTCGCCGGGGTTGAGATCCGCGCCTTTGGTAGCGGTAAGGGCGGCGTTGGTGACGTCCAACGTGCCTTGCTTTGTATCCGAGTTTCCCCCGTCCGTATCTTTAACCGTAATTTCGGTCGGAAAGCCGGTCCCCTCGTCGGACTCGTTGCAAGCGCGGACTTCGAAAGTCGAACTCGTCGCAGAACTGGGCGCCGACGCTCTATGAAGTCGAGCTGCGCGACCAATACTGGGCTTCAGGGGGATGATTTTGAAGCAGTCAACGGTCACCGTAAAGTCGCCGGCCTGTGCGTTGGGATTGTCGTCAACGAACGTGGCAACGAGCGCGTCCGTTCCCTCGGTCGTCGTGGCGGCCTTCGCAGTGACATGGATTGCGGCATCGTGGATAGTCTGGCGGGCCGATCCGCTCTTGGAGGTGGTGCCGCCCTTAAACACCTTCACAGTGAGGTTGGGCTTGCTCGTAAGGGTGGTCCCACTCTCTTCGGCATAGGTGTGGGTTCCGGACACGGTTCCGGAATGCCCGTCGGCGTCGAGAGTAATCGTTCCCGCCTCCGCGGCGGTGCTGCCGCCGCCCCAGGTAATGGTTGCGCTGTAGTTTCCAGTGAACGCCGTATCGTCGTCGGACCAAGTAGCGACCTCGCCGGAGAATTGGGCACCTTCCGTCGCGTTAGTGTTCTCGGCGACCACGGTGAGCGTTGTGGTGTCCCCCTCGCCAGTGGTACACGGTGGAGTCTTACAAATGGCGTTCACGGTGGGGATGGTCGTCTGGCTCGCGCGGACACCAGCAGCATTTCCAAAGACCAGCCAGCCTAGGCCGACTGGGATTGAGGCCAATACGATAAAGCGCCTCCGCAGGCGATGGGTCAACGACGTTCGGCCTTGTCGTAGGTCCCTCATCAAATCCCTCCTGAGTCGTCCCCCGACGATGACAAATTCGGTCCCCCGGTGTGGCGTCTACTTCTTATAGAGGGTTTGAGTCAGTCGCACCAGTGACCGGCGGCACAAATTCACAACGGTGCCCTTTGGGGTTGGGGAGACTGCCCGAAAGGGCAACCGGGAGATATGCTCCCAGAGTGAGGGACGAGGTCCTTGCGGCCGTCTGCGACACGTTCGCTCCCGCGGTGGACGGGCTGCCATCCGCATCACAACTCGGAGTTCCCGAGCGGATCCAGGGCGAGGTCGCGGCGCTCAACCGGCCGCAGCAGGTGGCACAGCTCAACCGCCTGCTGGACACTCTCGACTCGCCGCTGCTGAACCTGGCATTGAGCGGCCGGCTGGTTCGTTTTTCAAGACTGGCGCAAGCGGAGCGGGAAGCATTTCTGCGGGGGTGGTCCGAGAGCCGCCTGCCGCTCAAGCGGGCCGGCTTCCAGGTGCTCAAGCGGCTCACCCTCCTGTACACCTACGGCGCGGTCGACTCCCCGTACTGGAAGCTGGTGGGATACGCACGGCCGCCTTTACCGGATCCGGCTGCGCCGCCGCGGCTGCGGATGCGGCAGGCCAAAGCGGGGGAGACGATCGACGCCGACGTCTGCGTGATCGGCTCCGGCGCAGGCGGGTCGGTCTTCGCCGCCGAGATGGCGAAAAAGGGACGGCACGTTGTGATTCTCGAGCGCGCGCGGCTCCAGACCGAGGCCGATTTCAAGGGTGGCGAGCTCGAAGGGGCGGCCAACCTGTTCCTCGACCGCGGCCTGGCGGCAACGTCCGACGCGGCCATGGTCCTGCTTGCCGGCAGCACGGTCGGTGGAGGAACGGTCGTCAACTGGAACACCTGCCTACGCCTTCCGGCGGCGGTCCGCGACGAGTGGGCGGCGGCCGGGATCGAGGACGCGCTGGATGAGCACTACACGGCTATTGAGAAACGCCTCGACGTCGACACCGACGAGAGCCCGCGAAACGGCCAGAACGCCGTGCTCGAGCGCGGCCTGCTAGCCCTGGGCCTGCCCAGCCAAATCATTGCTCGAAACACGCGCGGCTGCGGGGACTGCGGGCACTGCGGATCCGGTTGCCGAATCGGCGCGAAGCAATCGACCTTGCGGACCTACCTGGTCGACGCGTGCGATGGCGGCGCCGAAATCGTCACTGGTTGCAGCGCCGACCGGATCCAGGTGAAGCAGGGCGCCGTAGAAGGAGTGATCGCGCAGCTGGAGGGTGGCGCGGTCATGGTGCGGGCGGCGATGGTTGCGCTTGCGGCCGGGGCGCTGCACTCGCCGGCCATCCTTCTTCGGTCCGGGCTTGCGTCGGAACAGGCTGGGCGCAATCTGCACCTCCACCCCACCGGTGTCGTCGCCGGGCGCTATGCGGAGCCTACGCCCGGCTGGGTCGGCGTCCCCCAATCGGTGATGGGCGACGCTTTTGCCGACCTCAGCCGCGCGGAGCACCGGCGCCGGATGTCGCAGGCCCTCCACACGACGGCGTTCATCGCGATCGTCCGCGACCGCGAGGGGGGACGGGTCACCCTCGATCGCACTGGCCAGCCGGTCGTGCATTACTGGCCAGGCCGCGAGGCGCGCGAACACCTGGTCAGGGCGATGGTCGAGAGCGCCCGCATTCACCTGGCCGCCGGGGCGCAGGAGGTCGGAACGCTGCACACGCCGCCGGTGATCGGTGTGCCGGGTGGCTTCGAAGCCATGCGGCAGGAGATCGAGCGGCGAGGCGTGGCCCGGAATGCGGTCGCGCTGTTCAGCGCCCACCAGATGTCGACCTGCCGTATCGGCCGGGATCGCCGATCCTCTGTTGCCGATCCCAACGGAGAGGTCTGGGGGGTCAGAGGGCTTTACGTTACTGACGCCAGCGCTTTCCCGTCAGCATCCGGCGTCAATCCGATGCTCACTGTCATGGCAATGGCCAGGCGGACTGCGGAACGCCTAAGCTGCGACAAAGATGAGCAATCGCGCCGATGAGTCGGCCCTAGACGGTGATCAGCGCCAGCGGATCCACGGGCTAAATCCGCCGACCCCCGATCGGGTTACGAGCGACAGGCAGCGGCCCGATGAGCCAACGGGTGCTTCAATCCTCTCCCTCCAGCAAAAGGCTGGCAACGCGGCGGTGGCAGATCTCCTCGAGCGTCGCCTCGAGCCCGTCCAGCGAGCGCCTACCGCCGCGGTCGAAGTCAAGCCCGGCGCAGACGTAACGCTGGCCGCGGGTCACCCGCAGCTGAGCGGGGGGTCGGGCGGGCCACCGGTGAGCGAGCTGCAGCAGAAGCTGAACCTGGCGGTGGCGGAGGCGAAGCTGCCGGTCACGGGGAACTTTGACAGCCGGACCACGCAAGTAGTGGAGCGATTCCAGACCCGGTCCGGTCTGGAGCCTGACGGCACCGTGGGGCCCGATACCTGGGCAGCCCTGGACGCGGTGACGGGCGGACAGCAGATCAGCCCGGAGGAAGAGACGCGGATGGAGGCGCAGGTCGGCGCGGCTGGGACACAGTTCGCCGCGGGCGACTTCAGCGGGGCGCTGAGCCTGCTCACCCGCCTCTACACCGATCCCCTGCTCGCCCACAAGCCCGATTCGCTCCGGGCGGCGGTGACCTACAACATGGCGGCCTGCCATCACCAGCTGGGGGAGCTGGCCGAAGCCATCAGCTACTACCAGGAGGTGACGGGACTGCCCGCGGCACCTTCCGACCAACGAGGGAACGCCGCCGAAAACCTGCGCCGAGCCAGGCTAGGGCTGCCCTTCCAGACTCACGCTGCAATGGAGCAGGAAAGCGCCGAGGGGCGCGAGAGTGTGCCGGGTTAGTTGGAACTGGTCGCCAACCAGGCTGCGATCAGGTCCCAGAGCCCGGCGGCGAGCCTCGTAGCTTTGCTCTCGTCCGGTTCCAGTCCGCTTGGGTTCTCGAAGAGCCCATGGTCCACGCCCGGAAGGATTTCGATGTCCCAGTTCGGATGATTGAAGCTGCGGAGGATCGCGCTGCTGACGGATGTCGGTACCTGGCGATCGACGGCACCGTTTAACCAAAGCATTGGCTGCTTGATGGTCTTGAGTACAGGGCCGGGGTCATATCCGGTGCTCCGTACGGCACGTACCTGGGCATCCATTTCCGACTCGGAGAGTCCAGGCAGCGTAGTGGAACTGCCACTGAAGCTGGCCCAAACCCCCTGCTGGTCCACGCTGACGGCCGGGCCGGAGACGATGATGGCGAAGGCCGCGGGCGCGTGGAAGCGCTGGATGGCCAGCGGCACCGTCCAACCGCCCTGACTGCCGCCATGAAAGCCGACGCGCTTCGGATCAACGCCCGGCCATCGCGATAGGAAACGCAGCACGGCCGCCGCGTCGGCGGCATAGATGTCGAGGCTGCTCTCGGTGGGATATTCGCCCGGGTAGCGCCCGGTCGACTCACCGTTGCCCCGCTTGTCGTAGGCGAGGACCGTCAGTCCCAGGCTGGCGTAAAGCCCGACCCAGACGCCATAGAAGATTCGCTGGCCTGGTTCTGATCCGTGGATGATGACGATTCCGGGGTGCGGGCCGGGTGTGAGCGGCTCGGTGATGGTCCCGGCCAGGATGGCATCGCCGGAGGCCACCTGGACGTTGGTCTCTTTGAACTGAAGGCGGGTCGCTACCACAGCTGCGCCTTTGACCGGGGCGAAGGTCATCTGGTCTGGGCGGCCGGCGGTCATGCGGAAGACGACGTCGGCCTGTTTTGGAGCGGGGATGGCGAAAGAGGGGCCTACGGTGAAGCGATCCGCCTGGGCGGTTGGATAGAGCTGGCGGATGTAGCTGTCTTTCAGGTTGAGCAGGTGACCGAACCCGTTCACGACAAAGGTTGGGCCGCCAGTTACCCGATAGGCGCCGATGTAGCGCTCAAAATGCGCCAGCAACGGTTGGGGGGTTGGT
Source organism: Chloroflexota bacterium (assembly GCA_005882775.1). Lineage (GTDB taxonomy): Bacteria > Chloroflexota > Dormibacteria > CF-121 > CF-121 > VBDY01. The sequence continues at coordinate 194 of VBDY01000032.1, read as the reverse complement.
GTCGCCGTCTTGGCTTTGGTGGTCACTGCAGCCGGCGTGCACCCGGCAGCCAGAAGGCCCAGGGCCAGCAGGGCAGCCGTCCCCCGCTTCATCGAATCCAAGATACCACGGACCCGTGGTATTTAGCGCGAGTCCGTGGTTTACTCTAGGCGCGTATGAAACAACCGGGTCGGAGCATCTCGATGCTGTTCGAC
>VBDY01000031.1 GCA_005882775.1 Chloroflexota bacterium | reverse complement strand
GGGCCGGACCGGGCCGGCGGATGGTACGGTACCTGATCGGGAGGAGATCAGCATGGCGAAACAGACGATCCGCGAGATTCAGCGAGGGATTCGCGAGGGCTACATCCAGGACCCCCAGCGCGCACAGGTCGAGATCCGCGTCAGTAACGTGGCCAGCGACCTGAGCGACCCGCTGCATTGCGCTGTGCGCCCGGAGGCGGTTCACGATGTCGTCTGGCAATCCGGCGCGCATCCGCCTGTCGGTGGCGTCAGCGACGTCCCCTGCTCGGCCGATTTGCTCCCGTTGAGTCCACCTTCGCCGTTGAGGAGCGCGCCGGCTAAGCCGCCTTTTAGAAGCGTCAAGGGGTGTGACAGACAGCTGTCACAACCGTGCCTCACGATGTGAGGCATGATGCCTCGATCCAGCAAGGAATGGGGGGCAGAGCTCGAGCGGTTCGATGGTTGCATCAGCCGGCTGGCGACGCTGATCCAGGATGTCGCCGGTGTCGAGCTGGGCGAAGGGCTTATCAAGCTCCGAGAGGGAGCGGACCGGATCGAGTCCATCTTTGCCGATGGGCTGCGTTCGTTCGATCGATCAGCCGAGTACGCCGCCGACGGCGCCCTGAATGTGACCTCCTGGTTGCGCTGGAAGTGCAAGCTGACGGCAGGAGCCGCAGCCGAGAGAGTGACCATCGCCCGGCAACTCGAGAAGCTGGCCCCGACCCACGAGGCGTTTTCCCGCGGAGACGTGGGCTACCAACATGTCGTGGTCATGGCCCGCGCTGCTGAGAACGTCGGCGCGTCCGCCGTGCGCAAAGAAGAAGCAACACTGCTAGCCGCGGCCCAGACCATGGATCCCGGCCGCTTCCTCGGGGTGGTGAAAAGCTTCGAGCACAAGGTCGACGCGGAGGCGGCGCTGTCCGAGGCCAACCGGGCCTATGGCAGGCGCTATCTGCACATCAGCGAGCCGCAAGACGGGGCGGTCCGTCTCGACGGTTTGCTCGACGCCGAGGGTGGCGCGACTTTGAAGACGGCGCTCGGGGCGCTGATGAAACCGGCAAAGGATGAAGATCGCTCGTCAGGCCAGAGACAAGCCGATGCCCTGGTCGAGCTTTGCCGGCGACAGCTGAGCGGTAAAGGCCTGCCGGACGTCGCCGGTCAGCGCCCGCACCTGATCATCAGGGCCAGCGCCGACACCATTGCCGGGCTTCCCGGTGCGCCGGCGGGCGAGCTCGAGTCGGGCGGGACGATCCATGCTGAGACCGTCCGGCGGTTTGCCTGCGACTCCGCGATCACGCGGATCACAGGGCGGGGCGAGCTGGAACACGAGATCAGCCACGCGAGCCGGACCATCTCGGCATCGCTCCGCCGCAAGCTCGAGGCGCGTGACCACTGCTGTGTCTTTGACGGCTGCGATATGCCCGGCCGGTGGACGGACGGACATCACCTGATCCACTGGGCGGACGGCGGACCGACCACTCTGGAGAATCTCGCCCTCTTGTGCCGCGGTCACCACATCAAGGTGCACGAGGAGGGCTGGCGACTGAAACGCCGGGAAGATAACGGCTACACAGCGATACCGCCGCCCAGGCGCCTCGTGGCTCACGCGCGCTCGAGTTGAGATCCTGAGAACTCGCCGCCCGCGCTTGGCCCGGCTGACGCGTGGGCCAGCTGAGTCGCGACGGCGACCCGCCAGCTGACTTAACCCGGCCTCTTGTCAGACCTCGACGACGATCGGGATGATCATCGGACGCCGGCGCATCTGGTCATAGAGGAACTTGCTGAGCGCGTCGCGGACCGAATTCTTGACCACTTGCCACTCCGGGTTTCCGGGGCCGATCTTGTTGATCGTCTTCAGCACCAGGTCGCGGGCCGATTCCATGAGGGCATCCGACGTCTGCTGGTGGACGAAGCCGCGCGAGATCAGGTCGGGGCGTGAGACCACCTGACCGGTGTCCTTGTTTACGGTCACGATCACGATGAAGATCCCGTCCTGGGACAGCACCCGGCGGTCACGCAGGACGACCGAGCCCACGTCCCCTACTCCCAGGCCGTCCACATAGACATATCCGGCGGGCACCTTGTTGCCGGCGTGGTGAGAGCTGTCGGACACCTCGACGACGCTGCCGTCGTCGACCACGATCACGCGTTCTTTCGCGATGCCTACGTCCTGGGCGATCTCGCCGTGCAGGGATAGGTGCCGGAACTCGCCGTGCACCGGCATGAAGAACCTCGGCTTGACCAGGTTCAGCATCAGCTTGAGCTCTTCTCGGCTGGCATGCCCGGAGGCATGCACCCGGTTTCGGGCGGAGTAGAAGACGCGGGCCCCGTGCTTATAGCAATTATTTATCGTCCGCGAAACAAGCTCTTCGTTCCCCGGGATGGGGTTCGCTGAGAGGATGACCGTGTCGCCGGCCTTCAGCTTCACCTGAGGATGCTCCTGGGCGGCGATCCTGGTCAGGGCGGAGAGCGGCTCACCCTGGCTGCCGCTCGACAGGATCACCAGCTTTTCGTCCGATTCTTTGCCGATGTCCTGGACCTTGATCAGAATATCGGCGGGCACGTTCAGATAGCCGAGCTCTTGCGCGATGGTCAGGTTGTTGATCATCGAGCGGCCGACCACGGCGACCTTGCGCTTGTAGCGAGAAGCTGTGTTGAGCGCCTGCTGAATGCGATAAATATTCGACGCAAACGTCGTGATGATGATCCGGCCAGGACACTGCCCGAAGATGTCCTGGAAGGCGTCACCGATGGTCCGCTCGGACGGCGTGAAGCCGTCGCGCTCGGCGTTGGTGCTGTCCGACATCAGCAATAGCACGCCCCGGTCACCAAAATGCGAAAGGCGGGCCATGTCGGTGGGCTGGCCGTCGACAGGCGTCTGGTCCATCTTGAAATCGCCGGAGTGGATGACCATTCCCACCGGCGTCTCGATAGCGAGCGCCGTCGTGTCCGGGATGCTATGCGCCACGTGAATGAACTCGACCTTGAAGGGCGGCAGCTCCACGACGTCACCGGCTTTGATCTCATGCAGCTGGAGCTGCCCGTCGAGCTTGTGCTCGCGGAGCTTGTTCTTCAGGAACCCGAGCGTCAGGCGGCTGCCATAGATCGGCGCCGGGACGCGCGGCAGGATATACGGCAGGGCCCCCACGTGGTCCTCATGGCCATGCGTAAGCAGGAACCCGAGCACCTTGTCCTTGCGCTCGGCCAGGTAGGTGACGTCGGGCAGGACCAGGTCGACGCCAAGCATTTCCTCCTCAGGAAACATCAGCCCCGCGTCGACAACGACGATCTTCTCGTCGTACTCCAGCGCCATCATGTTCCGGCCGATCTCGCCCAGCCCTCCGAGAGGGATGGCGCGCAGCCGGGGCGACTTAGCCAAAGAGGGTGAGCTGTTCCTCCGGCGTGGCAATGGGTCCGGCCGCCGCCAGCACCCGCTTGCGGTCGTCGGCCCGTTCCAGGTGTCGCTTCACGGACTGAAAGTCCTGTTCGAGCGGTCCCATCAAGACACTGTTATACAGGGCGGCCGCCGGGTGATAAATCGGGATATAGGAAACGCCGTCCTTCTCGATCACGCGTCCATGCACTCGCGAGATCGAGTCCTGGCCCGGTAGCAGCCGTACGAGCGCGTGGCGACCCAGGATCAAAACGACCTCCGGCCGGATGAGGCGCAACTGTTGCTCGAGATAGGGGGAGCAGGCCTCCGCCTCGCTCGGTTGCGGATCGCGGTTCCCTGGCGGCCGGCACTTGAGAATATTGGTAATAAATACGTCGGCCCGCGAGAGGCCGATCCCGCGAAGCAGCTGATCGAGTAGTTTGCCGGCGGCACCGACGAAGGGCTCACCCTGCAGGTCCTCGTTCTGGCCGGGCGCCTCGCCCACGATCATGATCCGCGCGTCCGCCGGGCCGACTCCCGGCACCGCGTGCATACGAGTGCTGCCGAGGGGGCAGAGCCGGCAGTCGTGTACGGCCCGGCTCAGGCCCGGCAGGTCGGCGAAGGTCAGCAAACCGCGGCAAGTATAACCAGAGCACGCCGGTAAGAACCTATTGCGCTGAACAAAGTCTGAATGCTAGTTTCGGTTCTCTCGCCCTCTGCCTGCGTAGTCACGGCGTGGTCCGCGGTCGCCACCCCGATCTCGATTGAAGCCGCCGCCGCCCGGGCTGCGCGGGGGTCCGCCCCGGTCTCGCTCGGTCACGATCCAATCGCCGTTGGTGATGCCCTTGGCTTCCTGCAGGACGGCCTTGCGCGACAGGTTCACACGTCCCTGGCGGTCGACCTCGGTGACCTTGACATCGATCTCATCGCCAACCTGGACGGCATCCTCGACGCGCTCGACCCGGTCCTCGGCGAGCTGGCTGATATGGACCAGCCCGTCCTGGTTGGGCATGATCTGGACGAAGGCCCCGAAGGGCATGATCCGGACCACCTTGCCCTTGTAGTTCTTACCAACTTCGACTTCACCCGTCAGGTCGCGGATTATCTGCTCGGCCTTCGCCGCAGACTCACCGTTGACCGAGCCGATGATCACCCGCCCGTCGTCCTCGATGTCGATCGAGGCCACACCGGAGTCCTCGATGATCTTGCGGATCATCTTGCCGCCGGGGCCGATCACCTCGCGGATCTTGTCGGGATGGATCTGGACGGTGATCATGCGCGGTGCGTACTGCGACATGACGGTCCGCGGCTGCGCGATGGCGGCGTCCATCTTGTCCATGATGAACAGCCGTCCCTGCCGCGCCTGCTCGATCGCGGAGGCCAGCACCTCGACGCCTATTCCCTTGATCTTCATGTCCATCTGCATGGCGGTGACGCCGGTGCGTGTGCCCGCCACCTTGAAGTCCATGTCGCCCAGCGCGTCCTCGATTCCCTGGATGTCACTGAGCACGGCGACTTTGTTGTCCTCTGCTTTTATCAGGCCCATGGCAATGCCGGCCACCTGGCCCTTGATAGGGACGCCCGCGTCCATCATCGCCAGGCTCGACCCGCAGACGCTGGCCATGGACGTCGATCCGTTCGAAGACAGGATCTCCGTGACGAGACGTATCGTGTAGGGAAACTCTTCTTCCGTAGGCACCACCGGCAGAAGCGCCCGCTCCGCCAGAGCCCCGTGACCGATCTCGCGACGGCCGGGCGACCGCAATGGCCGCGCCTCACCGACCGAGAAGGGCGGGAAGTTGTAGTGATGCATGAAGCGCTTGAACTCTTCGAGCCCGAGCCCGTCGAGCTTCTGCTTGTCCCCGATCGAACCCAGGGTGACGATGCTCAGCGCCTGGGTCTGGCCTCGGGTAAAGAGAGCCGAGCCATGCGTGCGAGGCAGGATCCCGACCTCGCAGCTGATCGGCCGGATCTCGGTGGTCTTGCGGCCGTCGGGACGCATTCCCTCGTCGACGATCTTCTGACGGACCCGGGCCTTGACCCTGGCCTCGAAGCTGCGCGAAAGCGCGGGCAGACGATCCGGGAAACGCGGCCCAAGCTCGGCGATCGTCTCTTTCTTGAGATCGTCGAGGGCCGACTCGCGGAGCGCCTTATTGGGATTGAAAAGCGCCTGGTCCAGACGCTCTGACAGATACTGCTCTACTGCGCTGTCGGCCTCGGCGTCCTTGGGCGCCTCGGGCACGTCCACCTTGGGCTTGCCGACTTCACGTCGAAATGCTTCCTGCGCATCGCACTGACGCGCGATCTCTGCCTGGGCGATCCGGAGTGCCTCGACGATGGTGCTCTCGGGCACCTCCTTGGCCCCGGCCTCGACCATGATGATCGCATCGCGCGTGCCGGCGACCACCAGGTCGAGCTTGCTCTCCCCCAGCTTGTTGACCGAGGGGTTGACGACGATCTGGTCGTCCAGCACTCCCATCCGGACTGCGCCTATCGGTCCCTGGAATGGGATCGGTGAGATGGACAGCGCGGTCGATGCGCCGAAGATGGCGAGCGTCGCCGGGTCGGCGTCCTGGTCGACCGAGAGCACGGTGGCGATCACCTGTACGTCGTTACGGAAGTCCTTGGGAAACAGCGGCCGGATCGGCCGGTCGATCAGCCGGCTGTTCAGGATGGCCTGCTCCGAGGGGCGGCCCTCCCGCCGGATGAAGCCACCCGGGATCTTCCCGGCGGCGTAGAGCTTCTCTTCGTAGTCACAGGTCAACGGGAAAAAGTCGATCCCCTCCCGTGGGGTGGCGGCCATCACGGCCGTCACGAGCAGCATGGTGTCGCCGGACCGAACGGTCACGGCGCCCGAGGCCTGCCCGGCTACCCGGCCGGTTTCCATTGTGATGGTCCGACCGGCGATTTCTAATTGCGTTTGATTCACGATTCCTCCTGGGCCGCGCTGTGCGCGGCAAAAAAATTCTTGGCCCAGGCAGTCCCCTCGCCGTCCGGGTTAGGGGTTGGGGTTCGAAGAAAAGGAACCCTTTCTCCGCGCACCAATCTCTAACCCTGTTCGAGCGGTCACTGCCCGCTAGCGGGTCGCGTGCGTCTTAGGCGATCACCTCCGCAGCCCGAGCTTGGCGATAACGGCGCGGTAGCGCTCGACGTCCTTGCGCTGCAGGTAATTCAGCAGCCGGCGCCTCTTGCCGACCAGCTGCAGCAGCCCGCGCCGCGAATTGTGGTCGTGGGCGTGGAGTTTCAGATGATCGGTGAGGTGATTGATCCGTTCGCTGAAGATCGCTATCTGGACCTCGGGTGATCCGGTGTCCTTCTCGTGCAAGCGGTTGTCCGACATCGCGCTTGCTTTGGTAGCTGTTGCCAGTCGCGGTTACCTCCGTTTCTCATTCTCAGCTTTGGATGCCGTTGGCAATTCGTGCAAGCAAGCCGAGTCACGGGTGAGTATACCGTATTGTGCCCGGACCAAAACCCGGGGGCGGCATGATGCCGCCCCATCACGATCAGCGAACGCCGACTGCTTCCCGCGATCCCGGCGGGGCGTAGGCGGCTTTGGCAGCCTTTGCCTTCTCCAGGACTTTCTTGCCCTCTTCCTGAGTGATCAGCTTGATCGTCCTCAGGTTGCGTAGCGTGCCCGAGCTGCCTACCGCGACTGAGATTGCGCCTGCCGTGATGTCATCGGGGGCATCGAATATCGCCAGGTAGTCATCGTCGCCGAACGACCAGTAGAACTGCTCCAGCTTCGCCCCGACGGCCTCGGCCACCTTGCGGACTGCGGTCGCCCGGTCGCCAGGGTTGTCGAGCATCTTCGCCCACGCCTCGCTGGTATAGCCGCCGATAACTGCGTACTTCGGCAATTGCACCACCTCCGCGGCGATGGTAGTCCCAATTCCGAGCATCTGAAAGTCAGAACGACTGTTCGCGCGATGAGCTCACGGCCGGTTCAATTCGCCGGATCCGGACGAGATTGGCCAACCTGAGCAAGCAAGGTTCGAAGCGGCATCTCGGTCAGCGAGCTCAGCCTCAAGCTTGCCAGGCCCAGGTCCTGCCCCGCCGTCATCTGCCCGGGGACCGCCACGGAGAAAATGCCGGCGTCGTGCGCAGCCCGGATCCCGTTGATCGAGTCCTCGAACGCAATCGCCTCGCTGGCAAGCACGCGTAGCCGCCGCAGTGCCTCGAGGTACAGGGCCGGGTCGGGCTTGGTCCGGACGGCGTCCTCCCGGCAGACGATGGCGTCCCAGGCGGAGGGACCAATCGACAGGCGCTCCAGGTGCTCCTCCACCCACTTTCGGCTCGAGCTGGAGGCGATGGCAACCTTGAGCCCGAGGTGATGGGCATCGCGCAGGTAGTCCTGGACTCCCGGGAGGAGGGTCTGGAGCGCGCTGAGCTCGCGGTAGTAATCGCGCTCCAGGCGATCGACGTTTGCCCTGTCCAGAGCGGATCCGATCCGGTGCTGCAGGTCTTCGAAGGGGTCGAACGCCGCAGATGCAGTCCCGATGGTGGTCATCCACTGGTCGATCGGGAGCTCATGCCCATGCTCGCGATAGATTCGCTGCCAGGCCTGAAAGATCGGCAGCTCGGTCTCCACCAGCAGCCCGTCGAAATCGAAGATCAACGCCCGGATGGCAGTCACCAGACCAGCACATCCAGCGCCGCCGGCACGACCTCGAACACGGCGGGGGTTGAGCCGGCCGGCTCGCCGTCGGTCTCGATCCCGACCGGATCGGTGGCATCCACCTCGAGCCGCCGGGCCCGCAACACCCGGACCTTCTTGAGACTCACATGGGTGCCCTGGTAGAGCCGGGGCAGATGACGGATGGCTTCAAAGCGACCGAAATCGCCGATGATCACGACGTCGAAGAGCCCATCGTCCGGACGGGCATCCGGCGCGATCCGCATCCCGGCACCAAGGTGACTCCCATTGGCGATCGCAATCGTCCTGACCCGGGCTTCCTCCACAAAGCCGTCGTCGGCGCGGATCCGGACCGAGCTGTTGCGGTGGACCATCAGACTCACCACCGCTGCCCCCAGGAAGTTAATCGTCCCGCCCAGGACCAGGGGGCCCACGGCTGCACGCCGGACGATTTCGGCGCCAATCCCCACATCAGCAGCGTTGACGAAGTAACGCCGGCCGGTCGAGCTGCCCAGGCGACCGACGTCGATCCGTCGCCATCTGTCCTTTTCTAGCCAGCTCGGGACGTCCTTTGGTCGCCTGGGACTCGGCAGGGTCCGTACCAGGTCGCTGCCGGTCCCGTACATCAGGGCTCCAAATCGGGGCACGCGGCCCGCCGGCCGTCGCAGGAGACCGTTGATCACCTCGTGTGCGGTCCCGTCTCCGCCGACAGAGATCACCAGCCGGTCGCCCGCGTCCGCGGCCAGATTTGCCGCGTCCCCCCGACGCTCGGTCTGCACGACGTCGACCTTCATGTCCGCCTCGCGGCAGGCAATCGCCGATTGCTGCCAGAAGCGCCGGGCTCGGCCGCCGCCCGCCACCGGGTTGACAATCACCAGGGGCGGAGCGCCGGTCACGCGCTCAGGATCCGCTTCGCGTTCGCGACGTCGCGCCCAATCTGCTGCTGGAGAGCCTCCGCGGAAGCAAAGCGCTTCTCTCCCCGTAGCCGCTGGACGAACGATACCGTCATCAGCTTCCCGTACAGGTCGCCCTCGAAATCGAAGATGAAGGCCTCCACGGTCAGGGTATTGCCCCCGAAGGTGGGTCGGAAACCGACGTTGAGCACGCCGGTGAGGGCAATCTCCTCGAGCCGGACCCGGATCGCATAGACACCGTTCGCAGGCAAGAGCTTGTTGGGCGTGATCTTGAGATTCGCTGTCGGGAAGCCGATCCGGTGTCCCCGCTGCGCGCCGTGCTCCACGACCGAACGAAAAAAATAATCCCGGCCGAGCAGCTGGGCAGCCGCCCGCACCTGGCCGAGCAGGATCAGGCGGCGGATGCGCGAGCTACTGACCGGCTCACCGCCTCGCTGCAGCGCCGGGACGACCCGAACCGCAAACCCATCTTTCGATCCGAGGCGCTGGAGGAAGGCGTGGTCACCGCGGCGCCCCTGTCCGAAGGCAAAGTCATAGCCGACGACGATCTGGCGCGGCTGCATGCCTTTAGTCAGCCGGCGCATGAAACCGGCGGGCGTCAGCGCGGCGACCTGGGGCGTAAAAGGGATCACGATCACGTGGTTGAGCCCGAGCCCGTCGAGCAACCAGGTCTTCTCATCGAGCGTGGTCAGGCTGGGCGGACAATGATCGGGGTCGAGCACGCAGCGTGGGTGCGGCTCGAAGGTCACCATCGCGCTGGCAGCCCCGGCCGCCCTGGCCTCCTCTATAAGTGGCTTGAGTATGGCGAGGTGCCCGCGGTGGACACCGTCATAGGTCCCGATGGTGAGGTGCGCCGGGCCGATCGCACCGGCCTGGGGAAATCCGAAGCTGACGCGCAGGCTCAAGGTGGAAACACCGCCCGCGGCTGCAGGGTGCCGCCCGGGTCGACCGTGCCCCAGGCCAGCAGCCGGCCGGTCTGATCGAGTAGTCGGTGGCGGCCGGTGCCCGTTGCCTCGGGCGCCGGGATCGCGCGTCCGTGGCTGACCGCCAGTGCCCGATCGGCATCGAGCACCAGGGCGGGCCAGCCGCGGAGCGGCAGATCCATGGGAAGCAGCCAGCGCTCCCAGCCGTCGCCGGCCCCGACCAGTGCTTCCAGCCGGACGGCGTCCGCCAGGTGCAGGGGCCCGACCGCGGTCCTGGTCAGTGCTCTCAGGTACGCCCCGCATCCGAGCCGGGCGCCCAGGTCGTGAGCCAGGCTGCGGACGTAGGTCCCGGCGCCGCAGATGACCTCCAGGCGGCAGACCCCCGAGGCCGGCGCGTAGGCTTCGAGCCGAAGCTGGTGGATCTCGACCTCTCGGGGCGCGATCGCGACCGACTCGCCGCGCCTTGCCTTCTGGTAGAGGGGTTCGCCTCCCTGCTTCAGAGCCGAAAAAGCGGGCGGCACCTGCGGGATCCGGCCGGTGAAGGCGGGCAGCGCTGCCTCAATCGCGGACCGCTCCGGCAGGGGCCCAGTGGATTGCGCGATCATGCCCTCGCCGTCGTAGGTGTCGGAGGTCGCCCCGAACTGCAAGGTGGCAACGTAAGTCTTGGGCCATTCGTGGATGAAGTCGGCGACCCGGGTCGCGCGTCCGAGCAGGATGGGAAGGACACCATCGGCTGCGGGGTCGAGTGTTCCGCCATGGCCGGCCGGCTCGACCCCGGTGGCGCCGCGGACGGCGCGGACCACAGCGAATGACGTCTTGCCGCTGGGCTTATGGACGTTCAGGATTCCGGAGCGCACTCTCAGGACGGTGGGGCACACTCGGCGATTTTGGCGCGTGCGGCGGCGAGGACCCGGGCCTGGACCTCCTCGAGGGGCAAGGCGAGTTCGATGCCAGACGCCCGCCGGTGGCCTCCCCCACCGAACATGGCAGCCAGCTCGGCGGCATCTACCTGGTCGCGGCTGCGGATGCTGACCTTGGTCAGGCGAGGGCCCACCTCCTTGAAGAGGATGGCCAGCTCCTGGTCGCGCACCGTGTTGAGCTGGTCGATGGCACTGTCGGCTTGATCCGTCGTCGCGCCGCTGGCGGCCAGCTCGGCCTGTGTGATCGCCCCCCAGACCAGGCGGTCCTGGCACTCGAAATGCAGGCTTTCCAGGATCTTTCCCTGCATCCGCAGGGTCGAGGCCGGCCGGCTCTTGAACAGTCCGCGCGCAATCGTCACGGGGTCGGCGCCCAGGGCGACAAGCTCGGCGGCCGCCCGCAGAGCCCGCTCCGACGTGTTGTCGTGCCGGAAGCCTCCGGTGTCGGAGAGGATCGTCGCATAGAGGCAGCCGGCCGCCGCCGGGGGAATCGCGATCTTCCAGGCCTTGAACAGGTCGTAGAGCAGCTCGCCGGTGGAGGCGGCGGCGGTGGACACGACGTTGATGGTCCCGAACCGGCTGTTGGTGATGTGATGGTCGACGTTGACTACCGCAGGTGCCCTCCGCACTGCGTCCGCGTAGTCACCCGCGCGGTCCGGGTCGCCGGCATCGAAGACGAAGAGCGGAACGCCCGAGGGCAACGGGTCACGGTTGACCCGCTCGATGCCCGGCAGGAACCACCAGCCGGCCGGCACCGGGGGAGACGACACGACCGCGATTGTCTTGCCGAGAGGCTCGAGCGCCTGGGCCAGGGCGAGCGCGGACCCGAGTGTGTCGCCGTCGGCGTCCTTGTGGGTGACGGCGCCCAGGCGCCCGGCGCCTTCAACCAGTTGCCAGATGGCCGGTGCCACCTCGGCCACCTCGGGCCGGGGCGGGCTCAGCTCAAGGCTGTGCGTTCGCGTCCTCTTGGTTCACCTTGCGCAGCAGCTGACTGATCCGGACGCTGTAGGAGATACCTTCGTCGAGCTCGAAGCGAATGTCGGGGGCGAAGCGCAGGTTGGTCAGGCGGGTTCCGAGCTCGTGCCGGATGAAGCCCTTAGCCCGCACCAGCCCCGCGATGGCCGCACGCTGACTGTCCGGTTCGCCGACCACGCTCACCCTCACTATGGCGTTGCGCAGGTCAGGACTGAGCTTGACCTCGGTGATGGTCGCCATCTCAACGCGGGGGTCCTTGAGGTCACGGATGATGATGGCGCTGATCTCCTCGCGCAGTTGTGCGGCGACGCGTTCAACTCTGTGGCTGCCCATGTCACTCATTTTATGGGCGCCCCAAGAGCCGGTCAGGGCTCGTCGAGGAAGATCCGCCCGGTGTCCTTCAGGCGCTGCGGTTGCCGGGTGGCGAAATAGACGGCCAACCCAACCCCGATCACCATCCAGATTCCGATAACGACGGGCGCCAGGTTTGCCGGAGAGGTCAGCGCGCTGATGCCAAGGTTGAGGAAATCGATGCCGAAGGCGGCTACCAGCGCGGGCAGGAAGATCAGGCTTCCCACGACCGGGACCAGGCCATTGAGCAGCCAGTTGAATTCCCCGGGGTGCTCACGGGCATGGAAGACGAGGTTGCTGATGTTGGTCAGGATGTAGATGGTGATGACGATGATGGTCGCCACCGTGCCGAGCAGAGCGAACGCATTGAGCGGCCCCCCGGTGACCCAACCGAGACCAACCGCCAGGATTATGCCGCCGATTGCCTGGACATTGATCGCGACATGAGGCGTGTGGAACTTCGGATGGACACTGGCGAACGCTCGCGGGAGCAGACCGATCCGCCCGAGTGAGTAGCCGACCCGAGTTGCAGCATTCGTCCCGGCGTTCGAGTTTGCGATGGCGCTGTTCAACACCGCGAGGATGACGATCACCAGGCCCGGGCCCCAGACCTTCTGTGCCAGGGCTCCCCATGGGTCCTGGACGCTGGTCGTATAGAAGCCGTTGGCCATCTTGTCGGGGCCGAAGAACACGTCCGCCGCGTAGTAACAGATCAGATAGAAGATGCCGATCAGGAGCGCCGAAAGGATCACGGCCCTCGGGATGGTCCGGCGTGGTTCCTTCACCTCCTCGGCGAGCGGGAGCGAAGCCTCGAACCCGATGAAGGCGAGGATGGCAAAAATCATGCCCGTGAACACTGAGCCCAATCCCTTCGTGTTGCCGGTGTTCGGGGCAAAGACGGAGAGGGTGTTGTTGCCGCCCGCCTCAACGATCAGCGTCAGTGCCAGCGCCAGGAAGACGACGATCTCGAAGGCTCCCAGGGCCACACCGGCCTCGGTCGAGAGCTTGATTCCGCGGTAGGTCAGGAACCAGACAATCAGTCCAGCTGCTATAGCAAACGGCGCCCAGAGCCAGGTGGGCCAGCCGAAGTGCGAATTCAGGTTGGCCGAAAGCTCATTGCCGAAGATCAGGTAGAGAAGCGGCGCCACGATCGGCTCGGCCATCATGAAGCCCCAGGCCACCAGGAATCCGACAAACGAGCCGAGCCCCCGGGAGTTGAAGGTGTAGAGCCCTCCGGCCGAGGGCAGATGACGCGCCAGCTGCCCCATGCTGATCGCCACCAGGAGACAGCCCACTGTCGCCAGCAGAACCGCAAGCGGGATGCTGCCTCCCGCATAGGAGACGCCGAAGATGATCGAGAACGCCACCGCCGCCGCCGGCGCCATGTGCGTGATCGACTGAAAGAGCGTGGGTACCAGGCCGACCGCGTTCCGCTCGAGGCGAGCGGGTTCTACCCCTGTCCTCATAGCTTCCCTCCGCCCGAATTCTTAGGCGGCAGCCTAACACTTTTACCAGTGCGATGTCCAAGTATCCGCACAGCGCCGGCCAGCGCGCTGCGCGGCGATCTCTGGTACCTTACCGTCGCGTCATGACCAATTTCCAGAGATGGACCCTCGGTGTTCTCCTGGTTGCCCTGCCAGGCTGCGCGGCGGCGACGCCCACCGGCGGCCAGTCGACTGCGACGATCCAGCGGCCGGCAGGCTCCGGCGGAGCGGCCGCCGTAACGCCGGTCCCGACGGCGCGGCAACCCATCACCATGCTCACGCCCGCCGCAGCCCCCGACCCAACCAGTGTGGCGGCCGACCTCCAGACCGCCGAGTCAGGGATCCGTTCGCCGGCAACCCGGACCATCTTCATCTCATACCTGGCGCGACTCCAGCAGGACGCCTAC
>VBDY01000057.1 GCA_005882775.1 Chloroflexota bacterium | reverse complement strand
CGGATGAAAGGCGAGTACCTCAAGAACTGCAACTGTGCGGCGACGTGTTCGTGCGACACCACCGGGTTCCCGAGCCCATTCAAGGGGTGCGAGGGAGTGCTCGGGATGAACATCCGCGAGGGCAACTTCGATGCGATCAGCCTGAGCGGTCTGAAATTTGCCGTGATCTATCACTGGCCGGGCGCCCTGCACGAGGGCAATGGGACCGTGGTCGCCTTTGTCGACAAGAAGGCGAACCCGGAGCAGGTGAACGCGATCGCCACCATCCTGACCGGTCAGGCGGGCGGCCCCTGGTTTGAAGTCCTGGCGTCGATCGTGACCAAGGTCGAGGGCCCGCACCTGGTGGACATCCAGTTCGAGTTCGACAAGGACAAGCGTCGGGCGAAGATGGTGGTGCCCGACCACTTCGAGACAACCTCTCAGCCGCTCGTGGTTCCGGCCACCGGTGACGAGCAGCGGGTGATCCTGCGGTTGCCGACCGGGATGGAATACAAGGAGATGGAGGTCGCCCAGACCGGGGTGCTCAAGGCGAAGGGAACCATCTCCTTCAACCACAAGAACACGCACAGCTCGCTGGCTCAGGTAGAGCACACCGACAAGGGACTGGTGGAAACCGGCGGTCGGGCGCCGGCCTCGGCGGGGGTCCGCTAAGAAAGCCCCAGGAAGAGAGCCGGAGGGAGGACTCGGTCCTCCCTCCGCAACCGACCGCCAGGGCGCCCAGCAGCGCTAGGCTTTATCGATGGCGTCCGGTTTCGTTGGAAGGGAAAACGAGCTGGGCCGGCTGGAAGCCGTTTGCTCACAGGCCAAGCGCGAGAGCAGGCCGGCCGGGGCGCTGGTCAATGGGGTGCCGGGGTCGGGAAAGACACGCCTGCTCGCCGAGCTGCGCGGGCGCGAGGCATCGAGTCGCCAGCTCAGCATGGTCGGGTACCAGACCGGGTCGCAGGTGCCCCTGGCCGCCGCGGGAGATCTGCTCCGCGAGCTAGTGAAGGTATCGGGCGCTGGAGCACGGCTGGAAGCAGCGCTTTTCGGCGCGGCTCAAGCCAACGATCGCCCCCTCGAACCGTTGCGGATGTGCGAGGCTGCTCATCGCTCGCTGCTCCGGCTGGAGGGCGTGATAGTGCTCTTCGTAGACGACCTCCAATGGATCGATGAGCTCTCGCTCGCCCTCTGCTCGTATCTCGTCCGCTCAGCCAACGCAGAGGGAAAAGGGTTGGCGATCATCGCAGCGAGCCGTCCCTCCGGCACCGGGTCGGCCTTCTCCGAATCCATGACGCGGGAGTTGGGACCCGATCGCGTCACCACCATGGAACTTGGCCCACTCGATCGCGATGACGGCGTTCGCCTGGTGCAGCAGCTCGGCCCTAAGCTCAGCGGAGAGCGCGCCCATGAGCTGTGGACGATGGCGCAAGGGTCGCCTTTCTGGCTCGGCGTGCTCGCGCGCAGCGGCGGGAGCCTCGACCTCACCGAGTACCTGGTCGCACGAGAGCGTGGGCTCGCTCGCGACGCCAGCCGGTTGCTCGCCGTACTGGCCGTTGCCGCGCGCCCACTCTCGCCACAACATATAGATGCGCTGCTTGGCTGGGACGAGACCCGAACCGAGCATGCGGTCGCCGAGCTCGAGCGGTCGGGCCTCGCGATTTTAGAGGGGACTTCGCTTCGCCTTGCGCACGATCTGATTCGCTCGTCGGCTGAAGCGCAGCTGCCCCCGGCCGATCGGCGACAGCTTCATGCACTATTCGGAAGCTGGCTGGAGCGGCAGGCGGGCGGCGACGCTCAACTGCTGCTGGAGGCACTCGTCCACCGCCGCGAGGCTGGACAGGATGTGAGCGATCTAGCGTTAAGGGTCCTTCAATCGCCACAGCGTCGATTGCTTGGAAGAGAGGGCTTGCGGTACCTCTCACAAGTCGCAGATTCAAGGGGTTTCTCCGAGCCCGCTGCCGACCTCCATGAACGGGTGGCGCTTCTGGCAAGTGAGCTGGGCGAGCATCGCGCCGCAATGCAGCGCTGGATCGAGCTCGCCACAAACGGTCTGACCGTGCCTTGAGAGCAAGAGCCTACCTGGGCGCCTCACGCGCTGCTTTGCGAATCGTTGAGCGAAGGGAGGAGGCGCTGTCCCTGCTTGCCCGCGCTCGAAGCCAGGCGACGGATGATCCCGTCGTGGAAATTGAGATCGCAGCGCATCACGCCAACCTCCTCCGACTGCTCGAGCACCGAATGGACGACGCCCGCCGGGTCGCGGAACAGGCGGTGCATGCGGCGCGCGGGCTTTGGGCAGATCGGGAATCGACTGAAATCAGCTCTCGGGAGCAGGACGCCTACATTACCGCGCTGCAGGCCGCCTTCGATGCCGCCGTGATCGAGGAAGACGCCACCGACATGATGCGCATCTCGGAAGAGATGGCGCAGGTAGCCCGAGGGTCGGAGCAGGCAACGATGGCGGCTGCTCTGAACTCGTCAATGGCGCTGTGGTTTGTGGGCCGGGCCGGCGAGGCTGTGGATCATGCACGGCGCGTATGGGCTCACTCCCGTGAGCAGGCGCTGCCGATGCTGACACTTGCCGCCGGCTCGACCCTGGCCGGCAAGCTGATCGAACTGGGGCGGTTGGACGAGGCGGATGAGGTTACCTCCGAATGTGTCGAGCTCGAGGGCAGAATCGGAGAGCGCCTCGCCATAGGAAAGGCGGCGACGCGCTCGATCCATGAACTGCGCCACCTGGTCTGGTTCTCACGCGGGGATTGGAGGGACGCCGCGACGAGTCTCGAGCGTGAGGTCGCATTCCAGCCTGATCCGCACTACCGGCTTCACCTCCATGGAATCATGATCGTCTGGCTGGCGAGGTGCGGGGGCGCAACCCGGAGCGCAGACATCGACCGGTATGTTCTTGCCGCCAGAACCGATGCTGTCGCCGCCGGTTGCCGGAGGTGCGCGCGCGAGATGGCACTCAGACTCGCCGAGGCCTTCGCTCGCCTGGGCCGCGCCAGTGATGCCCAGAAGGAGCTGGGGGCGTGGGGTGCCGACGGCCGGGCCGCGGAGTTAACCGATCAGCTCATGAGTAGGCACGTGGGCGGCCTGGTCGCGCTCGCCAGCAATGACCGGGCGTCCGGCATCGCAGAGCTCGAGGGGGTCGCAGCCGAGCGAGCGCGACTGGGGCTGGTAGCCGGTTTGCTTTGGGCGCGACTCGACCTCGCGGCGGCAGTGGTCAGCCGTGACGCCACCAGGGCCGCAAACGAGTTACGAGAGGCGGGCATCGAAGCCAGCGCTGCCGGTGCGGCAACCGAGCAGCGGCTGGCGGAGCTAGGACTGCGCCGCCTCGGCGTGCGCACGTGGCGGCGCCCCCAGGTGTCACGTGGCGAGGGCGGGCTGGATCAGCTGAGCCCGAGAGAGCGGCAGATCGCGAAGCTGGTCGCTGCCGGCAACAGCAACCCTGAGATCGCGAACGCCCTCTTCCTCTCCCGCAAGACTGTCGAGCGGCACGTATCGAACGTGCTCGC
>VBDY01000056.1 GCA_005882775.1 Chloroflexota bacterium | reverse complement strand
ACGCGAGCGTTGAAATAGATCAGACCCAGCAGGCCAACGGTGAGCCCGCCGGCAAAGGCCACCGCCATCGTGACGAAGCTGGAGACCTTCGAGAGGCCAAACGGTGTTCCGTAGCCCGGGTGGAGCATTCCCGTGAAATAGTTCTCGACGGGCGTCGACGCGTGGCTGAGGATGTCCCAGAGCAGGAAGATGAGCACGCCGGTCGCGAGAGCGTTGAGAAACCCCTGGACGCGCCTGGGCAGCCCCCGCACCCGGCCGATCGGGAGGCCGATGAAGATGGTGGCACCGGCGATCGCCCCCAGGAGGCTGGCGGAGAGGTGACTCATCCGCTAGTGTTAGTAGGTGCCAAGCGTTCGATTAGATAAGGCTAACAGTTCGCCTCCGTCGGAGGTCGTTTCCCACTACCTCGAGGCGATCTACTACATGCAGGCGGAGGGTGAGATTGTGCGCAGCGCGCGCCTGGCCGACTGGCTGTCGGTCAGCCGGCCGACCGTGACCGTCGGACTGCGCCGGATGGCACGCGACGGGATGGTGCGGCTCAACTCGCGCAAAGAGATCGAGCTGACCCGTCGCGGGGAGCGATCGGCCGCCGCCATCGTGCGCCGGCACCGGATCATGGAGCGCTGGCTCACCGACGGCCTGGGCCTGGACTGGGTGACCGCCGACAAGGAGGCCGCCCGGCTCGAGCACGCCGTCTCCCAGGTGGTCGAGGACCGGGTCTACAAGCTGCTTGGTAAGCCCACGACCTGCCCCCACGGCAACGCCATCCCCGGCTACGCCACCCCGCGCCGTGACGAACGTCCGCTATCAGTCCTGCGTGCGGGTGAGATCGGGATCATCACACGCATCTCCGAAGTCGCTCAGCGGGAGGCCCCGCCCCTCCTCCAGTACCTGCACCAACGTCGCCTTGTTCCCCGGGCCCGGGTCAGGATCGTGGAAGTGGACGAGGTCGGTCGGACGGTGCGTCTTCGGGCGGGCGACCGAGAGCTCACTCTCAGCGCCGAGACCGCCTCCAAGATCTGGGTCGCCCCGCGGCGGTAGCCACTTTCTGATTCAAACCGAGCGCCTGCTTCTGCGTGCCTGGCGCGATCAGGATCTCGCGCCCTTCGCCCGGATAAACGGCGACCCCGAGGTTCTGGACCCCGCTTATTGCGGAAGAGGACTGGCGACCGAGCCCGCCGCCGCGGTTCTAAAGGAGGGCTTCGGGCCGCTGGGGTTCAGGCGGGAGCGGCCACATCCTGATACCGGGCAGCCGCTACCGATCTGCGTGTACGCCACTTCTTGCTAGGAGAAGTGCCGGAGCAACTCGCTAGCGTAGTGCTGCTCCCACGGCTCGGCGCTCTTGGCCGCCGCGTAGTCCTTGTCGAGCTTGACCAGCAAATAGACGAGTTCGCTCCTTACCGGGGTAGCGCCGAGCAGCTTCGGCAACTCGGAGAGATGGATGAGCCAGTCCGCATACCACGATGCCCAGTCGGGATCCTCGCCGTCGACGATGCGGTAGACCGTGTGATGGGTCTCGGCGGCCTCTCGGAGAAGCCCGGCCACCCGGGTTATTTGAGAGTCCAAGTGTTCCCCTATGTTGAGGGTACACGGTACGATTCTGAATAACCGAGGGTAGTGTGGGTGGTCTGATGGGGGAAGCGAGAGGTTGAAAAACCCGCTTACTCGCCTCGAAAATGCCGACCGAGCATTCCTAGTCTTCCTGCCCATTCTGGCGCTCGGTGCAACGCTTGCTTGGGTGAATGGAATGACGTGGGTGGCCGGCCTGTCAGCCGCAATCATCGGCTTCGTGATCATCACGCTCCCGCTAGAGATTTGGCTGCGTCACGTGGCGAGTCATCGTCTCGGTCCCGAGCCACCCGCCGACGGATCACCGGCGAGATCCCTGCGATACCGTTGGTACCATTCCCCGGATTCGGTTGTTATGAGTTTGGCCGGAATGCTGTTCGCATTCTTCTGGCTAAGCCAGGCCATCTCATTGCGGGAGAGCCCAATTGGGGTTGTCGTCAGCCTCTGCGGGGCGGGGCTGTTCCTAGCGATCGCCTATGCAAGCTGGCGTTACTCATCTCCAAAACAACGTGAGCGCGACCAGGCGGAAATCGACGCCGTGACTCCGTCGCGACACAAGGAACCCTAGGAGCAAAAATCGGTGCGGCGCACGACCTTGCAAAGCACGGCCTTCCAGGGGGAAAGCGCCCGGGTCAGATGAAGCACGCCAGTGGCTCTGGCGGGCGGCGGAATACGAGCTGGGCAAGGACTTTGTCGGCGGCCGCTTTCTGGGTGTCGCTGATTCAGTCCGGCTGCAGTATCGACCCGACCGACCAATTTTTCCCGGTGACTGTAGTGAACGACACTGACAGGGAGCTGATTATTGATCAATGCGACGTGAAATGTACGTCACTTCAGGACCATGCAGACCTGAAGCCCGGCGAGGTCATGCCGCAGAACGCGTCTGATGCGTCGGTTCCTGCCTGGTACGTGGTGAGCGATGTCAGTGGGAAGCGGCTTGGATGCCTCGTCATGCAGTTTGACCACAAGCAGCCGAACGTCCGCATCGGTCTATCCGGCATGAAAGTGTGTCCGAAGGAGATCCTTCAATAGCTTCTGCCGAGAAGTGAATCGCAAGCGGATTGCGCTGAGTCGCCCGGCCTGCAACAACCGGGCGACTTCCGTAGAGGCTTAGGCTGCCGAGACGGGAACCCGTTCGCGCGTTTCGACTTCGAGTTCGACGCGCTCGACCTTTTCCACCCAGCTGTGCGGCAGGACCAGCCAGCCTATGAACACGACCGCGCAAGAGATCACTGCCAGGATCGTGGTGACATCCATTGTTTTTTCTTCCTCCTTTCTACAGTGCGTATGCGGGTTCGCCGTGTTGCGAGATATCGAGTCCGAGCGCTTCCTCTTTCTCCTCGACCCGAAGCGGGACGAAGAAATTGACGACCTTGAGGATCACGAAGGTGCCGGCCGCGGAGTAGATCCATGACGCTCCCACCGCCAGGAACTGCACCAGCATCTGGTGCGGGTTGCCGTAAAAGAGACCGTTGGCCGCGGTGCTGTTGATGGCGATGGTGGCGAAGAGCCCGGTGGCCAGCGCTCCCCAGGTGCCGCCGATCCCGTGGACTGCCCAGACGTCCAGGGCGTCGTCGACCTTGATCCGCTCCC
>VBDY01000119.1 GCA_005882775.1 Chloroflexota bacterium | reverse complement strand
CCCGCATCTCTGGATGCATCGCCGATGCTCGGCTCCGTCTATCTGCTGCAGTCAGTCCCGCTTCTCGAGCCGCTGACCGAACACCTGCCGGACAGGGTGCGGCTGGTGGGGTCCTGTCTTCACGAGCCGGCGGCCCCCGACGCGCAGCTGGTGGAATGGCTCCACTCCCGAAGCGACGCGCCGGCGCCGCTCTACGTCCAGCACGGCTCCGTCTTCCGCGCGGGCGACACCTTCTGGTCGGGACTTCTCGCCGCATGCGACGAGCTCGGGATCAGGCTGGCGGCATCGATGGAGCGGCATCGAGGCGCACCCCCGGACTCATGTGACGCGGACCGATTGGTTCGCGGCCACGTTCCGCAGCAGCCCGTGCTGGAGCAGGCCCGCGGCGTGGTGTGCAGCGCCAACACCACAGCGGTGCTCGGGGCGCTGACGCACGGCCTCCCGCTCCTGCTTTTCCCCACGGGGGGCGAGCAGCCGGCCCTGTCGGCCCGCTGCCTAGCAGCCGGGGCTGCCACCACGCTGCCCGCCTCGTCTGACGCGGGCGGTATTCGCACCGCATTGAACCGCGCTCTCGAAGGGACGGCGCAGCGCCAGGCGGCGCGCCGCCTGCAGGCGGCGTTTGCGCAGTTCGACGGACCCGACATGGTGGTGACGGCGCTCGAGGAGCTGACGGTGCCCGCGGTCTCGAGCGGGGTCGCGTGATGGAGGCGGCCGTCCGGCTCGACACCTCGGAGCGCAATGAGTCGGTCGTCTTGCGGGGTCGCAACGGGATCCGCATACGGCTTTCGCCTGTCGCCCATTACTTGCTGGAGGGCGGCCGGGCGGGTCATTCCCAGGCGCAGCTCGCGGCCGGGCTCGCCGAGCTCACAGGCCGACCGGTGTCAGTCCCTGAGGTCGAGGACGCGTACCAGCGGCTCGAAGCGCGGGTGCGGTCGATCGAGGACCGGCCGGCTCCTGCTCCGGCCGGCTTCTGGCTCGCCCTGCCCGTGATTCCGGAGGCGTATGTCGCGCCCGTCGCGCGGGTTGTCGCCCACCTCTTCCAGCCCGCCGTCGCCGCGACCCTCATCGCGCTCGCGGCGGTCGTCGCGGGGTTGGCCCTGGCGGGAGGCGCGCCCGCGCCGGGTACCGAATTCCTGACCGCGTACGCCCTGTTCTTCGTTTCGCTGATCGCGCACGAGTTCGGCCATGCCGGCGCATGCGCCCGCTATGGAGGCCGGCCGAGCGCAATCGGCTTTGGGATCTACCTGGCTTTTCCGGTCCTGTTCAGCGATGTCACGGCCGCGTGGGACTTGCGCCGCTGGCAGCGCGTGGTGGTGGACCTGGGCGGGATCTACGTGCAGGGCCTGGTCGGCGCGGCCTATGTGGCCGCCGCCCTGGCCACCGGAAGCCGGACGCTGGTCCTGGCCGGCGCGCTGGTCGGGTTCAGCTGCCTGCTCTCGCTGAACCCGTTCTTCAAGTTCGACGGCTACTGGGCGATCGGCGACGCCCTGGGGGTGGTCAACCTCGGCCGGCAGCGCAGGCGCCTCCTGGAGTACGCACGCGAGAAGCTGGCCGGGCGGCGCCCCCGCGCGCTGCCCTGGCCTCCCTCGGTGGCGGCGTTCGTCGCCGCCTACCTGCTCGCGGCCACGCTGGTATGGCTCGGGTTCGTGGTCTTCGTGGTGCCTGCTCTTGTCAGCCGGGCTTACGCCTACCCGGCCGTGCTCGGCGCTGACCTGCCGGGCCTGGTCGGGCCGGCGCACAGCCTGCCCGCCGGGGCCGCGCAATCGCTTCTCGTCGGCGGACTGGTGGTGGTTGCTCTCGGAACTCTGGTGGTGCGCTTCTGCGTGAGTGCCGTGAAGACGCTTGCTCGAGTTCGCGCGAGGTTGACCTGATGGCCGCCGCGATATCCGCCGCCCAGGCGTCGGATGTGGCCGCTTACCTGGCGGGCGTCGAGTCGCGAATTCGAACCCTCCACGCCGAGGAGTCGCGACGCTGGGCCGCCGTCGACGGGCGGTTGCAGCCCGCGGTCGACGCCATCGCGCGCCTTGCGGCGAGCGGTGGCAAAAGGCTGCGCGCGCTCTTCGCCTACTGGGCCTTCGTCGGGGCGGGCGGAGACCCTGACTCATCGCTGATCGTCGACGCGGGCGCGGCCCTCGAGCTGATCCACCTCGCGGCGCTGATCCACGACGACGTGATGGATGCCTCGACGCTTCGTCGTGGATCGCCGACGCTGCATGTCAGCTTTGCGGAAATGCACCGCCGGCGAGAATGGCCCGGCGACGCGGATGAGTTCGGCGCGGCGGCGGCAATCGTGCTCGGCGACCTCGCTCTGTTTCATGCCGATTGCCTGCTTGCGAACATGCCGCCCGAAGCGCACCACCTCGTGGCTCGCCTGAAGCTGGAGATGGCGATGGGGCAGTTCCTCGACCTGCGCGCGACGGCGGCGGGGGGCGCCGACGCGGAAACGGCCGTCCGGGTCGCGCTGTACAAGACGGCGCGCTACTCCGTCGAGCGGCCCCTCCACCTTGGCGCCTGTCTCGCCAAGCGGCTCGAGGACCTGGCGCCATCACTCAGCGCGTACGGCATCCCGCTCGGGATTGCGTTTCAGCTCGCGGATGACCTCCTTGGCGCGTTTGGAGATTCCGCCCAGACCGGCAAGCCCGTGGGCGATGACGCCCGCCAGGGCAAGCCCACGCTGCTCCTCGCGACCGGCGATCGGTCCGAGGTGGAGCAAACCGTCGAGTGTCTGGTGGATGAGGCGGTCCACGCGGTCTCTCGGTCGGCCCTGGAGGCAGAGGCAAAGGTGGCGCTCATCGAGCTGGCCGGTTTTGTCAAGGCGCGGAGGGGCTGATGGCAACGACTGTGCGTTCATCCTCGACGCGCAAGGCCGAGCACCTGCGGATCAACCTTCAAGAAGACGTGAGCTCGGACAGCGCGACCGGGCTGGACGAGTTCCACTTTCGGCACCTGGCGCTGCCCGAGATCGACCTCGCCGATGTGCAGCCGGCGACGGATTTCCTCGACCGGCGGCTGGCTGCGCCGTTCCTGATCTCCTGCATGACCGGGGGTACCGAAGCCGCCTTGCCGATCAACCGCACGCTCGCGGCGGTCGCGCAGCGCCACGGCTTTGCTCTGGGCTTGGGGTCAGGCCGCGCCCTGCTGGAGCAGCCCGAGCTGCTGCCGACGTTCGACGTTCGTGACCTTGCGCCGGACGTCCCGCTGCTGGCCAACCTCGGCGCGGTGCAGCTGAATCGCGGGGTGACCGTCGACGGCGCGCGCCGTCTGGTCGACCTTCTGCGCGCGGACGCGCTGGTGCTTCACCTGAATCCGCTGCAGGAGTCGCTGCAGCCGACAGGTGACGTGCAGTTCGGCCGGCTGCTGGAGCGGATCGAAACCCTATGCCGGACGCTGGGTTTGCCGGTGATCGCCAAGGAGGTCGGCTTCGGCATCGGCGAGCCGGACGCCGTCCGGCTGGCGGAGGCGGGCGTGTACGCGATCGACGTCGCCGGCGCCGGCGGAACGTCGTGGAGCGAGGTCGAGCGTCATCGCCTGGCTGGACCGCTGCGGAACGTCGCGGCGGCATTCCGCGGGTGGGGAACGCCGACCGCGGACTGCCTCGTCCAGGTGCGCGGCCGGCTGCCTCGGCTGCCGCTCATTGCAAGCGGAGGCATTCGCACCGGTCTGCAGGCGGCGGTGGCGCTGGCTCTCGGCGCCGACATGGTCGGGGTCGCCGGTCCGATGCTTCGCGCGGCCGCCCGCGGCGACGAGGCTGCCGGCGAGCTGGCTGAGGAGCTGGTTGAGACACTGCGCCGGGTGATGTTCTGCACCGGGGCCGCCGGCATCGAGGCCCTGCGTCGGGTGCCGCTGGCGCGGGATGGAGACTTTCGGAGCGGGGCGGTCGAGTTCGAGCTGCAGACCGGACCGGGCCCAGCATTCCACGATGTGACGGATCGGGTGCAGGCTTCGGTGGCACGGCTCGGGCTGTTCGACGGTGTTGTCGTCGTCTCGTCGATGCACACCACCGCCGCCGTGGTGGTGAATGAGGATGAGCCGCTGCTGCACGCCGACTTCGGCCGCTTTCTCAATCGCCTGGCGCCGCGGAGCGGCTACGAGCACGACGACCTTTCGCGCCGGCAGTCGGTTCCTCCGGACGAGCCGCTCAACGGCCACTCGCACTGCCAGCAGCTTCTTCTGGGCCAGACCACCGTCGTTCCGGTCGAGCGAGGGCGGGTTCGCCTCGGACCATGGCAGCGGGTCTTCCTGGTGGAGCTCGACGGATCTCGGTCCAGGCGGGTGAGAGT
>VBDY01000030.1 GCA_005882775.1 Chloroflexota bacterium | reverse complement strand
GACCGGGCGAGGTCCGGCACGACGTGGTCATGGCCGCCCAGAAAAGCGTCGCGGTCGATGGATCCTGGGCCAGCGCATCGAAGTGTCCGGACACCGCGGGGGTCGCCGGCCAGGTCACGCCGGCGTCGGACGACTGGAAGAGTCCCTGACTGGTTGCCGCCACCACGGTGCTGCCGTTGACCGCCAGCCCGGTGAAGTAGGTCGGCTGCGCGGTGAAGGTCGCCTGGCCGTAGAGCGTCCAGCCGTTTCCACCCGGACCGCTCTTGAGCACGCCCTGGCTCGGCAGGCAGTCCTGGCAGCGGTTACCCTCCCCGGTCGCGGCGTAGACAGTTTCGCCCGGCGTTGTCCAGTCGACCGCCAGCGCGCCAATCGCCAGGGTTGCCTGGCCGTCAGTGTTCGTCGACCAGCTCAGGCCACCGTCCGGGCTCCGCCAGACCCGGCCGGCGCTCGGCGAAAAGGTGCTGAGTCCGTTGATCGGCTGCGGACCGAGGAGAGTCCAGGTCCCGCCCAGCGGCGTCACGGCAGCCCGGGGCGCGAGGGCCCGCTGGACCAGGCCGCCTGCCGCCTGCCGCGCTTGCTGATGGCGGATCAGATGCTGGATAAGCCTTGCCGGCTTCGCGCCCGCGGCCACCGCAATCTTCTGCCCCTCCCCGTTGGGGGGAGGGCCGGGGAGGGGGTATGCGGCAGCGCTCATCAGGCAAGCGGCCAGCGTCAGGATGCTGAGATTTCGGCCGCGCCCTCCCACTGAGGTCTAGGTTACAGAGGGAAGGTGCCTAGAGGTTACCCAGCGCTACGTGCCAGACCGCGCCGTCGGTCCCACGGATGAAGACGTCCACCACGCCACCCGTCCGCGCCACCGCCGCCGGCTCCGACCCGAGGACCCCACCACCGGCGAAGGCATCGGTCCAGTTGGCCCAGCTCCCATTGAAGAGCCTCGCCCACAGCCTGCCATCCGTCCCACGCACGAAGACCGCCAGCCGGCCCGACCCCAGAGAGACGGCGCTAGGAGTCGAGCCGATCGGGCCGCCGAGAGGCTGCCAGTTCCCCCAGCTGCCATTGGCGAAGGTCTTCTGCCACATGTTGCCGTCCGTGCCTTTCGCGAAGACGTCGATGTGACCTGCGCCCGAAGAGACCGCGGACGGCCTCGAGCCTATCGGGCCGCCGAGGGGCTGCCAGTTGCCCCAGCCGGTGCCGATGTCGAAAGTCTTCTGCCACATGTTGCCGTCCGTGCCTTTCACGAAAACGTCGATGTGCCCCACGGTTCCCGACGAGGCTGACGGTGCCGACCCGATCGGACCGCCAAGCGGCTGCCAGTTGCTCCAGGTTCCGTTGTCGAGCGTTTTCTGCCAGAGCCTGCCGTCGGTGCCCTTGACGAAGACGTCGATGTGGTTCGGGCCCCAGGAGACGGCCGAGGGGATTCCCAGTTCGACCAGTTATTGCCGTCGAACGACCGGTGCCAGAGGGCGCGATCGGTGCCGCGGACGAAGAGGTCCATCCGCGACGTCCCCCAGGAGGAGACCGTGGGATAGGAGGGGATCAGCCCGCCCAGGGATTCCCAGTTGGCGCTGACACCGGTGCCCGTCAGGGGAACGACCAGCGTCTTGCCACCGGCCGTGACCGACAGGTTGCCGGCCGCGTTCCCGCCATGGACCGGGGTGAAGGTCACGCTGAAGGTGCAATGGGCTTTGCCGGCCAGCGGGCTGACGCAGTCGTCTGTCTCGTTAAAGGGTCCGGTGATCCCGATCCCGGTGATGGTGATGTTCGAGGTCCCGGTATTGGTCAGCGTTACCGTCTTGGCCGGGCTGGTGCTGTGCAGCTGGCGGGCATCAAAGTTGAGACTGGTCGGATTGACCGACGCGGGCGAGACCGCCGTGCCGCTGACCGGTAGCGTTTGAGGGCTGTTCCCGACGTTGTCGGTGACAGTCAGGTTGCCGTTGAAGCTGCCCGGGGCGTTGGGCGCGTATTTCACGTTGATGGTGCAGCTGAGCCCCTGGGCGATGACGAGGGGGTTCCTTGGACAGTTGTCGTTCTTAGTGACGGCGGCAGGCACTGTGATGCTCTGGATCTTGAGGTCCGCGTTACCGCTGTTGGTCAACAGCACCGCGATCGTCGGACTATCGCCGACATTGACAGTGCCGAAGGCGACGCTCGTGTGATCAAAGCTCACCCCGGGCCCGATGCCGACTCCGCTCAGCGGCACGGTGTGCGGACTTCCGTCGGCGCTGTCGGTGATGGTGAGCGTCCCGGCTCTGGAGCCACCGGAGGTGGGGGCGAAGGTCACGTTGATCAGGCAGCTTTTTGTCGGGTCGAGGCTGCTCGGGCACTGGCTGGCGGCGGCGAAATCGTTCGAGGCGGTGACGTTGGTGATCGCCATCGGCGCCGTCCCGTCGTTGGTGACCTTCTCCGAGCTCTGGCTGGTGTTCCCGACCTTGGTGTCTGCGAACGAAAGACCGGCGGCGCTCGTGGGGTCGAGGCTCATGACCGGTGCCACTCCCCTGCCCGACAGCGGGATCGTGTGCGGGCTACCCGCGGCGGCCTCGGTCAGCACCAGGTTTGCGGAGCGATTCCCCATCTGGGAGGGCGTGAACGTGACGCTGAACCGGCAGCTCGCGCCGGCAGCGACGTTCGCGCAGGTAGTGGCGGGGGAGAACTCGCCGTCCTCGGACGTGACGTTGACCACCGTCGTGCTGCTGATGGCAATCGTGCGCGGTCCATTGTTGAAAAGGGTGATCTCGACGCCCCCACTCGTTGTGTGGACCAGCTGGTCACCGAAGGCCACACTCTCCGGGTTGACGTCGAGCGGGTAGTCGGGCTCGGCGAGCATGCGGAACGTGGTGAAGGCGGGCTCGCCGTTGCGGTCGACGGCGAAGGTGCCCGTGTCACCGGCATTCAGGCTCAAACCTCCCTGCGCGTTGTAGACCCGCACGGTGTCCTGGGCGATGGCATTTGGTGTACCGGCGTTGTCGAGGAAGGTGAAAATCGCCCACACGTTGTCGACCGCCGCACCCGTGTCGTTGCGCACGGTCCCGGTGAAGCCCGCCTGGGGCACCTGTTGCTGGCAGGCCGTGAGGGTGGGGTCCATGCTCGGGCAGTCGTCCAGGGCAAAGGTGAACGCGTGCGCGGGAGAGGCTATCGTGCCCGCGACGCTGCCAACCGTGGCCACGTAGTGGTCGTAGCCGGCCGGCGGCGGAAAGAGGACCTCCTCAAAGGGCGCCCGCTCGTTTGTCCCGAGTACCTGCGCCTTCACGTACGTCGACCGGGGCTGTCCGATCGACACCCCGAACGTGTCTTTCAGAGATAGGTCGATCCGGATCAGTCCGGCGGGGCTGCCCGAATTCAAGACCTCGCCGACCAGGTGCTCTTCCTTGGGGTCTACGGGCATTGGCCACTGGGTGGCGCTCTTAATGCTTACATCCGGGGCGGCGGCCACCGCGATCTGAGCCGGAAACGCCCCAGCCGCGAACGGAAGCAGCAACGCCCCGACGGCCAGCAGGACAGGGCGCCGCACGGCGCATCGAAGCACCGGCCAAGTCTCAAGCCGTGGCCACTGAGTGACAAGGCCCGATGGGACGGATGGCTAGGCAGTGGTTTTGCCTCAACGGGCAGGCGGCCGCGGCGGTTAGGGCACGAATGAGATCTCCCTCCCCTCTGGGGGAGGGTCGGGGTGCGGGCCTCAGTCGTACGACTTGTGCCAGAGCCCGCTGTCGGTCCCCCGCACAAAGACGTCGATCCGGCCCTGGCCCCAGGAGACGACAGCTGGGTCGGCGCTGAACGGGTTGGGATCGTCCCGCTTCAAGCCGCTCCATGACGTTCCGTCGAACCAGTCATGCCAGAGGTTGTCGTTCGTGCTCCGCACGAACACGTCGAGCCGGCCCGGCCCCCAGGACGCGATGCCGGGTCCTGAGCCAGCCGGCAGCACGCCACCTAGAGACTCCCAGTTGGTCCAGTGACTCCCCGTCCACGCTTTGTGCCAGAGGGCACTGTCCGACCCGCGGATCACGACGTCCAGACGGCCCGGGCCCCAGGAAACCGCCGCGGGGTCGGCCGTAACGACGCCACCCAGGCGGTCCCAGACGCCCCAGCCTCCGTCGTACGCCCGATGCCAGACGGCACCGTCGGTCCCTCGTACGAAAATGTCCATCCGCCCGTTGCCCCACGAGGACACGGCTGGGCCCGACCCCAGGACACCGCCCAGCGGCTCCCAATTGCCCCAGGTCGTGCCGTCGAATGGCAGGTGCCAGAGCTGCTTGTCAGTCCCTCGGACGAATACATCGATCCGGCCGCTGCCCGGTGCGGCGGCGGTCGGGTCGGAGTCGAGCACGCCTCCCAGGGATTCCCAGCTGGTCCAGCCACCGGAGTCGAAGCTGCGGTGCCAGAGCCGCTGGTCCGACCCGCGGATGAACACATCCAGGCGTCCCGACGCGGTCGAAACCACAGCCGGCGAAGATGACAGGACGCCGGTCAACGGTTGCCAGGATGAGGCCGTGAATGGCGTCACGCTGTTCGAAGGCTGCGATGGGCTACTCGTGCCGACCGCGTTCTTCGCCGTGACCATAAACCGGTAGGTCGTGCCGTTGGTCAGCCCCGGGAAGTCAAGGCTGGTGGCCAGGCCGGCGTCCACGCTGAGGTTGCCCGGCGAACCGGTGACCGTGTATCCCGTGATCGGGCTGGCCCCCGCAAATGAGGGCGTCCAGCTGACCCGGGCCGAGCCGGCGCCGGGGATCCCCACCACGTTGGTGGGAGGGGCCGGTACGCCGTTCGGTGTCACGCTGGCCGACGCTGAGGAGGCAGGACCGCTGCCGATGGCGTCGATCGCCGTCACGGTGAATGTGTATTGGCTGCCGTTGGTCAGGCCGGTCATGACTGCGCTGGTTTGCGTCCCGGGGGCGCTGATGGTGGCGCCGCCGGGCGAAGCCGTCACCGTGTAGCTGGCGATCGGCGTGCCTCCATCAAATCCCGGGGTGGTCCAGCTCACCACAGCGGCGCTGTCCGCGGGTGTTGCCGTGACCCCGGTCGGCGCCCAGGGGATCGGGTACTGGCCGCTGCCCGTGAGCCACAGGTTGCCCGAATCCGCCGACCACGGGTCGCCTCCCGCCGCTCCCCACCAACCCCAGGGATCGATCGCGGTCCAGGAGCTGGTGACGTAGACGCCGAAGTGCAGGTGGGGACCACTACTGCAACCGGTGTTGCCGCTGCCGGCGATTACCTGGCCGCGGCTGACCGACTGGCCGGCGCCCACATAGATAGAGGAGAGGTGCGCGTAGCGTGTGCTGAATCCGTTTGGATGATTGACGATGATGGTCTGCCCGAAGCAGGGGTTGATCGAATCGGCCCCGGCAAGGCTGACGACTCCGTCGCCGGCTGCCCGCACGTTCTCGTAGCTGAGCCCGTAGTCCCAGCCGTTGTGCCCGTCGTAGTAGAGGTAATCGCCGCCGCCCGGCGTCTGGGCATACCCACGAGAGAAAGATGGGTCGACGCCGTAGCCGCGGAGACCGACCGTGCCGTCGAAACGGCAGACCGAGCCGTCGGTCGTGTAATCCGGGTTGCAGTGGTCGAAGACCGAGGTGATCACGTGATAGCCGATGTACGGCCGGGTCAGGAATGGCGCCGCGACACTCGCCGCCGCGGTGCTGGCCGCCGCCGCCGTCTGGGTCCTCAGGCGGGTCGACGCCAGCCGAGCCAGAGCTGTGTCCGACGGCATCTGGGGCGCAAGCCTTGATGCGACGTGCGCACTCGAAGCCGGCACCAGGTGCTCCGGCCTTTCTGCGTTGGCGACCTGTGTGCTACCGGCTGCGGGAACGGGCTCAGCGGAGCCCAGCACCACCAGGGTCGCAGCAATGGCGAAACAGAATTTCCGCATCCCCGTGCCGTTTCCAACGCGTCACGGCAAATGAACCCTGCACAATTGGGGCTCAGGGGCCGTTACGCGGCCGTCGGTGCTGATCCGGACACGGAGGGTCAATTCTGCCCGGTTCTTAGCTGATGTTTATCCCCAGGTGCCACAGGGAGTTGTCCGACCCCCGGATCGTGACATCTATACGTCCCGTGCCCCAGGAGACAGCCGATGGGCCGGCGCTCAGGAGGCCCTGGACACCGATCGTATTCGACCACGGGCTCCAGGTGGTTCCGTCGAACCAGCGGTGCCAGAGGTGGTTGTCGCTACCGCGGGCAAAGACGTCCAGCCGGCTGGGGCCCCAGGTCGAGGCGCCCGGCCCGTCCAGGATGGGACCGCCCAGCGTCTCCCAACTTCCCCAGGTCGTGCCGTTGAGCGACCGGTGCCAGAGGTTGCCCTCGCCGCCCCGAATGAAGACGTCGGTCTTGCCGTTTGCCGCGACGGCCGATGGCTTCGCCGAGAGAACGCCACCCAGCGACTCCCAGTTGCTCCAGGCGCTCGCGCTCAACGACCGGTGCCAGAGCGCGGTGTCGGTGCCGCGCACGAACACATCGAGCTGCCCCGAGGCGGACGACGAGACATCCGGCCCCGAGCCCAGCACGCCGCCCAGGCTTTCCCAGTTCCCCCAGGCGGCCGCGTCAAAAGCCCGATGCCAGAGCGCGTTGTCGCTGCCCCGGACGAACACGTCGATTCGCCCGGTTCCCCAAGAGACGGCGCCGGGCTCGGCAGTGATGACTCCGCCCAGGGCTTCCCAGGTCCAGATGCTGCCGTCCAGGTACCGATGCCAGAGCTGGTTGTCGGTGCCGCGCACGAATGCGTCCAGCCGGTTCGGTCCCCAGGACGATAGGTCCGGGCCCGATCCGATCGGCCCACCCAGCGGCTCCCAGTGGGAGACGAACTTCAGACCGAGCTCGTTCCAGAGGTCCTTCGAGGTCCCGTCATATCCGAGCGCCCACATGCCCGCGCCGCGAATGTTCGTGTTGTTGACCAGGTCGTACTTGTAACCCAGCGACTGCGCGTCGTCGTAGTAGAGCTCGCGGTTGCTGCCGTAGTTGCCGCCGCAGGGGTCGCCGCTCGACGGGCTCCACCAGGTCGCCCATGGCGATGCCGCCACGCTGTCCCAGTGATGCGCCTGCTGCAGCGCGCAGTTGAAGTCATCGAGGACGCCGGCGTAGGTGTCAGCTACCCCGCCTCCGGTTGCGGTCGCATAGGCGTCGGTGCTCCCCGGTCCGGTTCCGGTCGACCACTTGTACCCGTAATAGGGGACGCCGAGGATGATCTTCGAGGCAGGCGCCTTGCCCAGGTACTGGTTGACCTCTGAGGTGTCGTTGTAGGTCCAGCCGTTGAGGGGCGCGGTCGGCCCCGCCTTTCCCGGCGTGTTCGATTGCGCCGAGTCGTAGGCCATGATGAAAAAGGCGTCCACGTAGGGGGCCAGGTTGCTGATATTGAAGAACCCGTTGTTCCCGCTGGCCGACCCCCCATAGCTGTCGACGCTCAGGAACGCATCCGGCCGCGACTGGCGCACCTGGTTCGAGAGCTGCTGGATGAAGGTCGTGAAACCCTGCTGGATCGTCAGGTTCCCGTTTGCGATGCCTTCGAAGTCGATGTTGATGCCGTCCAGGTGCTTGGCCGGGTCGTTCAGCGCCGACATAGCGCCCGCCACCGCGTTCGCCCGGGCGTTGGGGTCGGTGACGATCGCGTTCGCAGTGGCGGAGCTGGTCGCCTTCATCACCACCACCACCCGGTCTCCCGCAGCGTGCGCGCGGTTGATCGTGTCGGTGAGCTGAGCGCTTGTCCAGCCGCTCCAGCCCTGGTCCGTGGTGTTGATGGTTCCGTCGGAGTTGACGGTCAGCCCGAAATAGGCGACCGTGCTCAACAGCGAGTAGTTCCAGTTAGTTTGCTGGTTGTTGTTCAGCGCCCAGTAGGGGGCGAAGCCGAAGACCTCACGCCGGAGCGCTTCGTTGGGGACCAGGCTGGCCGCGGCTGACGCGGCGCCGGACGTGGACCTTGTTCGGCGAGGGATCGCAGCGGAGCGGGAGGGCGTGAGCTGCCGGTAGTCGCCTAAGTGGCGAGCTTCATCGCGAGCGTGTGGCCCCATCGCCGGGTCGACCAGCGCCACGCTCTGGCTCGCCGCCGGCCCGGCGGCCGCCGCCGGCAGAGCTGGGACCAGACTCAGGACCAGGCCCGCCGCGATTCCACTCAGAGCGATAAATCTCTGTCTCATCGGTGATGTAACGGTGGCCCGCGGGGCGGCTGTCCCTAGCGCCGGTCAAAACAGGCCTTGATGGCTAACGCAGCCAGCGGCGGAAAGTATACACCCGGCTAATCATTTCTCTTCTGGTGGGCGTGCTGCGAAAGAAAATCGCTGAGCGCCTCCTCCCACGGTCTGAGCGGGGGCAACCCCGCCTGCTCCCAGCGGGTGCTGACCATCGAGCTGTTGGCCGGACGCGGAGCGGCCCTGGCCGCCTCGGCGCTACTGATGGGCATCACCTCGACCCTGTCCTGGACGATCGCTCGCGCGAACTCGTGGCGGCTGCACGCCCCCCGGTTCACGACATGGAACAGTCCGCGCGCCGATGCCCGGATCAGCGCCGCGATCGCATCCGCCAGGTCGTGGGTCGAGGTCGGGCTGCCGGTCTGGTCACTCACTACCCGCAGCGGGCCGCCGCGCTCAGCGGCTTGGAGAATCGTCTTGACGAAGTTCCTCCCGTGCTCGCCGTAGAGCCAGGAGGTCCGGAGCACGCAGGCATTCGCCTCCGAGTCGAGCACCCGCCGCTCACCCTCGTACTTCGAGCGTGCGTACACGCTCTGCGGGTTGGGGTTGTCCTCCTCGGTGTACGGCGTCCCCTTCGTGCCATCGAAGACGTAGTCGGTGCTGATGTGCACGAGCCGGGCACCCACGCGGGCGGCGGCGCGTGCAAGCTGGCCGGGCCCCACCCCGTTGACGGCGAAGGCCAGCTCCGGGTTGGTCTCGGCGCCGTCGACGTCGTTGAACGCGGCGGCGTTGATGATGACGGCTGGCCGGACCTGCTCCGCGGCGTTGAAGACGGCGGTGCGGCTGGCGACGTCCAGCTCCGCGCGGGTTGCCGGATGGATTTCCTCACCGGTGAGCGCCTCCTGCAGGTCTCGGCCGAGCTGCCCGCCAGCGCCGGTGATGAGGATCCGCATGGGTTAGTCGGGAATCGCGTTGGCCGGTAGTCCTCGGTAGTTTTGCTGGTAGTAATTCCAGAAGTCGGCTGACTTACGTTTGCGCCACCAGGCATCGTTCTGCCTGTACCAGTCGACGGTCAACCGCATCCCATCCTGGAAATTCACTCGGGGTTCCCAGCCCATCGACCGGATCCGGCGGATGTCGAGAGCGTAGCGGTAATCGTGGCCGGGCCGGTCCTTCACGAAATGCTTGAGGGACCCCGGCCGGCCGCAAGCCTGCAGCACGGAGTCTGCCACCTTCACTCCGGAGACCTCCGTCCCCCCTCCCACGTTGTAGGCCGTGCCTGGCTGGCCCTTCCACAGAACTCGGGCGATTGCGTTCACGTGGTCGTCGACATATAAGTAATCGCGCACCGCGGACCCGTCTCCGTAGATCGGCAGCGGCACCTGCTGGAGGGCGTTGGTGATGAAGAGCGGGATGATCTTCTCTGGGAACTGGTAGGGGCCGTAGGTGTTCGAACCCCGTGTGATCAGGGTGGGCAGCCCATGGCTGATGTGGTAGGCGCGAACCAGCATCTCGGCGCCCGCCTTGGTGGACGAGTAGGGGCTGCGCGGGTCGAGCGGGTCCTCCTCGCGCCGGCGGCCGTCCTTGACATGGCCGTAGACCTCGTCGGTGCTGACCTGGAGGAAGCGCTGGTGACGGGAGTGGCGGGCAGCCTCCAATAGAACGTACGTCCCGTAGACGTCGGTCTGCACGAACGCGCCCGCGTCGAGGAGTGACCGGTCGACGTGGGACTCCGCGGCAAAATTGACGATGGCATCCACCTCGCGCGTAAGCGGCTCCACGGTCGCAGGGTCGCAGATATCCCCCCGGATGAACCGCAGGCGGGGGTCACGGGCGACCTCAGCCAGGTTCTCCTCGCTTCCGGCGTAGGTCAGCTTGTCCAGCACCGTGATATTGATTTCGGCATCCTGCGCCAGCCGCTGCCGCACGAAGGCCGACCCGATGAACCCGGCTCCGCCGGTCACCAGCAGGTGACGCAGGCGTGGCTCAGCCATCAGACTTGTTGGCCCCGTGCTGCCGGACGAAATCGTTCACGGCGTAGTAGGCGTCGATCGATTCCCCGGCGTCACCCCAGAAGCCCTCCAGCACGTCGTACTCGATGCCGCCCTTGGCGATGAACGAGTTGTTCACGTCGGTGATCTCCAGCTCTCCCCGGCCAGAGGGCTTGAGCTTCCCGATCACGTCGAACACCTCGGCGGGATAGAAATAGAATCCGGTGACCCCGTAACGGCTGGGCGGGTTCTTCGGCTTTTCCACGATACGCACGATCCGGCGGTCGCCGTCGAATTCAGGAACTCCCAGGTGTCGAAGGTGTTCGACCTCTTTGGTCTGCGCCAGCAGGATGCGAGCGCCCCGGGCTTGCTTTAGGAAACGCTCGACGGACGGCCGGATCGAGCGCTCCACGATGTTGTCCCCCAGGATCACGACCACTCGGTCGTCTTCCACGAATCGCTGCGCCAGCCCGAGCGCTTCGGCGATGCCCCCCGGCTGCTCCTGGTAAGCATAGAAGAGCCGGTCTATGCCGTACTCATGGCCGTTGCCCAGCAGCCGCAGGAACTCACCGGCGTGCGTGCCTCCTGTCACCACCATTACCTGGGTGATCCCGGCGCCCACCAGCGCCTCGATCGCGTAGGTGACCATCGGCCGGTCGTATATCGGGAGCAGGTGCTTGTTGGTGATCCGGGTCAGCGGGTGCAGCCGGCTCCCGGTCCCGCCAGCCAGGATTACGCCCTTCACCGCCCGGTGCTCGCCATCTCTTGCTGGTAAGTGAAGGCAGGCTTACGCAGATAGTCCTTGAGGCTGGGGGCGGCCGCGTCCCGATCGGAGACGGTGGGGTCTTCGACCGGCCACTGGATCTTCAGGTCCGGGTCGTTCCAGCGGATCGCCCCCTCGGCCGAGGGCATGTAGTAGCCCGTGCACTTGTACTGGACATCGGCAGACTCGGTGAGCGTCAGGAAGGCGTGGCCGAACCCGACCGGAACCAGCAGCTGGCGCATGTTCTCGAGGCTGAGCTCGGTGGCGAACCAGCCTCCGAACGTCGGCGAGCCAACCCGCAGGTCGACGGCGAGGTCCAGGACGCGGCCGGCTGTGCAGCGGACCAGCTTGGCCATGGGGGCTGAGGAGTCCTGGAAGTGGATGCCGCGAAGCACGCCCTGGAGCGAGCGAGAGTGATTGTCCTGCACGAAGTCGAGCGGAATGCCCTGCTCGGCGAATCGCTGACGATGATAGGTCTCGACAAAAAAACCACGGTCGTCGCGATGAAAGTCCACATCGACTACGAGGACGCCGGGCAGCTTGGTCTGGGCGACCGTGATCTTCAGCGAGGCCGCTCCCGCAGTTTCACCCCAGCCGCTCCCGCAGCGCGTCGCTCAGTTCCGCCAGCGGGACCCTGACCTGGGTCATCTCGTCACGAGACCTGATGGTGGCCGCCTGGTCCTTCTCGGTTTCGAAATCGATGGTGACCGCGAAGGGCGTGCCGATCTCGTCCTGCCGTCGATAGCGTTTGCCGATCGACTGCGTGTCGTCGTACTCGGTCCGGAAAAACGGCCGGAGGTCGTGCTCGACCCTTGTTGCCAGGCTCAACAGCGGTTCCTTGCGCGAGAGCGGCAGGATGGCTACCTGGATCGGAGCGATGGCGTGGTGCAGGCGAAGCACGGTCCGCTGCTCGCCCCGGACCTCCTCCTCGTTGTAGGCGTCCAGCAGCACCGTCAGCATCGAGCGATCGACCCCAACCGATGGCTCGACCACGTGTGGGATGTAGCGCTCCCGCTTCAGGTCATCGAAGTAAGACAGGTCTTTCCCGGAGACGCGCTGGTGCTCTGTGAGGTCATAGTTCCCGCGGGCCGCGATCCCTTCGAGCTCCGACCAGCCGAAAGGAAACTCGTACTCGATGTCGAAGGCTCCGCGAGCGTAGTGCGCAAGCTCTTTCGGTCCGTGCTGCCTGAAGCGCAGCTTGTCCGGGCGGATGCCAAGCCCGCGATGCCATTCCATCCGTTGCTCCTTCCAGTACTCGAGCCACTTCAACTCGTCGGCGGGGGGAACGAAGTACTCGAGCTCCATCATCTCGAACTCTCGCAGCCGGAAGATCGAGTTGCCCGGGGTGATCTCGTTGCGGAACGCTTTCCCGACCTGCGCGATCCCGAAGGGGGGTCGCATCCTGGTCGAGTTGATCACGTTGGCGAAGTTCACGAAGATCCCCTGGGCGGTCTCCGGCCGCAGGTACACCTGGGCGCTGGATGATTCGACCGGACCGACGAACGTCTTGAACATCAGGTTGAACTGGCGGGCCTCGGTGAATTCGCCCCCGTCGTCTTCGTGGCGGCTGCCCGCCACCTGGTCGGCCCGAAACCGTTGATGGCACTTCTTGCACTCGACCAGGGGGTCGGTGAAGTTCGCCACGTGGCCCGAGGCGACCCAGGTCTGCGGGTTCATGATGATGCCAGCGTCCAGCCCCACCACGTCGTCGCGCAGCTCGACCATTGAGCGCCACCAGGCGCGCTTGAGGTTGTTGCGCAGGGCTACCCCGAGCGGGCCGAAGTCCCAGATTCCCTGGATCCCTCCGTAGATTTCGCTGGACTGGAAAAAGAAACCCCGACGCTTGGCCAGCGAGACCAGCTTCTCCAGGGCGCCCTGCGGTTCGCGTTCGGGCGCGCGGGCGGTTGCCATCAGTGACGCAGGCTGCGGATGAACTCCAGGCTCTTCAGCCGGCGGTCGAGATGGTACTCGAGCTGCGCCTCGAGCGCGTCCTCGATCTCGTCCAGCAGCTCCGCCGTAATCCGCAACCGGCCGTACATCTCACCGTCATCGGCGGCCATCAGCCGCAATACCTTCAGGCTGTTCACCGAAAGTGCCGAACCGGCCTGGTCGTGCGCGCCGCACGCCTTGCACAGGACTCCGCCCAGCAAAGGCGAGAACCACGCCGACGCCTCGGGCAACGGCTGTCCGCAACCAGGACAGTCCTGCAGCTGGGGCAGATATCCGAGCTGGTCCAGGATGCGCATCAGGAACCAGGCGCTATCGGCCCGGGGCGACCGGTCGACAGCGTTCAGGCGGTCGAGTGTCTCCACCACCAGGTCGAAGACCTCGTCGACCGGATGACGATCCTCCAGCACCTTATCCACGATTTCTGAGACCAGGCAGGCATAGGCGGTGCGCTGCAGATCACCCGAGATGTGCCGCACGTCGCCGCGACGCTCGACCTGCGCCACCACGTCGAGGTTGCGCCCTTTTGCCAGCATCATCCGGGAACGCGCGAACAGGTCGAGGCTGCCGGCCGACCGTGCTTTCGCCCGGCGCGCGCCCTTGGCGATGGCCGCCAGCTTGCCGTGCTCGCGGGTGAGCAAGGTCAGGATCCGGTCGGCCTCTCCGTAGTCCAGCCGGCGCAGGACGATGGCATCCGCCTGGTAGGTCGGCATTGCTGCAATTGTACGGTCGTATTCGCCGGAATCTCGAGCGGCTGATGGTACACTCGCTGCGACGTGCCCAGGATGCGGATGGCTGCGCTCGCTGCCACTCGCGCGCTGAGGCATCCGGTGACTATCCTCTGCCTGCTGGTCGCCGCCTTCTTTTACAAAGAGATCTTCTTAGGCCGGGTCTTCTCCCCTGCCGACCAGCTGTTGACGCAGAACCCCTGGCAGGCTTACCGGCCGCCCACGTTTACGGTCGCCTCGAACCCGCTTCGCAGCGACGAGACCCTGATCAATTTCCCGCACCGGTTCGACATTGCCACCGACGTCAAGCAGTTCACGTTCACACTCTGGCAGGACCACACCCTGGCGGGATCGCGAGAGACGTTCTCCCTGCACTACCTGGCCGGATGGATCTATCTGCCGATGCTCGCCTTCCTGGTCTTCCCCGCCGGACTCGCCAACACCATCCTGCACATGACCATTCCCCTATACGCGGGACTCGCAATGTATCTGTTCGCGTCGTTGCTCTCGCAGAACCGCTGGGCGCGACTCTTCGGCGCGGTTGCCTTCGCTTTGAACGGGTACTCGACCGTATGGCTCAGTTCGTTTGTCCTGCCAGTGATCGTCGCCACCCTGCCCCTGATCCTGTACCTGGCGATTCGATTCCTTCGAGACGGTCGGATGCTTCATGGCGCTCTCTTCGGCGTCGCCACCGGGGCCATCCTGTTTTTCGCCTACCCGCCCGCGGTCATCATCGTCGCCCTCATCACCGGGGTCTTTGTGCTGACCTACTGGCTGGCCGACCGGGCAGCGCGATCGTTTCCGCTGTTGCGGCTCGTGGGCTTGGGCGTGCTCGGGTT
Source organism: Chloroflexota bacterium (assembly GCA_005882775.1). Classification (GTDB taxonomy): domain Bacteria; phylum Chloroflexota; class Dormibacteria; order CF-121; family CF-121; genus VBDY01. The sequence goes on along the minus strand of VBDY01000030.1, from coordinate 2,980 downwards.
AGGGCTGGGGCTGGCAGCGCTGCTGCCGACCATCTCGGACCTGAGCAACTTTGCCTCGAAGACCTACCACGGGCCGCCGGGCCCGATGCCGTTGCGATTCCTGGCAGCCTTCGTCTTTCCCAACATCGCCGGCAACCCCATCGCCCAGGACTGGCAGACCGTCGGCAACTATTGCGAGTACGTCGCCTACAACGGGTCGCTGCCTTTCATGCTCGCCGGGACCGGCGTCATCCTGATGGCCTGGACGCGCCGCGCCGCGCCCCTGGCGCTGGCGGCCGTCGTCACCGGGATCCTGTCGTTCGTTCTCACCTACAACGCCACCGTGGTTCACCTGGTCGGCAGCCTGCCGGTCCTGTACGACCTGAACCCGGACCGGTGGACGATCGGCATCGACTTCTCGGTCGCTGTCCTCTCCGTCTACACCATCGACCGGCTGATCGCGTCGCCGGCGTCGCGAGCCCGACTGGTCGCGGCCGGGGTGGGCGCCGGACTCTTCCTGGTGGCGACCCTGGGGCTGCTCTGGCTGCGACGCAATCAGTTCCTCCACGTCGACGACTTCATCAGCCGGGACTTCAAGCTTCGCCTGGTCCTGGTCCTGCTGGGAGCGGCGGCTGTCGTCTTCTTCGCGTACGGCAGACGCCTGACATCCTGGGCCCCAGCGCTGCTGGTCGCCGTCCTGGCGGTGGATCTCTTCAGCTTTGGTGTCGACTTCAACCCGGCAATACCCGGTAATGAGTTCTATCCGGTCACGCCAGCGATCCAGTATCTCCAGCAGCACGCGGGACCCTACCGGGTGCTGCCGGTGGGCGGGGCTTACTACACCGATGACTTCACGGTCTATGGCCTGGACGTGGTCACCGGATACGACCATTTCCGGGACGATCGGTACCTCACGCTACTTGGGGACAGCCTTTCGGGCGACGAGCGGTCTCTATGGGCCCACTCGGGTTTTGTCACCATCGGCCAGCAGCCGCACCTGGCCAGCCCGGCCTTCGACATGCTGGCGGTCAAGTACGCGTACTTTCAGACCGCCCCGGCGGCCGCCACCGTGGCTGCCTGGGGACACTGGCAGCAGGTCTATTCCGGGCCGGATGGCGCGATCCTCGAGAATCTGCAGGCGCTGCCCAAACAATTCATCGCGGACAGCACCGGGACTACCCACGCGATCAACCACGTCGCCTCCCGGCCCGATAAAGACACGCTCGAGGTCGACGGTGGCGGCACCCTGGTCTGGTCGAAGCCCTCGTCGCCCGACTGGAAAGTCTCCGTCGACGGCCATGCCGTGTCGACAGGAACTTACGCCGGCTATTTCCTGTCGATCGATCTTCCGCCCGGCCACCACACGGTCGCGATCAGTTACGAGCCCCGGGTGTACCTGCTCGGGGCCATCGGGTCACTGCTAGCGGCGCTGGCGCTGGTTGCGGTCTATCTCCTGAGCCGCCGGCGCCAGCAAGCCAGGCCGCGATGACGGTGCCTGCCAGCAGGAGCAGGACCACGACCCCGCCAAGAAAATTCGGCTCCGTTTTTAGAAGCGGCCAGAGGAGCAGGGCCCGCACCACGTAGCCCTGCAGCAGGTGCGGCGCATAGCTCAGGGCAGCCACCTGGTCCTTGAGCAGCCCCACCCAGCCCGGGTTGACGTCGACCTTGATCACGTAGGTCATGTCGAGGATCAGGAGCAGGCTCCACGCGGTGAGCCCGGCGATCGCGACTCTTGAGACCCACGGCCGTAGCCTGACGGCCAGCGCGGCCAAGCCAATGGCGTAGAACGGCGTCAGGTTCACCAGGTAGCGCATGCCGAAAGAGAATCCGCCCCACCAGATGGGATAGGCGCCGACGATGAAGAGCTGCATCGCCCAGCAGCACCCCCGGGGTCCAGGTGAAGAGCCCGTGCCAGCTGGAAAAAAGGACGTCAAAGTAATGTCCGTGCAACGGGTCAAGCCCCGGACGGCTCGGAAGCCAGCTGCCGAAAATCACGTGGTCGACCAGCAGCTGCGGGAGAAAGCCGAGCACGATCCCGGGCACGAGCAGCAGCACGCGGAAGCGCTCTTTCGGCAGATCAAGCAGGGCGACCGCGGCCAGCGGGCCGTCCTGCCATCGAACCAGCGCCATCATGCCCCCGAGCAGCCCCAGCAGCAGCCATGCACGCGTCGACCTGTGACCGCGGGTGCTCCACCACAGGTACATGAAGGCGCTGACGGCAAAGGCCGAGAACGTGTGAGCGTAGCTCGGCTGGTAGACCAGGTAATAAAGCAAGGGCGTGGTCAATGCCGCGGCAACGGCGCCGGTCAGCGCAGCCCCGCTCGAGCCGGTGACAGCTCGAGCGAACCGGTAGCAGATAGCCAGGGCGAGCAGCCCGTAGAGCAGTGACGCCAGGGTGTAGGCCGTCGTGAATGGCGCGTCCACCTGGGGAGCCCCGGACGGCCTCAGCGCCAGCGCCGCGACATAGGCCGGGGCGCTCATCAGGGCCGGCCCGACGGGAAACAGGTTGGCCAGCATGCCGGTCTTGGTCCGGGTCGAGATCTGCGGCGGATACACGTCCACGTGGGCGGCCCGGGCGGCCGCGTACTCATCGGACATATCGAGATCTCTGTCGACGATCACCGAGTGCAGATACGAGAAATAGCCGACGCCGTCGCCACTCACCGCCGGCTTGAAAGTCAACGCGAGAAACAGCACCGCGGCAACGGCCAGCAGCAGGTGAGGGAGTCCCACCCGGGGCAAGGCCGGCTTCTTCACCGCCGCGAGTCTACGAGGCCCGCGGTTTCGTGTCGCTCGTCCGCGCCGCCGGCCGCGAGTCGGTGTCCTGGGCGGCGTGCCGCGACTCGCTATCGCGGGCGGCCTCGGGTGAGCTGGACAGGCTCGGCGAGTTCTCGGCGGCTTCGGGGATCTCGAAGGGCGCCTCGCTGTGGATGCGGACTTTCTTGATCCTCGTGCCCCGGACGCCCTCGACCCTGAGGCTTGCCTGGCCGATGGGCAACGT
>VBDY01000029.1 GCA_005882775.1 Chloroflexota bacterium | reverse complement strand
GATCTGGCCATCTTCAAGGACATAGACGCTGTGGGATGCCGTGACGGTCACGGAGCGGCCGTACATGGTCGTGATCTTGTGGAGAGGCTCCGGATGGGGATGGCGGATGACAGCTTTGATCGGCTTGAACCGCGTCTCGCCCGTCTCGAGATCAAAGCAGGCGACCTGATAGTCGTCCTTGTTCCGTCGCCCGGCAAAACAATCGTCGATGAACTCCCCAACTTTCACGAAGTGCGTTTGACCCCTCTTGTCCATGACGAGTGTTGGTTCCTCGCCCGCAACGCTCATTACTATCACCCGGTGATAACGGATCTTGGTGATGTCGAACTTTTCGCCGATGCCGGCGCCGAGGGCGGTGATCAGGTTTCGGATCTGCTCGGAGGTGAGGATCTTGTCCTCGCGCGCCTTTTCGACGTTGAGGATCTTGCCCCGCAGCGGCAGGATCGCCTGGAACCGCCGGTCGCGGGCGCCCTTGGCCGAGCCACCGGCGGAGTCGCCCTCGACCAGGTAGATCTCACACAGGCTCGGGTCACGCTCCGAGCAGTCGGCCAGCTTGCCCGGCAGCGTGCTCGATTCCAGCAGTGACTTTCGCTGCACCAGCTCGCGAGCGCGCTTGGCGGCATCCCGCGCCCGGGCGGCGACCAGGCACTTCTCAATCACCCGACGTGCATCCGGGGGATTCTCCTCGAGGTACTGGGTGAATGCCTCGGAGAAAACGGTCTCGACCTGGCCCCGGATCTCCGAGTTACCAAGCTTGGTCTTGGTCTGGCCCTCGAACTGGGGTTCACGTATCTTCACGCTGATAACCGCGGTCAGACCCTCGCGGACGTCATCCCCCGTCAGGTTTGGATCCTGCTCTCGCATCAGCCCGGCCTTCCGCGCGTACTTGTTGAGGACCGCAGTCAGGGCCGCCCGGAAGCCGGTGACGTGCGAGCCACCCTCGACGGTGTTGATGTCGTTGGCAAAGGCCAGGACGTTTTCGGTGAACCCCTGGTTGTACTGGAGCGCAATCTCGATCGTGTTGCCTTCGATCTCTCGCTCGATGTGCAAGGGGCGAAGATTTACCCAGCCCTTGTCGCGGTTCAGGTAGCGGACGAAGGCGCTGATCCCGCCCTCGAAGTAAAAGGTGTAGTCGAGGTCGATCCGCTCGTCCCGGAGGACGATGGTGAGCCCCTTGTTCAAGAAGGCGAGCTCACGGAGCCGGTGAGAAACGATTTCCCACTGGAACCCAAGCTCCTCGAAGATCTCAGGGTCGGGCCAAAACTTGATGTAGGTCCCGGTGGTCTCGGCCTTGCCGACCACCTTCAACGGCGCGATCGGCGCACCCCTGCGGTATTCCTGGTCGTACTGCTTGCCATGACGCATGACGGTGACCAGCAAGCGTTCGGACAGGGCATTGACCACCGAGAGTCCGACCCCGTGCAGGCCGCCGGATACCTTGTAACCGCCGCCACCAAACTTCCCGCCGGAGTGAAGCTTGGTCATCACGACCTCGAGGGCCGACTTTCCCTGGTCCTTCATGACGTCGACCGGTATGCCGCGCCCGTTGTCCGCCACGGAGGCGGAGTTGTCCTTGTGGAGGGTTACCTCGATCCGGTCGCAGAAGCCGGCAAGGGCCTCGTCAACGGAGTTATCAACTAGCTCGTAGACAAGGTGATGAAGACCCCGGTTATCGGTTGAGCCGATGTACATACCGGGACGCCGTCTGACTGGCTCCAAGCCCTCCAGGACCTGGATGGCTTTGGCGTCGTAGGCAGACGGCGAGTTTTCTTTCGGATTTAGCAAATAGGCCGGCTCCGCGTATTCAAATTGTACCAAACAGGCTTCCGAAATCGACCTATGTTTTCACCTAAATTTGAGGTCTCCCGGGCTTGGTCGCTAGGTGGCGGCGACCGGCTCCCGGGCAGGCGCCGGAGGACGCCAGCGAAGGTCTGGCTGGCGAGCCGCGCGGACCTCGTCCAGCCGTCCCACAGGCGCCGAGTGGGGCGCGCTCCGAACGATCTCCGGGTTGGATTCGATCTCTTTGGCGATCTGATCCATTGCCGCGATGAAGCCGTCCAGGGACGCCTTCGACTCGGTCTCTGTGGGCTCGATCATCAGGGCCTCCGGGACGATCAGAGGAAAGTACACCGTCGGCGGGTGGAAGCCGAGGTCAATCAGCCGCTTGGCGACGTCAACCGCGCGCACGCCGTGCTCTTTCGCACGTCGAGCGGTGAGCACGAACTCGTGCATGCTGGGCCCGGGGAAGGCGTCGTCGAAATGCCGGCGCAGGTGATGACGGAGATAGCTGGCGTTGAGCACCGCGTTCTGGGCGACCTCATCAATAGTGCTCCCGTACGCCCGGATGTAGGCATAGGCGCGAACAAGCATGCCGAAATTCCCATAGAAGGCTCGAACCTTCCCGATCGATTGGGGCCGCTCGTAATCCAGGCGGTACCGTTCACCGTCGCGCTCGACCGTCGGTAAAGGCAGGTAGGGCGCGAGATGGGTCTTCACCCCGACCGGACCGGCGCCCGGGCCTCCGCCGCCATGCGGCGTGGAGAACGTCTTGTGCAGGTTTAGGTGCACCACGTCAAAGCCCATGTCTCCCGGCCGGGCGACCCCGACCAGGGCGTTGAGGTTGGCACCGTCGTAGTACATCTGGATGCCCTGCTCATGGGCGAGCCGGGTGATCTCCTCGATCTCCGTCTCGTAAAGACCGAGCGTGTTGGGATTGGTGAGCATAACTGCTGCCACCCGAGGAGACAGCTTGGCTCGATAGTCCTTTAGGTCGACCAGCCCGTCAGTACCGGTCTTGACCGCCACCGTCTGCAGGCGCGAAAGGGTGGCGCTGGCCGGGTTGGTCCCATGGGCGCTGTCGGGGACGAGCACCTGGTCCCGGCGCTCGCCTCGACTTCGATGGTGAGCCTGAATGATGCGCAGTCCGGTCCATTCGCCGTGGGCGCCCGCCGCCGGTTGCAGGCTCATCCGGTCCATCCCGGTCAGCGCCAGCAGGGCACGCTCCAGCTCCCACATCAGCCGCAAGGCGCCCTGCGCATTCCGGGGCGGGTGATATGGGTGCAGATTGGCGAAGTCGTCGAACCGGGCGATGGCCTCGTTGACCGTCGGATTGAACTTCATGGTGCAGGAGCCGAGCGGGTAGATACCCTGGTGCAGACCGTAGTTCATCCGGCCGAGTCGGCCAAAATGCCGTGCCACCTCCGGTTCGCTGAGGGACGGGATTTCCGGGGGGCGTTCGCGCCTGAGCGAGGGTGGCACGATTTCGTCAAGAGGCCGCTCAGAGACGCCGGATGCGGGGAGGCGTGGACCCGGATGCTCGGGCTTGCCGAGCTCAAATAGCAACGGCTCGCTCAGGGGAGTACCTCCGCGTAGCGGGCGATCGCCCGGCTATCGTTGAGCTCGGTTACCGAGACCAGCAGGGTGTCGTTGAGCGCGGGCTCGAAACGCCCAAGGGGCAGGCCCGCCAGGATGCCTCGCTCCAGCATGAAGTTCTGGACCTCATCCGCCGGGTAAGGGGTCCTGATCGCGAACTCCCACAGGAAGGGCGCCTCGAATGCGAGCCGGTAGCCCTTGCGCTGACCGATCGCTTGCGCCAGGGCATGGGCACGCTGCCCGCTCAGCTCGGCCAACCCGCGCAACCCGGCGCCACCCATGCGCGCCAGGTAGGTGGTGGCAGCTAGCGCCATCAATGCGTGGTTGGTGGTGATGTTCGAAGTGGCGTTCTCCCGGCGGATGTGCTGCTCGCGAGCCTGAAGGGTGAGCACGAAGCCCCGGCGTCCCTGACCGTCAACCGTGCAACCGACCAGGCGCCCCGGCATCCGCCGCATCAGTGTCTCCCGACAGGCGATGAAGCCCAGGTAGGGCCCCCCGAAGGAGAGGGGAATGCCAAGTGGCTGGCCGTCGCCCACGGCCAGGTCGGCTCCGTAGTCACCCGGCGATTTGAGCAGTCCCACCGAGATCGGGTCGATACACGCGATCGCCAGGGCGCCTGCGCCGTGGGCAAGGTCGACGACCGGCTGCGGGTCTTCGATCACGCCGTAGAAGTTCGGTTGCTGGAGGATGACCGCGGCGGTCGACTCGCTCAGCGCTTCTTTGAGCCGATGGCTGTCGACGCGCCCATCCGACCCGGGATTTACCCTCACGATGTCGTAGCCCTGGGCATCCGAGTATGTCTGCAGAACCTGGGCATATTCAGGGTGCAGAGCCCCGGCGATCACCACGTTCTGGCGTCCCGTCTGCCCGACCGCCATATGGGTGGCCTCGGCAAGAGCGGAGGCGCCGTCATAGAGCGAGGCATTCGCAACGTCGAGACCGGTGAGCAGCGCGACCATGGTCTGGAATTCGTAGGTGGCTTGCAGGACCCCCTGACTCACTTCCGGCTGGTAGGGCGTGTAGGTCGTGTAGAAGTCCGGGCGTGAGATGACGGCGTTGACGATTGCCGGGCTGTACCGCCGCGACGCACCGGCACCCAGGAAGTTCTCGGAGGGAGTGACTCGTTTGTTGAGCCTGCCAAGCTCCAGGAAATACTGGACCAGCTCCACCTCCGAGAGGGGAGGCGGGAGATCGACCGTTTTCAGCCTGAGGCCGCTGGGAACCTGTGCAAAGAGGTCGTCGAGACTGGCATGTCCTAGCGCCGCGAGCATCGCCTGCTGCTCTTCCGCGGCGTTGGGCAGGTAGGCCATCAGCGTCCGGCCATCAGGCCTGTCCCTTGACGAAATCTTCGTACATCGCCTGGTCGAGGAGCGAGGAGTTTGCGGTCACGGATTTCAGCTTTAGAACCCAGCCCTTGCCGTATGGGTCGTCGTTGATGTACTCGGGGTGCTCCTTCAAGTCCTGGTTGACCTCGACAACCTCGCCCGCAACCGGGCTGTAGAGATCGGAGGCGGCCTTGACCGACTCGATCACCCCCAGCCGGGCTCCCGATTCGAGCTTTTGTCCGACCGACGGAAGCTCCAGGTAGATGACATCGCCGAGCTGCGACTGTGCGTACTCACTGATACCAACCGTTACCGTGCCGCCGCCTTCCTCCCGGACCCATTCGTGCGTCTTGCTGAACTTCAGCGGGGCTGCCATCGTGCCTCCTCTCTACTTCGGATGAGACCGCTTGTAGAAGGGTAGCGCCACCACCTCAGCCGGCGCCCCTGTCCCGCGGACCTCGATGGCAAGCCTGGTCCCCACGCTGCTCAGCGTGGGAGGTGCGTACACCATCGCAATTCCATGTCCGAGGGTGAACGAGATGTTGCCCGAGGCGACCGCCCCCACCGGCTGACCGTCATGGATGACGGGATACCCGTGGCGTGGAATCGCGCGGTCCAGCATCTTCGCGCCTGCCAGTAGGCGGGACGGCTGCTGGGCCTTTCTCAGAGCCGCCGCACCAATGAAGTCCTTCTCCAGGCTCACGGTCCAGGCCAGGCCGGCCTCGAACGGTGTGGTGCGATCGTCCATGTCATTTCCGTAGAGGCGCATGCCGGCTTCCAGGCGCAGTGTGTCGCGGGCGCCCAGACCGGCAGGCTTGAGGCCGCGGTCTCGACCGTGTTCGAGCAGCATGTTCCAGAGCGCAAGCGCCTGGTCGTTGCCACAGAACAGCTCGAAGCCATCCTCGCCGGTATAGCCGGTCCGTGAGATCCGGCAGGCGATCCCGCCCACCGCGCCATCAACGAAGGCGTAGTAGCGAACGCCGCCCAGCTCCCGGTCGGCAAGTGATTGGACGATCTCTACCGCCAGTGGTCCCTGGACGGCAATCAGTGCCGTCCGCCTCCCTATGTTCTCAACAGAGGTGTCACCGGCGTGCCGGTGGATCCAATCATCGTCGCCGTCCTGGTTGGAGGCGTTCACGACCAGGAAGTACCCGTCCTCCTCCGCGTAGACGAGCAGGTCGTCGATGATTCCGCCCTGCTCGTTGCAGAGGACGGTGTACTGGGCTCGGCCGGGTGCCAGCTTGGCGATATCGCGAGCGACCACGGCCTGTACAAGGGCCTGCGCATTTTTCCCCCGGATTCTCAGCTCGCCCATGTGGGAGAGGTCGAATAGCCCGGCGGCCTGCCGGACCGCCAGGTGTTCCTCGCGGATGGACGTGTACTGCAAAGGCATCGCCCATCCACCGAAGTTCGTCATCTGAGCTTTCAGTCGAAGATGCTCGTCGTATAGGGGCGTTCGCTCGACTGTAAGGGTCGACACGTACTAGAGCTCGCCGTCGAGGTCGTCGATGTCTTCCAGGTTTTCCAGGTAATCGAGGAGCTCCTGATCGTGGAGGGTGCGAGCCTCCCCCAGCAGGCCGAGGACCAGGTTGACCCGGGCTTCCTCCCAGTGCAGCAGCCTGGCGAGCTCGGCGGGGGTGGCGGGATGACCCAGCCGCTCCGTCAGCAGCCGCTGAGCAGCCTCCAGCAACTGGGTCGCCGAAGCGAAAGCCTGGTCGTTTTTTCGTGCCTCGGCGGTCTGCCCCACGACGTCGTCCATGGTGGCGACAATTGCCTGTCGCAGGGTGGCGGCGAAGTCCGGGCCCGGCTGCTGGTAGTGCTCAACCGCGGAGATGAGCCCGACGGTGCCCTCCTGGAACAGATCTCCGAACGACACGCCGCTGCTCTTCCTGGCTCGGGCGGCTTCGTACACGAGGTAGAGATTGTGCTCGATCAGGCGCTGGTTGGCCTGGTCGCGGCTGGCGCCCCGGGTTGCGAGCAACTGCGCTTCTTCGTCCGACGAGAGCCGAGGGTAGCGAGCCACCTGTGCGCGGTAGCCATCCTCCTCATCCGCCGAGACGTGGTCGGTCGAACGCTGTGCCATCCTTCCCATTCTATCCATGGGTTTGCGGGCTTCCCCGGCTATCATGATCTTGTGAACGGGGCCGCCGCCCCAGGGATGCTACGGCTTCTGGCCGCGGCCACTTTGCTGGCCGCCTGGCCGGTAGTGAACACCCATGCAGCCGAGCCGGAGGTCGTGGTGGCGACCCTCAACGGCACGATCGATCCCATCACGGACAACTACATTGCACGCGCCCTGGACAAGGCCACCGGGGACCATGCGAACGCGCTGATCATCGCGCTCGATACCCCGGGCGGCCTCGACACATCCATGCGCAGCATCAACAAGCACCTCCTGGCGGCACCTTTCCCGGTGGTCGTCTTCGTCTCGCCGTCCGGAGCCCGGGCCGCCTCGGCAGGGCTCTTCGTCACGGAGGCCGCGGACGTCGCCGTGATGGCGCCCGGAACCAACATCGGCTCCGCCCACCCGGTGTTTGAGGGCACGTCGAACCCGGCTCCAAGTCCGAGCGCCAGCGGTGGGAGCAGCAACAGCCCGGACATCCTGATGCAAAAGGTGGAGAACGACGCCGCTGCCTACATCCGGGCCCTGGCTACTCTCCACCACCACAATGCGGACTGGGCGGAGAAGGCAGTCCGGCAAAGCGTCAACGTGCCGGTCGACGAGGCGGTCAGCCTTAATGTCGTCGATTTCGAGAGTCGCGACCTCGGCACCCTGCTGACGGCGCTCGACGGGCGCGAGGTGGCAAAGAACGGACAGAGCTATGTCCTGCACACGGCGAACGCGGCCGTCGTCCGCTACGACCTGGGTGACTTCGAACGAATCCTGCAGACGCTCGCCGATCCGAACATTGCCTACCTTCTGCTCCTGCTGGCCATCATCGGGATCGGCTTCTGGGTGACGCACCCCGGATTCTTCCTGCCCGGCGTAGCCGGGGCGATCGCCGGCATCCTGGCCGCCGTCGCCCTGTTCGACCTGCCCGTCAACCTGGCCGGCCTGGTCCTGATTCTGGTCGCATTGCTCCTGTTTATCTTCGACCTCAAGGCGGTTACGCACGGAGTGCTCACGACGGGAGGGGTGGTCGCAATGGTCGTCGGCGGCATGATGTTGATCGATACCGGGTTCATCGCCGAAGGCATCAACCTGGCGCTATTGCTGGTCACCGTCCTGCTGATTGCCGGCACCTTCGCCTTCGTGCTCCGCAAAGTGGTGGACGCGCGCCGCCGGCCCTACGCCGCGGGGGAAGATTCAGTGCTGGTCGGTCGGACCGCGAGTGTCAGAGAGGCGCTGGCCCCATCCGGGATGGTCTTCGTGGACGGCGCGCTCTGGCAGGCGACGCTCACCTCGACCGGCGATACGGTGCCTGCGGGCAGCATCGTGCGCGTGGTCGGGATGGACGGCTTGCGGCTCCGGGTCGAACCGGTGCCATCGACCCAAGCGACCCCGACCGGGGGAGGCGGCCCCTCGGAGCGTTCCCGCGGCATTGAGATCACGCCCGCGAACCGCCCTTCGAGTGCGGAAGAGCCACCTCAAGCTGTGGCCAACTAACATTGGTATAGAAACGTGACTGCGTTTTAGGAGGACGGACCGGTGGGCATTTTCGCGCTGATTGTTCTCGGCTTCATCGCCCTTGTCGTGTTGATCGGCTTGAGCTCGGCGATCCGCATCATCAACGAGTACGAGCGTGGCGTCCTGTTTCGCCTTGGGCGGCTCCTGGAGATGAAGGGCCCCGGGCTTCGGCTGATCATCCCGTTCGGGATCGACAGGCTGGTCAAGATCGACCTGCGTACGGTCACCCTGGAGGTGCCGCCCCAGGAGGTGATCTCGCTCGACAACGTGACCATCAAAGTGAACGCCGTCATCTACTTCCTGGTGGTGAATCCGAACTGGGCGGTGACCAGGGTCGCGAACTTCATCAATGCCACGTCTCAGATTGCACAGACGACCCTTCGAAGCGTGCTCGGCCAATCCTCTCTCGATGAACTCCTGGCGAACCGGGAGAAGATCAACACCACCCTGCAGCGGATCATCGACGAGCAGACCGAGCCCTGGGGCATCAAGGTCTCGACGGTTGAGATCAAGGACGTCGAGCTGCCTTCGACCATGCAGCGCGCAATGGCCAAGCAGGCGGAGGCTGAACGCGAAAAGCGCGCGAAGATCATCCACGCCGAGGGTGAGTTCGCGGCTTCCCAGCAGCTGGCCAACGCCGCCGAAGTAATCGCCACCCAGCCAAGCGCCCTCCAGCTCCGATACCTTCAGACGCTTACCGAGATCGGGGTCGAGCGGAACACGGTAATCGTCTTCCCTGTTCCGATCGACATGATCGAGCAGTTGATGGAGGTCCGGGCGCAGGGCGCGACCAAGCCAACTCCGACGATACGGCAGGCGTCATCCAGCTGACCTCCTCCCGGCCGTGAGCCGGACCGACTTCTTCATCGTCGGGCTTCTGCTTGCCATTGCGGGCCTGCTGCTGCTTGCGAACTACGGTGAGCGGTTTGCCACGGCTCGCATCCTTTCTTTCATCGCGTCCGGCCTGATCGCCGGGACAGCTCTGAGCTTTGGCCTCCTCGGCCTGGTGCTGGTCAGCATCCGGCAGGCTGCCGGCGACATCTCGGCTGCCGACGCTCGAACCGCCCAGCTGGCCAGCTTCAGCCTGGTTGTGGCCGGTGCGGTCGGCCTGCTGATATTCATTCCGGGCCTGCAGCGGGCCCTGGCTCGAGCGTTCGGGCGCACCACCAACTCTCCGCTCGCCCATGCCGTGGCCGTGCTTTTGTTGATCTTTCTTGCCCTGCAGTTGCCGTTCGTTTTTGGCGGGCCGCCCCAGGGGATCCCCCCGATAACTTCGGTGGACATAATTGCCCAGGACGCACCTCTGGTCCTGATCGCCTTCATCGGCGTCGGCCTGTTGGCTCGCCGCTCCCTGCCCGAGACGGTACAGCGTCTTGGCCTGGTCCCACCGAAACAGGCGCGCTGGTGGTTGGTAGCTCTGCTGGCGATTCCCGCGTTCATAGGAATCGCAACCGGGATCGATGCGGTGGGGAACCTCATCGCCCCGGCTTCGCAGAGGCAGGTCAGCAACGTCAGCACCATGCTCTTCAGCCAATTCAACACGGTGCCGGCGGTGGTCTTTCTCGGGCTAACAGCCGGTGTGGCCGAGGAAGTTCTCTTCCGTGGTGCCATGCTGCCGCGGTTCGGCGTCCTGATCACGGCGCTGCTGTTTGCCGCCGTGCACACGCAGTACGCGCTGACCTTCGCCACCCTGGAAGTGTTCGTGCTGGGTCTGGGACTCGGGTGGCTTCGGCGGGCCGGCGGAACGCTGCCGGCCATCGTCACACATGCCGGCTACGACATCACGGTCGGGATCCTGAGCCTGCACCACTAGTCCTGACCTGACGCGGTGCTTGCGATCGCCAGCATTGACGAACGGATGTTCGCCCCAACTGTGTGCCTATAATCCGGGCGAACCCGTCCGCGTCCCAGCAACAAAATTGCCGAGAGTCTACGCAGTCGTCAACCAGAAGGGCGGTGTGGGCAAGACCACGACCGCGATCAACGTGGCTGCCAACCTACCCGACCTCGGGCTGAGTGGCCTGATCGTCGACATGGATCCCCAGGGAAACACCACCAGCGGGTTGGGTATCGATCGGACTGGGCTGTCGACGAGCGTCTACAACGTCATCATCGACGCAGCCGACATCAACGAGGCGGTTCAGGCCAGCCGAGTCCCGGGGCTGGATATCCTTCCGTCGCATCGGGCCCTGGCCGGCGCCGAGATCGAGCTGATCGGACTTCCCCGGCGGGAAAGGCGTCTTCTCTACGCCCTGGAGAGCCTGCGCCGGGCGTACGACTACATCATCATCGACTGCCCGCCCTCGCTCGGCCTGCTCACGGTGAACTGCCTTGTGGCAGCCGAGTTCATGCTTATCCCGATCCAGTGCGAGTACTACGCCCTTGAGGGGCTGGGGGCGTTGACCCACACCACGCAGCTCATCCAGCGCGATTTGAACCCGCGGCTCAAGATCGGCGGGATCGTGTTAACCCTCTTCGACCCGCGGCTGACACTGGCCTGGCAGGTGGCCGAGCAGGTGAGGAATCAGTACCCGGAGCAGACCTTTAGGACGGTGATTCCTCGGAACGTACGCCTGAGCGAAGCGCCGAGCCACGGGATGCCGATCAGCCAGTACGACCCGACATCTCGCGGTGCGGTCGCCTATCACGAACTGACCAAGGAGTTGATCGCGCAATGAACAAACGGCGTGGGCTGGGGCGCGGCCTGGAGGCGCTCATCCCGTCAGCCGACTACGCTGATGAGCTCGGTGTCAGCGGCGGGCGGCTGCGCGCTACCCTGCGGCTCCCGATCGAAGAGGTCCGACCCAACCCGGAGCAGCCCCGGCGGAATTTCTCGCCCGAGTCGCTCGAGGAGCTGGCCGACTCCATCCGGATCCACGGCATCATCCAACCGCTGCTGGTGCGCGAGACCGCCGACGGCTACGAGCTGATCGCCGGGGAGCGCCGGCTGCGGGCCGCCGAGATTGCCGGCCTCAAGGAAGTGCCCGCCATTCTGCATTCGCCGCTGAGCAGCGCCGAGGAGCGGCTCGAGCTGGCGCTTGTCGAAAACCTGCAGCGCACCGACCTTAACCCTATCGAGGAGGCTCGGGCGCTGCGCCGGCTGCGCGATGAGTTCGGTTTCACCAACGACGCGATTGCCGACCGGTTGGGCAAGGACCCTACGGTGGTAGCACACAGCCTTCGCCTGCTGGCCCTCCCGGAGGCCGCGATTGCAGCCTTGATCAATGGCACCCTAACCACGGGACACGGGAAGGCCATCCTGGGTTTGCGGTCCCCCGCGGAGCAGCTGGCCGTCCTCGACCGCATCATCAAAGAAGGATGGAGCGTCCGCCAGACCGAAGAGTGGGTGCGCGTGCATCGCACCGACGGCGGCACGCGTCAACGACGGCGGGTTGCCGACCCCGACACACAGGCGCTGGAGGATGAGTTCCGTCGAGCGCTGGGCACCAAGGTGGTGCTAACCCGTTTGAAAAACGGTGGGCGTCTTACTATCGAGTTCTACAGCGACGAAGAGCTCGATGCGCTGCGACACAAACTGATCGAGTCTTAGCGCCCACCGGTGTCACGTGGCAGAGCTGGTGTTTATTCGGCGATCCAGCGATCGCCGGTTCTTTCGTACTCAACCAGCTCATCCGGCCTGAAGAAGATACTGATCTCGGTCTGAGCACGGGCCGGCGAATCGGATCCGTGAATCACGTTCATGCCGATATCGAGCGCCAGGTCACCGCGGATCGTGCCCGGGAGCGCCTTCAACGGGTCGGTTGCCCCCATCTGTGACCGGACCACCGTGACCGCTTCCCGACCCTCCCATACCATGGCCACGATCGGACCGGACGTGATGAACGAAATCAGTCCTTTATAAAACGGCTTGCCCTGGTGCTCCGCGTAGTGCTTCGCCGACAGCTCCGGTGTCATCCGCATCAGCTTCAGCCCCACCAGCTTCAGGCCACGACGCTCGAGCCTGGCGATCGTTTCGCCGATCAGGCCGCGCTGGACGCCGTCCGGCTTGACCAGGACCAGCGTGCGCTCCATCAGGAGCCGGCGGCGAGCGTCGGTCGCGTGTTCAGCAGGCCGACCGCGTCGAGCGGCCAGATCCGGAGCTCGGCCTTGCCCAGGATGGAATTGAGCTCGATGAAGCCGAAGTTGCGTGAGTCGCTCGAATGGTTGCGATTGTCTCCCATGACAAAGTAATGGTTGGGAGGCACCACCTGGGGATGCCCATCCGCCGGCCAGGTGTTGTTGTAGGTCCACTTTTCCGGTAGGTATGGCTCGTTGAGCACCTGGCCGTTGATGTACACCACCCCCTTATCGATCCGCAGGCTGTCTCCAGGGACGGCGATCACGCGCTTGATGAAGTCGCGCGCGTCATCGTTCGGTGGTTTGAAAACAATGATGTCGCCACGCTGCGGGGCGTGCAGCTTATAGGAAATCTTCGAGGCCACCAGCAGGTCGTTGTCGTGCAGAGTGCCGTACATCGACGAGCCCAGTACGTGTACCGTTTGCACGGCGTATTGAATGATCAGGTAAAGGGCGAGCGCCAGGAAAACAATTTCCAGCGTGTCGCGGAAGAACGACTTCTGACGCGGCGCGGGCGACGGCGTGGAAGTCGACGGCGGCGGTTGCGCCATGTTTACTGACATCTCATCGGCGGGCAACTCATTGTAGCTTCGCCGGACGCCCGCTCCCGCGATCGCGACCGATGGTCAGGCGATCTGCTTTAAGAAAGGCGCTTCGCTGCGGAACGGACCGATCGCCGCCAGCTGCAGGCTCTGGCTGAAGAGCTCACGCGCGACCCGCATGATGTCCGCGGCGGAAACTGCATCGACCTGCGCCATCGTCTCCTCGAGACCCTGGATCTTTCCGGTGAGCGCCTCCTGGCCCCCGTACCAGGTCGCCACCGAGTTGGTGCTCTCCATCTGCAGGAGAAGCCGGCCCTTGTAATACTCCTTGGCCTTGGTCAGCTCGGCGTCGCTGACCGGTTCGTCGCATAGGCGCCGGAGCTCGCGAACGATTGCGCCGACGGCGCGTGCCGCCTGGCGCGGCTCGGTGCCGGCGTAAATCCCCAGGACCCCGGTGTCGGCCATCTTATTGACGTAGGAATGCACGTCGTAAGCGAGCCCAAGTTTTTCACGGACCTCGAGGAAGAGCCTGGAGCTCATCCCCTCGCCCAGCACGCAGTTCAGAATGTCGAGCACATACCGGTCCTTGTCCAGGTATCCGGGAGAGTGCACACCCATGCACAAATGTGCTTGCTCGGTCTTCTTGGTCTTGAGAAGCACCCTGGGCCGCATTCCGTTGGGCCCCGACGGTAAGTAGCGCGGCGGGGCGGCTCCGTTGCCACGTGGTTTCAGCTGGGGCGCGATCACCCCGACAGCCTCCTCGTGGGTGAGGGGTCCGGCGACGGTGACGACCAGGTTGCGGAGCAGATAGTGCTCCTCCAGGTAACGCACCAGGTCCTCGCGAGTGAGAGACCTGACCGAGGCTTCGGTGCCGCCCACGTCCCGCCCGAGCGGATGGTCGGGCCAGCTGAGCTGCTCGTAGAGGCTGTGTACGTACTCCTGCGGAGAGTCCTGGTACATGCGCAGCTCCTCGAGCACCACCAGGCGTTCTTTCTCCAGCTCCGCGGGGTCGATCCGGGGCGCAAAGAGCATGTCGCCCAGGACGTCAACAGCCAGCCG